>JAAYUS010000214.1 GCA_012517605.1 Bacteroidales bacterium
CCGGTGGCACCACATAAAAAAGAGTGAGAGCGGGAGCGAGAGCAAGCGAACTCGCTCTTTTTTCTCATTCTCACTGTGGCACACTAAATCTGTCCATAATTTCATCAGAGCGGGAGCGAACACTCATTTTTTCATACACGGATAACCGAGATAATGGAACTATTCTATCGTACCCTGACCAATGGCATCAGGCTTGTGCATCATGCCATCCCGGGAGTTGTAGCACATTGCGGACTGGTTATAAATGCCGGATCTCGTGATGAAAAGGAAAATGAACACGGGATTGCTCATTTTATTGAACATATGCTCTTTAAAGGGACTAAAAAGCGAAAGGCATATTACATTTTGAGCCGGCTTGAGGATGTAGGAGGAGAACTTAATGCTTACACTACCAAGGAGGAGACTGCAATACATGCATCATTTTTAAAGGACGACTATGAAAGGACTATTGAGCTTATAAGCGATATCGCCTTCAACTCTGTCTTTCCTGAGAAGGAAATTGTAAAAGAAAAGGATGTTGTGATTGAAGAGATAAATTCATATCTCGATAATCCTGCCGAGCTGATCTTTGATGATTTCGAGGAGCTGATATTCGCAGGTCAGCCAATAGGCCATAATATTCTGGGGACGACAGAGATTGTTAAATCTTTCACACAAAAGACAATTTCGGAGTTTATTTCCCGGCATTATAACACCGATCAGATGGTCTTTTGCTCAGTCGGGAACATCAGTAATGAAAAGATTGAGAAATTATTCGTTAAGTATTTCAGTTCTGTGCCTCAAAATCAAAAATCAAACGGTGAAATCGCTTCCTGGTCCTATAAACCTTCTTTTGTTACCAAAAAGAAGGATACATTCCAGAATCATTGCATCATCGGGAATTTAGCATACAACCTGAAGGATGAAAGACGTCCCGGTATGTTCCTCCTTAACAACATTCTCGGTGGCCAGGGCCTTAACTCCCGACTGAACCTGTCACTCAGGGAAAAGAAAGGACTAGCATACAATGTTGAATCATCCTACAATCCATATTGTGATACCGGAGCTTTTACAATCTACTTTGGCACCGACAACACCTTCCTGGAAAAAAGCATTAAAGTGGTTTTATCCGAACTTGAAATACTCAGGACAAGGAAACTTGGTATAGTACAGCTAAGCAAGGCAAAGAATCAGATTAAGGGGTATCTTGCACGCGGTTATGAAAATCATGAAAGCCTTATGCTTGGCCTTGGCAAAAGCATTCTTGTCTTCGGAAAGGTAGAATCTCTGGAAGATACCTGCAGCAAAATTGAGAAGATAACTTCGTCCGAATTACTTGAAACTGCAAACGAAGTATTTGAGCCTTCCAGGCTCTCAACATTGATTTATAAGTAATTATGGAGCAGGAACTTGAGAAATATATTCTTGAACATTCGACGCCCGAAGATCCGGTTCTTGAAGATCTGTACAGGCAGACGCATCTCCGATTTGTAAATCCAAACAGGGCCAGTGGTCATCTTCAGGGTAAATTCCTTGAAATGATCTCCAGAATGATCAATCCTTCAGCCATCCTTGAGATCGGAACGTTTACAGGTTACTCCACTATCTGCCTCGCTTTAGGCCTCAGACCTGACGGAAAGCTGATCACTGTCGAAACTGATGATGAACTGGATGAATTCGCACGATACTATTTCCGCAAGGCAGGAGTGGAAAACAAAATTGAAAAGATCACAGGACGGCTGCAGGATGTAATAACAACTCTCAAAGAAGAATTTGACCTAGTATTTATTGACGGTGATAAAAGGGAATATTGTGAATACTTTGAACTTGTGATTGACAAAGTGCGGCCGGGTGGTTTTATTATTGCCGACAATGTGCTGTGGGGAGGAAAAGTAACGGACAAAAACACACGCGATCAGCAGACCAGAGGGATTATAGAATTCAATGAAATGATCAGAAAGCAGGACAATGTCGAAAATTTTATCCTGCCTTTGCGCGATGGCTTAATGATAATAAGAAAAAAATGACCTTGCAAAGAACATGATCATGGTATAATTTTTGATCTCACCGGTAAAAACCATCATATGAACAGATTAATAGTATCAATAATAATTCTGTTTACTGCATCATCAGCCTTTACGCAGACGACCAGTACCAATGTGCTTCAGGGACCTGAGGCCGTCCAGAATGCTATTTCTGCGGGAGCCACAGCAACAGTAAAAAATGCCACCAGGCTTTTCAAGGATAAAGATGACCTGACATCAGTAATAATGGTTATACCTGCGGGTTCTGTCGTAAATGTTCTGTCGGCAGACAGTGCGTTCATGAAAGTCGAATATGAAGGAAATACAGGATTCATTTATTCGCAACATGCTGAAATTGACAAAACCCCTGTTCCCGGAAACAGAGCAGAACCCGCGGCAACAGAAAATAACAGGGATAATCCTTCAACAGTTTCACGTCCTGTTGAAAAGACAAGGGCAGGAAGGTATGAATACCTTGAAAGAAAATATGGTCAATCTCTTGCCGGAAGGATCTATTCCGGAAGAATATGGAAAGGTATGCGTTCAGAAATGGTAAAGGACAGCTGGGGATCGCCCCGCAAGATAAACAAGATCATCAGCAATAATGTGGTAAAGGAGGAATGGTATTATAACAATACCGTGCTTTATTTCCAGAACAATACTCTTGTGAATTGGGGCCCCGAAAGAGATTAATTTCAGGATGGGTATTGCAGATCAGAATTTTTTTTTATTTTTGCCCGTGAATTCGCGGGAGTAGCTCAGTTGGTAGAGCATAACCTTGCCAAGGTTAGGGTCGCGGGTTCGAGTCCCGTCTCCCGCTCAAACAAAAATGCCCCGGTTTTTAGGAGGGGCAATTTTATTTTTAATGAATTCCGCCGATATGATTGTATTGGGAAGTGATTCGTAAAAATAAAATAAGCCACGATAAGTGGCTGTTTTTGTTTGAAAGCGTCTCAAACCGGGTCCGTCGGGCCGCAGGTGATGCAGTCCCGTCTCCCTTATAATAATGCGATTATTTGCCAGATTTTTTTGATCTAATATTTTTCCCGTCATCAATGAAATGAATTAATTTTATATTCCTGTCTCGATTCAGGGATCAGTCCGGATAGAATTTAATGATGATTTTTTCGACAATTGTTTTTATTATAAAGATGAAGTTCATTTACGTTCCGGTTTTCATTCTTACCACAGTTCTGGTCCTCGGAGATAACCATCTTCAAAAGATCATGACCACTCAGGTTACAAATCCGAGGAAAGGAGTTGCCATAATCATGACCGGGGCAGCAGCTCGTATACCCCAGGAAGCTGCGCTGCTTGAGGAATTATATAACAGAGGTCTTCTTAAAGATGTTGTCTTTATTTCAGGAGTAAGTTCCGGTGCACTTAATGCTGTAGTTCTAAACGGTATACTGAGCAGGAAACTGAGCTGGAACGGATACAAAAAGATTCTGTTCAACCTGAAAAACAGTGATGTTTTTATCCAGCAAGGCAAAAAGATACCGGTAAATACCACACCGGCCAGGGAACTATATACAAAAGTGGCGGTGGATTTGCTTGGTTACAGAAGTATCGGTGATCTGCCCTATACTACGTCAGTGTCTTTTACCCGTCTCTTTGATCTTGACCTGAAAAAGAATGTCTACAGGATGTGCAGCCGCAAAATAAATGAAGAATCTGATACAACTCTGAGCCTGGTGGATATTATGATGGCCTCATCAGCTTTCCCCTTTGTTTTTCCTGCTATCCGGATGACAAATCCAAAAACAATTCCCGATGCTAAATATGTAGATGGCGGTGTCGGGGAAGATCACGTTCCTTATAAGGCGTTACTCCAGTTTGAACAGTTCAGGAAAAAAGGCGTGGCAAAAGTATATATAATCAGCAGGAAAAGTGACAGCATCCCTCAGGTCAGCGAGGAACTTAGATTACTGGGAATAAACGACAGGGGTTTATTCGACAAAGCAGGAATTTCACTTGATGCAATACTTAAAAAAGGGATTATTAAAAGACTGGAAGCATATATGGAAGAGGCACCTGAACTGACAGACAGAACCTATATCTGGATTCCTGATTTCGAGGAGAATTTTCCTTTGTTCGGGTTTGATAAAATGAAAGATCAGTACGAAATAACATCAAAATGGGCAAAGAGCCATAATCCTGTTCCGCTGAAAGAATTCATGGCAAGAAGCATACAGAATGACAGGAAAAGCATTCTCCGGTAAAATTCAACTCCTTATCACTTTTGCCAGGACCGACGGTATACTGATAAGATCATAATCATTATCATATACAAGGAATCTGTCGTACCATACCGGATCAAACTTGTCCTTATATTCTTTCTGGCCCCTGTA
This sequence comes from Bacteroidales bacterium, assembly GCA_012517605.1. Classification (GTDB taxonomy): domain Bacteria; phylum Bacteroidota; class Bacteroidia; order Bacteroidales; family VadinHA17; genus LD21. Next base: position 4,355 of record JAAYUS010000214.1, read on the forward strand.
ATGTGAAAATGACCTTATCTTTTCATAGGCAAACTTTAAAGTCTTTTCAGGGAATTTATGAGGATCATCCAGTCCCGATAATGGCGCAAGGCCAAGATTAACATATCTGACAGACTGGGAAATGAAATATCGGAACAGTTCAACGAGGATAAAATCCATTACTCCGTTAGGTGCATCGTGGGTCTTCCTTAAGAGATCATATGTTCCTTCATCCGGTTTGTAATCAGGAATAATATTGAGGAAGGCAATAATTTTTTCCTCTTTGTTTTCAACAG
>JAAYUS010000215.1 GCA_012517605.1 Bacteroidales bacterium
GGAAAGATTCGGGATGAAAAATACTGAAGGCTGGTGGCATACCATTGAAGCAGAAGATCTTAATGATGACGGTTATGTTGATTTTGTTCTGGGGAATCACGGCCTTAATTCATTTTTTAAAGCTTCAAACGAAAGGCCCGTTATGATGTATGTAAATGATTTTGACCTTAATGGTTCTGTTGAACAGATCATTTGCACTTATAAGGGTGATAAAGCCTATCCCCTGGCGGGAAAGGATGAACTGGTCAGGCAGATCCCCTCTCTTGAATCAAAATACCCTAAGTTCGCCGATTATAAGGATCAGACAATTGAAGATATTTTCCCTCAGCAGGTAATTGAAAGATCCTTGCTGCTTAATGCCAGAATAATGCAGAACTCAGTCCTTATAAATACCGGACAGGGTTCCTTTAAGATGGTCCCTTTGCCTGCGGAAGCCCAGTTTTTTCCGGTATGGTCGGTAATTATCGATGATTTTAACAAAGATGGTAAAAAGGACCTGCTCATCGGAGGAAACCAGTCGAAAGCCAAACCCCAGACAGGTATCTATGAAGCAGGATACGGACTTTTTCTTTCAGGGGATAATGATGCCTCATCATGGAAACCGGTCTCTCCTCTGGCCTCAGGCTTTTTTACAAAGGGCGATATAAGGGACATGAAGATTGTAAGGACAGGTAATGAATCCGTCATAATTGTTGCAAGAAACAATGAAAATTTACACTTTTACAAATACTGATATATTTATATGAAGAAAAGTCTAATCCCCATCTTCCTGATCACACTTTCAGCCGGACTTGTAATTGGTTCCTGTACTCCCAGATCAAGATACGAAAGGAAATTAAAACATGAACTTGCAAGCGGAGTGCGCAATGATTCATTGTTCATGGGTATGTATTTTGGGATGCCTGAGAAACAATTTTATATTCATTGCTGGGACTTGAACCATAAGGGTTTAATAAAGCAGGGGCCCAGCAATACAACTGTTGAATACATGATTAAGGATGAACTCAGATATCCTGCTTCGATGAACTTTTATCCTTCTTTTGCAGATGGAAAGATTTCAGAGATGCCTGTAAAATTCCAGTATACGGGATGGGCGCCATGGAATAAGAGCCTTTCATCGGACAGCCTTCAGTTGGATGTCTTAAAGTGGTTTAAAAAGACATATGGTGATCAGTTCATGAAGATCGACCATCCGAAAAGGGGATCAGCTTTTGTTCAGATCAGTGGCAACCGCAGGATAACCATATTCAGGGAAAATGAAATGACAGTATGGGCTATCTTTACTGACATGTCGGTGAAACAGGTAGCAAAAGACAGCACAAAAACTATCCTGCCTCCTCAGAATGTTCCTAAAGAACTGAAATAGATTATGATAAAAGGAAAAGTCAGAACAGAAACAATCGCATCAGCCTTAATTCTGGCAGTATTGCTTTCTGCCTGTAACAGGATTGACATTAACAGGGAGAAAAAACTGTTCACTACAATGCCCGAATCTGTTACCCATGCAGGATTTATAAATCATCTTGACTACGATATCCAGCTTAAAAACAAATTCAATATTTATACTTACAGGAATTTTTATAACGGAGGAGGCGTGGCACTCGGGGATATCAACAATGATGGTCTTATTGATATCTTTCTGACATCAAACATGGGCTCAAATGCTCTTTACCTGAACAAGGGGAATTTTGAATTTGAGGATATTTCTGAAAGTGCCGGGATCATGGGAAAAGGCCAGTGGTCAACAGGAGCAACGATGGCTGATGTGAACGGCGACGGATGGATGGATATTTATGTCTGCAATTCCGGAAATATGGAAGGAGACGACAGGCGAAATGAACTTTTTATAAATAACGGCGACCTTACCTTCACCGAAAAGGCAAATGAATATGGCCTTGACGACCAGGGTTACTCAACCCATGCGGTATTTTTCGACTACGACAAAGACGGCGATCTTGATATGTATCTTCTTAACAACTCATCAAGAGCTATAGGAAGCTTCAATATGAAGAACAATCTCCGGCATGTAAGGGATTCAATAGGAGGGGATAAACTTTACCGGAACGATAACAACCGGTTCACTGATGTAAGTGTGGCGGCCGGCATTTTCGGCAGCGTTATAGGTTTTGGCCTTGGCGTAACAGTTGGTGATATCGATCAGGACGGATGGATGGACATCTATGTGTCGAATGATTTTTTTGAAAGGGATTATCTATATCTCAATAATCATGACGGAACCTTCAGAGAAACGCTGACAGGGATGATGCGGTCAATTTCGGCAGCTTCAATGGGAGCTGACATGGCAGACATAAATAATGATCATTATCCCGAGATTTTTGCAACCGATATGGTACCCGAACATAACGACCGTCTTAAAACCAAAACCACATTTGACAGTTGGGACAGCTATTCGGCAAATATCAGGAACGGATATTACCAGCAGTTTACCCGCAACATGCTCCAGCTTAACAATGGCGATGGCACATTCAGTGAAATAGGCCGCCTCGCTGGGGTTAATGCCACCGACTGGTCGTGGGGAGCACTGATCATGGACCTTGACAATGACGGCATGAAGGATATTTTTGTTGCCAATGGCATATACAAGGATCTTACTGATCAGGATTACCTCCAGTATTTTTCCAACCGCGATATGGTGATGTCGATAATCACTGATAACAAGGTGGATTACAAAGCACTGATAGATGCCATTCCATCAGTTAAAATCCCAAGCTATGCCTTCAGGAACCAGGGGAATTACAGTTTCAGAAATGTTGCAAAAGAATGGGGCCTCGATGAACCCGGATTTTCAAACGGTTCTGCTTATGGCGACCTTGATAATGACGGTGATCTCGACCTCGTTGTCAATAATGTAAATATGCCAGTATTCATATACCGTAATGAGGCTTCCGGATTATTTCCCGAGAATCATTATCTCAAGGTCATACTCAGGGGATCCGGACTCAATACATCAGCTATTGGAGCCAAAGTTACAGCCAGGAGACAGGGCAAGACAATATATCTTGAACAGATGCCAATAAGAGGTTACCTGTCCACCAGCGACAACCGGCCGAACCTTGGCCTTGGATCCATCGACATTATTGATTCGTTGATAGTTGAATGGCCTGATAATACAGTTACAATAATGAAAGATGTGGCCGCAGACCAGACACTGGAGCTTTATCAGAAAGATGGCGTTAAAATGAAGTATCATTCAACTGATTCACTGAAGACATTGAATACTTACTTTAAAAACATAAGCGCCGGAAAGGCAATTGATTTTGTTCATGTTGAAAATGAGTTCAATGATTTTGAACGTGATCCCCTTTTATACCATATGATGTCGACGGAGGGTCCGCATATGTGCAGCGGTGATGTCAACAATGACGGCCTTGCTGACCTGTTCATCTGCGGGGCAAAGGACCAGCCTGGATCTCTTCTGATTCAGCAGGGGAACGGCAAGTTCGTTAAGACTGAAACAGATCTTTTTAATGAAGACAAAATATCAGAGGACACCGATTGTGCTATGTTTGATGCCGACGGAGATTCAGATCTGGACCTTTATGTGGCAAGCGGCGGCAATGAATTTCCCGAAAGCTCATCAGCTCTGGCAGACCGCTTATACCTGAATGACGGCTCAGGTAATTTCACAAAATCAGGACAGGTTTTACCAGCCGGCCGGTATGAAAGCACATCATGCGTGGAACCATGTGATTTTGATAACGACGGGATCATTGAACTTTTTGTAGGAATCAGGCTTAAACCTTTTGCTTATGGAGTTCCTGTAAGAGGTTATCTTCTTGAGAATGATGGTAAAGGCAGATTTACAGATGTGACGGCCAGACTGGCTCCTGAACTGGCAAATACAGGCATGATCAGGGATATGCTGTGGGAAGATGTTGACGGAGATAGTGATAAAGACATGATCATTGCCGGAGAGTGGATGCCATTGAAAGTCTTTATCAATGAATCTGGTGTCTTCAGGGAAGAAAAGGATGCCTTCGGACAGCTCCGTACCGAAGGATGGTGGAATTGCCTGGCTTCAGGGGATTTTGACGGAGACGGAGATATTGACTTTGTTGCCGGAAACCATGGGCTGAATTCACGCTTTAAAGCTTATAAGGATAAACCAGTAAGTATGTATGTGAATGATTTTGACCTGAACGGAACTGTGGAACAGATAATCTGTGCCTATGATGGTGAGAAGTCATATCCTTTCGCTCTTAAACATGATCTCACCAGGCAGATCCCTGCCCTTGAAAAAAAATACCCGAAATATGAAATGTACAAGGATCAGGGAATCTCTGATATCTTTTCACCTGATCAACTGAAAAATTCAGTTCAGCTTCATGCCTTTATTTTGGAAACATCAGTATTTATAAACGATGGTTCCGGCCATTTTGCAAAAGGTGATCTGCCTGTGGAAGCACAGTTTTCACCTGTTTATGCGGTTTATGTTGGGGATATTAATGGCGATTCCATACTGGATATACTTCTTGGAGGCAATCTTTTCAGTGCGAAACCGGAAACCGGCCGTTATGATTCGAGCTTTGGCACATTTCTCCAGGGCGACGGAAAGGGTGGATTTAAAAATATCCCGGCAAAAGTTTCAGGTTTCAGGCTTGAAGGCGAGATACGTGATTTTATTCAACTTAATACACGGAAAGACAGTTTGCTTGTGGTTTCCGGTAGCAACTCTCCTGTCCAGGTTTTTAAAATGATGCATCCAAAACCCGGGCTCCCGGAAAAATAGGACATTTATCTCAGGCATTCAAATATCTGAATGTTCCCGTCATTTACTCCGACAACAAAATATTGTTTGCCTGCTGCTTTCAACATCACTATTTTTCGTGGATCGCCGTTTGTCCTGAATCCGCTCGCAGAAGGAAACAGCGCCTTGAAATTGTTTCCAGTATCGCCCATCAGGCACCAGCCATAGCTTGCGTCATAGCGTCCGTAATTTGGTTTGGCTGTGTAGTCGTTTCCTACAAGAATAATGTCATTTTTTCCGTCGCTGTTAATATCATGGGATATTATGTCGCGAACTGGTGAAAACTGAGCTTCCATCGGCAGTGTTGAGATCGAGAACCTTCCATTTCCGTCATTAAGGAAAAGGCAGCTCTCAAACATAACGGCCTTCTTCTTTATTGACCGGTTTATAGCTTTGCTGCCAAAGATATCCTTTGCCGTTTTTCCGGCGAAATCAGAGTAATTCGGATACTTTTTATCCAGACTGGTTATCTGTTTCTTCAGCTCATCTACCTGTGCGACAGGGTAACTGATACCGTCCTCGTAGGCACAGATAATCTGATCGAGTGTCCCGTTGCCATCAAAATCATTCAGGTACATCTCAACAGGTTCTTTTACGGAAGGCTTCATCTTTGTGTTCAAGCCTATATTCCCGGCAATAAGGTCCGGGTCGCCATCGTTGTCAATATCGGTGGCGTATATACTGTTCCACCATCCCGAGGTCTCATCCAGGCCTGCAGAGCCTGTAACATTTTTAAAGTAACCATTGTTATTCCTCATGACGGTTACCTTCATCCATTCGCCAACCATTATCAGATCCTGATCACCGTCTTTGTCAAAGTCAACCCATACAGCGTCGGTGACCATGCCCGGCTTTCTCATCTTTTTCATTCTTTTTTCAGTGACATCCTTAAAATGGCCACGCCCGTCATTTTCGAGTAAAAGCTGGTTTGGAGAGATCCCGTAAGCGCCTGGCACCACCCTTGATCCGACGAAAAGATCTATATCACCGTCATTGTCAAAATCGCCGGGAGCAACGCACGAGCCATTATTTGCAGTGAAAGGAAGCGAACCTTTTTCGCTTTCCTTCAGTTCTCCGGTGCCGTCGTTAATCAACAGCCTGTCGGCAAGCAGAGGATCTCCAAGTGAGGCTTCACTGCCGCCTCTGACAATATAAAGGTCATTATCCCCGTCGCCGTCGGCATCAAAAAATGCAGCGTCAACATCTTCAGAATAAAGGTCCTTGATGAACACAGGCAACAACTTAGCTTTGAAGGATCCGTCGGCTTGCTGAAAAAACAGGGCTGAAGGCTGCTCTTTGGCATTTCCCGTGAAAATATCTTCAAGGCCGTCACCGTTGACATCAGCAACAGCAAGTGCAGGCCCTTCTGATAAAAGAGTGTGTGGTACAAGAAAATCCCTGTTCAGGTCGTAATACTGGTTTTCCTGATGTCTGAAATCCAGACCCGGTAAAATTATCGGAGCTACAAGCAGATCCTTTTTATTGACAGATCCGGAATTACTTCGTGGTTTTCCGGCATTGCCTGCATCCAGAGTCAGAATCTGATTGGAAGCGACATCTTTTAAAACCTCAACAGACATATCAGGCCAGCGGACGACAACTGAATCAACTTTATCATTCCTCCCGAGTCCGAAATGCAGTGTGCCCAGGCTTGATGACATAAATCCCCTGGTAGGGAACTGTTCTGCAACCTGCATCTGATCCCCCGAATATATTGTAATACGTGTTCCTATTGCCTTAGTATTTTGACCTTTACCTTTCAGATCAAAGGATAGGAAGTGATTGTCCGGTTTTTCTGAAGCATCGTTCCTGTAGATATAGGCGGCTTCATTGATATTGTTTGCAATTAGGTCGAGATCCCCGTCATTATCAAGATCTGCATATGCGCTTCCGTTTGAAAATGAACGGGTGTCAAAGCCCCATTCCTTTGCCATGTTTGTAAAAGTCAGGTCACCGTTGTTCCTGTATATGAAGTTATAGCAGGGATAAAGGGGCATTTTCTCATACAGAACCTTATCGGGTGTGTTTTTATTATCCTCTGCTGAGAAAAATTCATTATCCGTTAAGAATTTAACATAGTTCAGATCATTTGCTCTTCTGTAGATGCCGTTTGCTATAAATATATCCTTTAGGCCGTCGTTGTCAACATCACAGAACAGGGGACCCCAGCTCCAGTCTGTTGCAAAGACGCCGGAAAGCCTGCCGATTTCGCTGAATATTCCATCTCCAAGGTTAAGCTGCAGATTATTCCGTACAAACTGATGACCATAACCATATCCCAGTTTCATGAGGTATAATTCATAATCATCCTCACCTCCCGATTGTATTCTTACATTTTCTTTGTCAGGGAGCATATCGAGGACAATCACATCGAGAAGGCCGTCGTTATTGAAATCAGCCACATCATTCCCCATCGACGATCTGGTTGTATGGCGCATGTATTCCCTGAATTTGTTGGTGAATGTGCCATCGCCGTTATTAATATAAAGGTAGTCGTCTTCGTGAAAATCGTTCGAGATGTAAATATCCGGCCAGCCATCATTGTTTATATCATTTATATTGACACCAAGTCCATATCCGATCTGACTGTTATAGATGCCTGCCTGTGTTGTCACATCATTGAAATAGCGTCTTCCCTTAACCTCATCGTTCCTGTATAGTTTGTCGCCTGCAAGCGAATCGTGTTCAAAACGCAGATCGCTTGCCCCGTAACTGCGTGAGGTATGAACGGAATGATTCAGAAGGTACATATCCAGATCACCGTCCCTGTCATAGTCAAAAAATGCAGCCTGTGTTGAGAATCCTTGAAAATCAAGGCCGTATTCTTTTGCCTCTTCCCTGAAAGTGAGATCTCCCTGGTTAATGAAAAGCTGGTTCCTGCCGTGTACTGCCTTGTAATCTCCTACCTGGCAGACGTAAATATCAAGTAACCCGTCTCCGTTCACATCTGCCATGGTAACTCCGGTTTTCCAGTCGCCCTGACCTGCAACCCCGGCTTTTTCGGTAATGTCTTCAAATACGAAGTTCCCTTTGTTAAGATAGAGCTTATTCGGATTCTGATTTGATGCAAAATAAAGATCCACAAGGCCGTCGTTGTTGATATCCCCGGCAGCGACTCCTGCTCCATTATTGAAATAAAGGTATTGGATCATATTGAATTGTTCTGTTTCTGTAAGCTTGTTAACAAAGTCGACATTGGTTTCTGAAGGTCGGAGTAATGTTAAGAGTTTCTTTTCTTCATCCTTAACGGGTTTACAGGACCCGATGAATAAGATTGTAAGCAAGAAGATTACAGAATGTTTCATATCAGAGGTTTACCGGCAGAATAATTAAATATCACAAGTATAAGTCAGGGATTCCAACTCATCATCCAATTCACGCATGAGTGCCCAAAAGTAATATTTTACATAATATGTTTTTAA
>JAAYUS010000216.1 GCA_012517605.1 Bacteroidales bacterium
ATAAGATTGATTATGAATATGTATTTATACTTGGGAAATTTAATCTAATGGAAGTAACAGAAGAATTTGCTCAAGTTGAATTAAAAGGGCTGGAGAGAAAAAGTTTAAAAAAATAAAAGTCTACAGAGGAATTGTTAGCAAGAAGCCCGGTAAGTTCCGGGCTTTTTACTTATAAAGCAAGCTGTTTGATTTTATCCTTTGTGATGAATGCATCGAGGAATATTTTCACCACTGACTTTTTCTCATCTGTCATCTTCTCGATCATTTTAAACTGATTTAACAACTCCTTATCTGTAAGTGAGCTATTAGCCAGGTCATCTGAAGTTCCGTTCATCAGGTAGTCTGATGTAACTTCCAGGGCATTGGCCAGCTTAGCCAGTATATCGCCTGAAGGTTGTGCCCCTTTCTCTTCATAACGCCCGATTTGCGAGTAATGCACATTTATCTCCTTAGCCAGGTCGCTCTTGGAATACCCTTTATCGAGGCGTGCTTTTTTAAGTCTTTCGCTGAAACTCATATTTGCGGGAATAAATTATTAACAGCACAAATATACATATAACGCACGTTATAAGAGTTATATTCTTGCGACTGTTCATAACTCATGCACTTGAATACATTGCCATTTATGCGTTATTGTGTTATTTTGTGCGTAGACGCAAATAAATAATTATTAACAATGGAAATATCTGATATCAAACATCGACTATCCATTTTAAAAGTGCTAAGCCACTACCACCTGAAACCCGACAAGAATCAACGCTTATGCTGTCCCTTCCACCCCGATAAAACGCCCAGCTTCCAGGTCTACCCGGAGACTGGAACATGGACATGCTTCAGCAGCAACTGCACGGCAGGGAGTGGCGACCAGGTAGATTTTATAATGAGAAAGGAAGAAATTACAAAACACCAGGCAATACTGAAGGCACAGGAGCTGATAGGTAAACCAGAAGATCTAGAGCCACGGAAATCAGAATCAGTTCCAGTACTGAAACCAAAACCGGAACTTACTACTGATCAGAGGAAAGAAATATTAACGGAAGCTTTCACCCACTTTGTTCGGAGCCTGAATGCAAAACCTGAGAAAGCCATTAGCTACCTGGTGACCCGCAAACTTGATTATAAGAAACTCTCAATTGGTTACGATGCCGGAACCCTTCACAAGACAAAAGAAACCACCCCTGAGCAAAAACAGCTTTACCTGCAAGCAGGATTATTAAAACCCGATAAGTTTGGTAGAGAAAACAGGTATTACACAAGGTTTAATGGCTGTATAGTGTTCCCTCTTCTTGATGTGTCAAAGAACATAGTAAGCATGTACGGCAGACACACTGAAAAGCAGGAACACCATTACCTGGAAGGAGATCACAGGGGACTTTATCCTGGTTATCCCGATCCGGAAGCAACAAGACTGATTTTAACAGAGGCGGTTATCGATGCAGCCACACTTCAGCAGTTGCCAGAAATAACCAAAGACTTTTCGATACTTGCACTATACGGGACCAATGGCTTTACAGAAGATCACAGAAAAGCCATAGCGGAGCTGAAGGATCTCAAAGAAGTAATCTTGTTCTTCGATGGCGATGAAGCCGGAGAGGAAGCAGTAAAGAATATTGCAGCTGAATTAAAGCAGATCAGTAATAAGCTTTTAATCTCAGTGGTTAATACTCCAGAAGGAGAAGACATCAACAGCCTTGCCCA
>JAAYUS010000217.1 GCA_012517605.1 Bacteroidales bacterium
CCGAAATAATTCTTCAACCGCTCCGCGGTTGGGAATAATTATATTCACGTCACCACGGATGTAACCGTGGATATTGGACTTCAAAGCCTCCGGCTTTATTAACTTCAAAGTCTCCGGTTTTATTAATTTCAAAGCCTCCGGTTTTAATAATTTCAAAACCGCCGGCTTTATGAATTTCAGACCCTCCGGCTTTAATAATTTCAGACCCTCCGGCTTTAATAATTTTAAAGCCTCCGGCTTTAATAATTTCAAAACCGCCGGCTTTATAAATTTCAGACCCTCCGGCTTTATTAATTTCAAGCCTCCGGCTTTATTAACTTCAAAGTTTCCGGCTTTATTAATTTCAAGCCTCCGGTTTTATTAATTTCAAGCCTCCGGTTTTATTAACTTCAAAGTTTCCGGCTTTATTAATTTCAAACTCTCAGGCTTTAATTTCAATGATATTTTTAAAACAGGAGCTATTTTATTTACTGACATATTATCCCTGCGAAGCCATAGCTCCCAATATCAATATAAAAAATACAGCACTCCGAATCGGATCCGAAATATATACAAAGAGCAGCCATTCGGGGAGGTGGGCGGTGAAATACAAAATGGGGATAGAGTACGAAATGAGTTGTCGTTATTATTAACTATGTCATAACTCTCGTGTACCTGGTAAAAAATATAAAGAAGTTAGCCACCCAAAGAAGGAACAAATGGCTCAAAGTAACAAGGATTTCAAAATTCAAATCCCAGTTTTCTCAATCCTTCCTTAACCTCGGGGCACGACATGAAAAGGTTCCAGAGGAGGCCGCTTCTGAAGTTTTCAATCATAACGACCTCAGGTCCCTGGTCGATCGCAAGATATCTTTTCGGATACCAGTTATCCTTCACACTGAATGCATCATAGAATCCATATTCACCCCATATTTTGTCCCTATAGCGGTCGTAAAACCATCTGATTGCATTCATAGATTGTTCCGGGGTATATACTATTGAAGAGATTGCAGCTGTTGGCGAAATCACACCCAGATCATTTGTATTTCCCGGTGCATGTGCTGAATAGCCATTTACGGAGTAGCTTGCCGTAAGTCCCCAGCATGAGTCACTGTATCCGGGATAATTCAGGGGATTAAGCGAACACCATTTCCAGTTTATGAGTGTGTGATTTCTGTTATGTTCCATGTAATCAGCATATCTGTCTTTCAGATTCCGCGGATCAAGTCCCAGATAGGAATAATGTGACCAGAAAAGAGGTCCTCCATATTCTTCAGCTCCGTTATGCTTCAAAGCAAGTTTGTAACCGTATTTTTCAGTATTCCCGGTTATTTCTCCGTTCCTTGCCCAGCCCTCATGATATGCTTCTGCGCCGACAGGAAAAGTCGGAGATGAAGCTGCAAGGACATACAGGATAAGGCATTCATTATAGCCTTTCACGGGAAAGTTCATTTCCCAGCCAAAATCAGGAGACCAGTGCCAGTATATAACATGTTCTCCTCCTCTCGTGAACCAGCTCCATTCCACTTCCCTCCAAAGTTTGTCGATATCGGCTGCAAGTTCTTTTTCGGATTCATTTCCATCTTTCAGATACTGTCGCACTGCCAGCAAACCCTGTATCAAATATGCAGTTTCGACGAGGTCGGCGCCGTTATCTCTCGGTGAAAATGGTTTTACCTTTCCCGTTTCCCCGTAAATCCAGTGGGGCCATGCACCGTGGAAACGATCAGCATTCTTAAGGAAGTTAACTATTTTGCTTAACCTGGCGATCCCATCCTGCCTTGTGATGAATCCTCTTTCAATACCTGCAATTATTGCCATAACTCCGAATCCGGAACCTCCCGACGTTACTACATTCATGTCGTTCTCGGGATATACGCCGTCCATGTGTATCCTTTCCCTTGCCATCCCTGAGTTTGGTTCGGCGCCTTCCCAGAAATACCGGACGGTCCTGTACTGAACAAGTGTCAGCAACGAATCGTCTGATATATTTTCCTGATCGGAGATGTTCTTCTTTTCACCACTACAGTTTACGCAAATCAATCCTGAAAACATTGCAGATAATAAAATTGTCAGGAACTTTTTCATTCAGTAAGTATTGTTTGGTTTTAATAATATTTCTTTATAACAAGATACGGAATTTATGTATGTCAGGTTATATTCTGATGGTTCATGCTTGCCTGGGTGGAAATCCATTTTATTTCATTGTAAAATTAATAAGATATAATTTCCCCGGAAAAGGAAGAAGGTCAATAAAAAAAGTATCCTAAATGATGCTTATTTGATTTTTTTTCTTAAATTGCTATGCCTGGGTAGCAATTATGAATTTCACGAAAACAACATCATATTCATTACATGTTCTGGCATACATGGCCAGGCATGAAAACAAGATTATGTCAGCCAGTTATCTTCACAGACAACTTGACATACCATATTCATATCTGCGTTCAGTACTTCTTGATCTTTCAAGGAAGGGGCTGATCATGGGAGTAAAGGGAAGGAATGGCGGATTTTGCCTGGGGAGGGAAAAGAAAGATATCTATTTGTCTGAGATCGTCAACGCCACTGAAGGGATTGATGTTCTGAACAAATGCATAATGGGCTATGAAAAATGTCCTTTTGATAATGTCTGCATTTTCCATTCTGCCTGGACAAGGATGAGGGATGAGATCCTTGATATACTTGAGAATACAACATTAGCCGACCATTTGAACAGTACAGATATTTCCAAAAGCAATATAAATCAGTAAAAAAGGAGGTAATATGGTTGATTCAAAAATGGTTTTGACAGGTCAGACAATTGCATATACAATCTATTGTATTGTAATTATTCTACTGGTTGCCTGGTTTGCGTGGAAAGTTACGCACGAAGGCAATGGTAAAGGTGTAAAGCCTGCAATATTCTACACTTTTGTCGGATTTCTTACAGTTCTGGGGGTTTCGCTGCACCTTATAACCCTGAATACGATCCCATGGACAAAAGTCGATCTTAACAGGTCGGAGTATACTCCGGATAAAACTTTCACCATTACGGTTAAAGATCATCAGTTTATTCTTCCGTCAGAAAAGATGATTATCAATGTAAATGACCTGGTCCTTTTCGATGTCAAATCAGAAGACCTGACATATGGTTTTGGTCTTTTCAGGAAAGATAGGAGCATGCTGTTTCAGATGCAGGTTGTCCCCGGACACAGGAATGATGTTCTGTGGCGCTTCGACAGGCCAGGGATATATACGATCCGTTCAACAGAATACAGCGGGCCGAAAGGTTCACATATGGTTATTGACGATGCAGTTGAAGTCGTTTCAGGAAATGGGGCAAATTAAAATCCGGATGAATCCTTAAACAATATTGATATGAATTTTACAAAAACACTTATAAATGGAGAGGAAGGACTTTTCAAGTCCGAAACCCTGACCCCCATGCAAAAACTGACACTCAGATTTGTTGTTGTCGGACTTGTTTATTTCGGTTTCGTAGTCATTGAAGGGATGCTCATGAGGCTTTATGAAGTAAAACCGCTTCCGTTCATTACAGAACCGCAATTTTTTGCCATCCTCACGGCACATCCTCTTGTCGGCATTTTCGGATCGACTTATTCAATAGTGTGCGGCGCCTTTTTGTTCCTTGTTCCTTATCTCATGAAAAAGCCTTTATGGAGCATTAAGATGGGAAACTGGACCTTTATTCTTATTACAGCAGGGACTTTTATCTTCTGGTCTGCAGGTTTTGTAAGCCATTATTCACCTCTGTACACGCTTTACTGGCCTCTCCCGGCCGATTTCTCGCAGTTCAGCGTATGGGGCGGAACATTTTTTATTCTGGGGATTGCCATTGTTATGGCTGGGACAGCATTGTTTATAATTAACATATTCAAGACAATTACCTATACACCTGAGGGTTGGGAAAAGCAGCGGGCTGGTGCACTACTATCGTCGGCGCTTGGCGTCACCGGGTTCAATAATCTCTTCAGAAAGAACAAGAAAGAGCATCTGGTTCCTCTTCCTGTTGCTGCAGTTGCGAGAGGAAGTGTGGACATGGCACTGAATACAATAACGATCCTGTTTACCGGGGTTCTGATTCTCGTTTACATGGTCGGGGCCATCCTGGGGTTTGACCTTAAAGAAACAGCAATTGATGCACTTCTTTACAAAAACTGGTTCTGGTGGGGACTTGATCTGATCGCTGACGGTCTTGTACTTATTTTTGTTGCAGGCACCTGGTATCTTCTTGCAATGATGATTACCGGTAAACCGCTTTTCATGCAGAATATTGCCAGAGCGGCCCTGCTTGTCGAACTTGTTGTATCATGGACAGTCTGGTCGCATCATCTTCTTTCAGACCAGGCTCAGCCATCTATTCTGAAGGTTCTCTCGGGTGAAATGGTTACAGCTTTTGAGCTCATAACGCAGGGCCTTGCATTCTTCATTACTCTCGCTACACTCTGGAGTGCCCGCCCGTTAAAGATGACGAATCCCCTGAAATTCCTTCTTGGAGGTTTACTCGGTTTCGCACTTGCAGTTCCGGCAGGTATAATGCAGGCAGATGTCGGACTTAACAGAATACTTCACAACACACAATGGGTAGTAGGTCCCCATGTCCATGTTGCAATACTGGTCGGACTGACCATGACCCTATATTCAGCAATCTATATTCTTTTCCCGATCCTTACCAACGGTGCCAGGGTATATAGCCAGAAGCTGGTAAATATTCACTTCTGGTGCCATCTTGTAGGCGGCATTGGTATGGGAGCATTCATGGGGATGGCCGGATTGAGCGGAATGCTTCGCAGGTCATTGTATGTAAACGGTGAATTCAATACGACAATGATCCTTGCGGCGCTTTCAGGCACCCTTATCCTTGTCGGCTTTATTGCGTTCTTCTTTAACATCGTAATGAGTGTAGGGCTTAAAGGAGTTTTGGGAATTTTTACCCCGGCCAGGATCAGGACCAGAGACCTGCTGCCGGAATAATAATGCTATAGCTTCACGGGTTCGCGTTCAGGAACTTTTTTTCCTTTTAAAACCATGACCTGATCTGATTAGATTCAGTTGCATTTACATTTGTCCTGAACCAACAAAAACGTTCAGGATGCAAATAGCAGTCATACCCTACAGTGTCATTGACCGGACTGAACTGCCTTCAGTTTGGGTTGATAAGGTACCTGAAAGCGGGGAGGTTCTGGATATAAACTCGCGGAGGTTTTATGTCTGTGGTACAGAGTCACCTGGTAGAGAAGGTCCGCCAGTTGTAAAAGTAGTACCCTGTGTAGTCAGTTGCACTTCCAGAGGATGGAGTTTTGGAAGCTATATTGAATCCCTTGCTGCTGCCTTAAGCAGAATGAAATATTTATAAAAATTTTTTCAATGGGTAAGTTTTTTCAGGGATAAAGATTTGCTGGTTTGCTTTAAAATCAAATAGCAATTTTATTCAGTGGATTAAAAGTTTGCAAAAGGATTTGATTATTATAATTTATGGGGTTTGGGATTTTATAAGATATGATATGGTTAATTAGGATTTCCTCAGACAAAATAGTTATTTGATTAAACTATATCCAATCAAATAAAAATCCAGGATCAAAATCGACTTCAAATCTTTCCAGTAATTTCAGGTATTCCTCTTTGAACGAAGCCCTCTTATGATGTTCTTCCTGGGTGTTTATGTAATTGATAACATCATCAACGTGAGAACGTGAGTAAGAAAATGCGCCGTAACCTTTCTGCCATTGAAATTTCCCGGGTAACCATTTATTCCCGTTAAAGAATCTTGAGGAGTTTGCCTTAATATCCCTGACTAAGTCAGGGAGTGGTTGGGATGGATTATAGCCTGCAAGTATATGAACATGGTCAGGCATAAAGTTAATTGCCAGTAGTTTATGGTTCAGATTTTTTATTATTCCTGTTGTGTACTTCTGCAATTCTTCTTTATGTCTTTGAGGAATTACATTTTCGTGTCCCATAGGTGAAAATACCAAATGGAGATAGATTTGGGTGTATACGTTTGCCATGGTCAGATAGATTGAGAAATATTTATTCCAATATAAATATAGGAAATTTTCCGGAATATCCATTGCTAAAGTTTATTAAATGGATATCAAATTCTACAAACATATCGCGTCTACGACGCTCACATTGGTTGATTACTCACGGATTCTACAAACGTGTCGCGTCTACGACGCTCCTACCTTATTTGGGGTTACTGATACTACAAACATGTCGCGTTTACGACGCTCACATTGATTGATTACTTACGGATTCTACAAACATTCCGCGTCTATGACGCTAAAAAGTGTTATGTGCCAGGATTCCCTTGATAATGAAAATCTTTCCACAAGTTGGGAATGAATGCCGCGTGGCGGCGGCATGTTTGTAGAATCAGGATATCCTGGTATTCATTGTTGAGCCGCGTAGCGGCGATATGTTTGCAGAACCGGGATGTCCTTTTCTTTTTGTTCTGAGCCGCGTGGC
>JAAYUS010000006.1 GCA_012517605.1 Bacteroidales bacterium
AACCGGGAGTTTTGTAGGAACGCCCTTTTCGATCTTGCTTTTAAACCTCTGTGGAAGCGACAGTCCGCATGCTATTCCCATCAGACATCCCCTGTTGCCGCACGTACACGTGAATTCGCTGTTGAGATCAACAATCGTATGGCCGAATTCTCCGGCAGTTCCTGTAATTCCACGAAATACTTTCCCGTTGAGTATTATGCCTGCTCCTATGCCTGTGCTGATAGTCAGGAAGATAAGATCTTCATAACCCCTTCCTGCCCCGAACTTGTACTCACAGAAAGCCTGGGCATTGGCATCATTGTCGAGCTTCACCGGTACAGAAAAATTCTTCGCTATCGAATCACGTAAAGGATAATTCTTGAACCCCTTCAGGTTTGAAGTTGTGATGGTATATCCGTCGCGGTACCTCACATGCCCCGGAAATCCTACACCGATGCCTATAAGGTCTTCCTCTTTCACCTTATTGGATTCAAGAAGCTGTCTTACAAGTTCTGTTATATATTTCACAATACCGTCTTCAC
The DNA here is from genome assembly GCA_012517605.1 of Bacteroidales bacterium. Classification (GTDB taxonomy): domain Bacteria; phylum Bacteroidota; class Bacteroidia; order Bacteroidales; family VadinHA17; genus LD21. Next base: position 522 of record JAAYUS010000006.1, read on the forward strand.
TCTGTGCGGTATGATCATAGACTATTTTTTTGTCAATAATTTGTCCGGCGCCATTGACCAGGCCCGCGGAAAGCTTTGTGCCGCCAAGGTCGACACCGCAAAGGATCTTTTCCATATCGGTTTTTTTAAAGAGTTTGTTCGGTCCGGGCAATAATATCATCCTGTGTGTCAGGTGAAAGTGTTGTGAAAAATGCAGAATATCCTGCCACTCGCACAATCAGGTCGCGGTAGTTTTCAGGATTCTTCTTTGCAGCAAGAAGGGTCTCTCTTGATACAATATTGTACTGCACATGCCAGCCGTGCAAAACTGAAAAGAATGTGCCAATTATCGAAATCAGCTTCTGTTTCTGCGTGTCATTTGAAAGTGCCGAAGGCGAAAGCTTCTGGTTAAGAAGAACGCCTCCGGTTATTTTATCTGTCGGCAGCTTTGACACTGACCTGAAGACAGCCGTGGGACCCAGAACATCAGTTCCGGAAGTAGGAGAACATCCTTCTGCCACAGGAGTGAAAGCCTTCCGGCCGTCGGGGGTTGCAGGTACCACAGCGCCTGAAGGCACATTTGCAGATATGCTGGATGTGCCTGCATAATAGGCACACCCAACCGGACCTCTTCCGTAACGCGTCGTATGGTATTTAGGAAGCTCTTCAATAAAGCAATTGTAGGCATCAGCAAGGAGCTTGTCGACATAATCATCATCGTTTCCATATTTCGGAGCGTGATTGAGAAGTATCTGCCTTACCTTTTCTCCTTCCGGTCCTTCAAAGTTGTTCCTGAGGTTCTCCATGAGGACACTTTTGCTTATTTTCCCATCTTCGAAAACAAGTTTTTTAATTGCTGCCATCGAATTACCGAGATTGGCGATCCCGACCTGAAGCCCGGATATGAAATCATAAACAGACCCGCCCTCTTTAATGGTTTTACCGCGGGTTATACAGTCATCAACAAATGCTGAACAGAGTATGTCGGGAACAAGTTCCTCAAGAGCAATATCGGCTGCAGCGTCAATCTCAACGGCTGCTTTGGTATAGAATTTTATCTGGTGTTTCCATGCTTTCATCATGTCGTCGAAACATGTGAATTCTTCAAAGTTACCGGTACCGCTGCAGAATGTCCTGCCGCTCATTGTATCGACACCGTTGTTCATTGCTGCCAGGAAGACCCTCATGAAGTTCAGGAAGCTCATCCCGGTGCACCTGTATCCCCATTTGCCGGGAACGGCTATTTCGATGCATCCTATTGCAGAATAATTGAATGCATCATCATGTGCGACGCCCAGTTTCAGGAGTGAGGGGATGACTATCTCATCGTTGTTGAATGCCGGCATTCCGAATCCTTTTCCTATTACGTCAATGCACCGTCTTAGGAACTCAGGATTGATGTTTTTATGGAATCTCACCGAAAGGTTTGGCTGCGTGAGTCTCATCCTGCCGACAGAATCGAGGATCAGGAAACTGAGTTCATTCACGGCATCCTTTCCGTCGGTGGTCTGGCCTCCGACAGTTACATTCTGATAAAGAGGGCCGCCGGCCGAAAATCTCGTGTGTGACCACGACCTTATTTTGTTTACAGATAACAGCTTGAGCCACATATTCTCGAGCAGTTCAAGAGCCTTATCTTCAGTTATCCTCCCTTCAGCCACGTCATTCTTATAAAAAGGATAAAGATACTGGTCCATCCTTCCCAGGGATACTGAATGGCCGTTGCTCTCTATCTGAAGGACAAGCTGAACAAACCAAGTCAGCTGAAGTGCTTCCCAGAATCCCGAGGGAGGACCGGAGGCTATGTTACGGCAGTTCATGCTGATCTGCAACAGCTCTTCTTTCCTTTCCGGATTTGTCTCAACGGCAGCCATTTTCTCAGCAACCACGGCATATCTTCGGATGAAATCAGACAGAGCAATGATGCCTATCCCGAGTGATTTGTAAAAATCCAGTTTGCGGGCAGCTTCGCCGGCATCTTCATTAATAAGTTTTGCAGCTTCAGTGATTTCGGAAAGGTATCCCGACAAGCCGATTCTCAGAATTTTCTGATAATTCACTGCAATATGTGCGTCACCTGAGGTCAGGTTTCCCTCAGCCCTGATAATTCCTGCATCGTGTATTTCCCTGTTAAGTGGCGACATCAGTTCATAGCCCCTTTCGATAAGGGTTTTCCCTTCCCACCATTTTAAAAGTTCACGGAGCAGGGATTTCTGGTCCTCTGTCACATAAAATGCGTCGCCCGGGCGCTTGTCGAACTCATCAAGCTCCTTCAGTATCCATGACGTTACATACTCAGGAAAGATTGGTGCAGCCCTTACTGCCGATGCCTGATTGCCGGCTAACAATTCACCGTCGTCAATGTAAACCGACATTTTCAGAAGGGTGTCCCTTAAAGCGTAGGCGCGTTTAAGGATGACAGGTTCGTTTTCGTGTTTTTTATAAGCCTCAGTGTATATAAGCGCCCTTTCGGTACAGATCGTCGGCCGCGCTGAGAGTATTTTTTCTCTTAGCCTTGATATACGTTCTGTCGTAAATGCTGAAGCGGTTTCTGTAATCATGTCAGTTCAGGATTTTTGCGATAAGCCCTTTTTTTTCTGCGTATCCGGCATAAGGCAGCAATTCATGCTTTTCTACATTCCGCTGGTTGCCGAAGATATATTCTTTCCCGAGCATTGCATATTTTTCCTTTGCCAGGGAATGGAAGGGGATGAAGTTTATTTCCGCTGCATTTTTTAGATTCGCGGCGAAATCAATTATTTGAAACAGTTCAGGTTCAGAAAAGTTAAAGCCGGGGATCACAGGCACCCTCACAACTATTGTTTTTCCGCTGTTGTCGAGGTTTTTAAAATTGTCAAGGACAAGATCAAGATTGCCGCCGGTGAACCGCTGGAACTTTTCGGCGTTGAGATGCTTCAGGTCGGCAAGAAAGACGTCAACAGAACCGAGGCATCTTTCTATGCTGGCCCATGGTATGTGTAGCGACGTTTCTGCAGAAATATGTATCCCTGCCGATTTGATCTCTGAAAGCAGGGTGCTCAGGATGTGATCCTGGGCAAAAGGTTCACCACCTGAAATTGTAACGCCGCCTCCGCTCATTGAGTAGAAAGGGACATCTTTCATGACTTCGGATAAAATCTCCTCGATGCTCATTATTCTGCCGCAGATCTGGAGCGCTTTGGAGGGACATATATCCCTGAGACGCGAAAAGCAGGTAATATGTTCCCTGTCGATATGGAGTACCCCGTCGGACTGAAAAATGTATCCTTCGCCTGCCTTTAAGCAATCGCCGAATGCATGGCATGAACGTTCGTCAAACATTATTGAGGGAAAAGGATCTATGCTTTCAGGGTTGTTGCACCACTGGCAATGGAGCGGACACCCTTTGAAAAAAACAGTGGTCCTGACACCGCCGCCGTCGTACAGTGAGTATCTCTGAATATTGAAGACCGAAAGCATCTTTTAATGGAATGAGATAAGTTTAACAGCTTTAAATTGACAACACAACGCACCCATCGGATCAAAGCAGCAGACAATATACTAAAAAATCCTCCGTTACTTACTAAATATTGTAATAATTACATTGTGCTTTAATTAGCCTTCTGATCAATATTGCATGGATATTATTCGGAGAATTCACGAAAAAATGGCTGATGAGCAGCTTCTGTTTATATTCCGGGGAGATATTACAGAAAAGAATTCGCTGCCGCTGCTCACCCTTCTGGAGAATGAGATGAAGGATGATTCCTACGGGATAACAGGAAGAAAGAGGTTATTCATGTTTGTCCTTGAGAGTCTCCAGAATATCGTTAAACATGGAACCAGGCTGGATAGGGGTATGATGCCCCTGGTTGCCTATTCCAAAGCCGGTGAAGGGTACAGGGTTGTGACTGCAAATGTCATAGCCGGTGATCATGTGGAAAATCTCAGGAAACGTCTTGAGCAGGTAAACAATCTGGATGTTCAGGGGATAAGGGAACTTTATAAGAAGATCCTGATGAATACAGAATTCAGCGAAAAGGGAGGTGCCGGCCTCGGATTGATTGAGATGGCGGTAAAGACCGGTAACAGGCTCGATTTTGACTTCAGGCCTGCCGGTGATAATCTTTCGTATTTCATTCTTAGCAAGACCGTTGATTCATCAGGCATGGGAGTTCATGATGGTTCTCCTCAGACTCCGCTGAACGGCGATTCAGTGGTTCAGATAGAAAAAATGATGGCCGAAAACAACATTTATATGATCTGGTCGGGCCATGTAAGTCAGGGCATAGGAGAGGAGGTTCTTTCGATTACAGAATCGAGGCTTTCTGAAAAGGATGCCGGTACAAATCTGAAGCGCAGGGTTTTCAATATAATGGTTGAGATGCTTGAGAATGTCTCAAAATACAATGTTGGCAAAGACGATGAGAAGGAATTCGGCATGCCTGTGGTAGTGCTCAGGTTTGAAAATGGCAGGTACATCATCACTACGGCAAACCTTGTGCTGAATGAAAAGATTGATGAACTTAATGAAAAGCTTGATATAATAAACAGCATGAACAGCAGGGAGCTTAAGGACCTTTTCTTCACATCCCTGACAAATCAGCCGATAGATACCGACAGTACGGGTAACCTTGGTCTTGTAAGCATGGCAAGGAGATCAGGAAGTAAGCTGGATTATGATTTCATGAAGATAAACGACCGCTATTCTTTCTTTAAGCTGACAGTAAAAGCCGGAGAGCTTTCTGATTGATCAGTAATGTGTCAGAGTCAGTTCATTTCTGTTCCATACAGCATAACTGCCTTCCCTGACCCAGTCCCCCAGAAAAATGATCTTTGCTCCCTCCTTAAGGGTGTGCTCATATGCAAGATGCCTGTGGCCAAAAATAAAATAGTCAATATTGGCATCATTTTCCAGAACATTTTTCGAGTACCTTATCAGATCCTCTTTTTCTTCACCCAGGAAATCAAGTTTAATACCTTTCCCAAGCCTTGAATTCATTGACCATTTATGACCGATGCTCATGCCTATGAGCGGATGCATTGAAGAATAAAGAACCCTTAAAGGTTTGTTGTGAAATATGCCGAGGAGGATCTTATAGCCAATACTGTCAGATCCCAGTCCCTCGCCATGGGCCAGATGGAATTTCCTGCCATCAAAAGTTGTGGTACAGGGCGATGTATGTATTATCATCCCGCATTCTTCAGAAAGATAATTGCCCACCCACATATCGTGATTTCCGGTAAAGAAATGCACAGGGATGCCGGAATCGGTAATTGATGATATTGTTCCAAGAAATCTTGTGAAACCCCTCGGAACAACAAGTTTATATTCCCACCAGAAATCGAAAACATCACCCAGGAGATATATCTCCGAGGCTTCGGATGCAGCATAATTCAGCCATTTGACTATCTTTTTTTCCCTTTCTGCAGGATCTGACCCGGTGTTAAGGCCCAGGTGGAAATCAGAAGCAAAGAATATATTTCCTGACGGTCTCAAAGTTGCAATTACTCGTTGAACAACTGGTTAAGCCTTATCTGAAGCGCCTTTCCGTGAAGGTTTGTACCCACGATATTCCCTTCCCTGTCATAAAGGTAATTTGCAGGAAGAGTCCTAACATTGTACAATATGGCGTTTCTGGGATTTGAAGGGTCATTTTCTCTGACACTTATCCAGGGAAGTTCATCAAATTTCACTTCCCTCTTCCATTTCTCTTCATCAGGGTCAAGATTTATCTGATAGATCTCGAAGCCTTTCTTATTATAAGTTTTATAAATATCAATAAGTTGAAGGTTTTCGGCGATGCAATCCTTTGAATCGACCGACCAGAAAGTCAGCAGAACAATCTTGCCTTTGAGTGAAGAAAGTACAATGCGTTTTCCGTTTATGTCAGTGAGGTCAGGATCAAGTTTGGTTTCCGGTGATGAGATTGCCATGTTCCTGACCTGCCTGGTATTCATCTGGCTGAGTTCCCTTCTGACATCCTCGGTGAGAGCCTTGACAGTTTTTGATCCGGGATAATATTTTGAAAGGGAATCTGAAACGATTTTCATGTATTGAAGGTCACGGGGATCATAAAGAACATAGGCATTTTCATCGATTCTCTGGTAGAGGGCTTTTATTGCTGCCATCGAAGTGGTGTTGTTTATTATGAACTCGATATTTTTTCTCCGGATGTCCCTGACAATACTGTCAAAAACGTTCCCGATCTTCGACTTAATATTTTCTGCAGATTCTCCGGATGCAGCTTCATATTCTTTTCTCAGTGAGTCGAGTTTTAGTTTTGTTTTTGCCAGCCTCATATCGAGCATCCTTATTTTTTCAGAACCATCGGATCCTGTAACAGTATAATCGCGTGACAGGTTGGAGTCATTAAACTTTAATTTTATCTTTTCACCCGGTGAAGCGAGAATCGTGATGAAATTCTGGTCGCTGAAGCCAATCTGGTAAAAATCGGGTTCAGTGGCTTTGATGTTTCTGAAACTGAATTTACCGTTTTTTCCGACCCTGGATGTATCGGTTATTACCGGGGAATTCACATTTACCTTTTTCAGAAAAAGCGTCCTGTTGTCGGGTTTGGAAATCACCCCTGATATCTTAAAAGAGTTTTTACTCTGGCATCCTGCCAGAATTATCAGAGGCATCAGAAAAATCAAAGTCCTTTTCATCATAAAAATTATATTTCCTGTCTGTATTTAAAGATTTTTAGTTGAACAATTCTGCCAGTTTTCGCTGTAAGGCGTCACCTCTAAGGTTTGTATCAATTATACGGCCGTCCTTGTCAAGAAGATAATTGGCCGGTATCGATTCAATGCGGTAAAGAGGTACAACAGCCGAGTTCCAGTATTTCAGATCACTTACATGGATCCATTTATCAAGCCTGTCGTCCTGGATTCCTTTCAGCCATGCATCCCTTGTTTTGTCGAGAGAGACCTGAAAGATCTGGAAACCTTTGTTGTGGTAAAGAGTGTATGCTCTCACAAGATTGGGATTTTCAGCCCTGCATGGCGGGCACCATGAAGCCCAGAAATCGAGAAGTACATAGGAACCTCTTGTTGATGAAAGCCTTATTGTATCACCTTTCGGATCAGGCAAGGCGATTTCGGGCGCTTCAATCTTTTCGTCCGGGCCCGGTGAAGCCATTTTCTGGCTGTCGAAATATGCAATCATTTCCTTCACCTGGTTGTGAAGGGTTATCACAGGATCATATTCCGGGTATTTCTTGTATAAGACTGAATCAACTTTTTTGAAATAACCCAGGTCCCTTTCCGGATTCATAACATAAACCCCGGGGGCAAGCTGGGAGTAAAGAATAACAAGGGTTGCCATGGATGGGAGGTTATCATCTATATATTTCTTTGTAAATATGTTCATTTCATTCAGATAACCATTGCCCAAATTATCGAGCGAGTCAGTGAGAAAGGCAAAATCAGGCCTTCCAAGATTCCTGTCGTGGATTTCACTGAGCAGCCTGACCTTTTTAATAGTTCTAAGGAGAGTATTATTGTAGTCGGCAAGTAATTTTGTTCCTTTTGATCCCTCGACAACGGCAGGATAATTCAATGAGTCGAAATGTGAAGTCATTTTTATTTTCTCTCCCGGTTCAAGAAGCATTGTCAGAAAGTTATTTTGATTAATTTTGAGCAGGTAAAAAGAAGGGAAATCGATCTTTAGTTTAAACTCATAATTACCATCTTGCGGAACTATGACAGAATCGACGGTAACAAGTTTATTGGATTCGAGCTTCTGGACAAAAACATATTCTCCCGGCCTTGCTTTTTCGAGGATCCCGGTGATTTCGACGGTTTTGTTTTTACAGCCTGACAATAGGGCTGCGATCAAAAATAGTAAAGAAAGATTTCTGCACATTTAGTAAAATATTTGTTTGCCTGGAACAATTTCTTGAAATGCAAAGTTATTCTTTTTTTAATCTGTCGGAATGGCGGTGTTAAATTATAAGGCTTCAGGTGATTGTACGGAAATGAATTCAAAAAATGAAAACTTTGATGTATAACAGGCTGATTATGTTGGAATGTTCGGGAAAAACGATTATCTTAAAAGACTTTTTAATACCTGATTACAAAGTAAAGAGCACCTTATGAGTTATATTAAGTTTGATAAAGGGCAGGTGGTAAACCTGGAATATTCTTTAAAAAGGGAAGTTTTACGGACAAACCGTGCAGGATCCTATTCCTGCACGACAATTGTCGGATGCAACACGCGGAAATACCATGGCCTGCTTGTTTGTCCCGTTGATGCTTTCGGTGGTGAAAGACATGTCCTGCTGTCTTCCCTGGATGTGACTGTTGTCAATAATGACAGAAGTTTCAATACCGGGATAAGGAAATATAAAGGGGATTATTACAGTCCGAAAGGGCACAAGTATATTGAAGAGCTTGAAATGGAAACCATCCCGTCGAGGATTTACAGGGTGGGAGGCGTCAGGCTCAGGCATGAGCGCCTGCTTGTACACTATGAAGAACAGTATATAGCGAGGATCACGATTCTCGAAGCATCAGAGCCGATGAAGCTTCAGTTCCGTCCCTTCCTTGCCTTCAGGAATATTCATGAACTAACGCATGCGAATCTGGCGGCCAACACAAAAGTTGAATATATTCAGAATGGAATAAAGACAAAGCTATATGAAGGATTTCCGGAGCTTCACATACAATTTTCCGCGCCTGTTGATTTTGTTCCGGTTCCTGACTGGTATCTTGGAGTTGAATATATTGAGGAGCAGCTCAGGGGATATGACTATTCTGAGGATCTTTTCACCCCCGGATTTTTCGAGGTCGAAGCAAAGGAAGGAGATGTGATTGTCGTTTCGGCATCGACCAGGGAAGAAAAACCTTCCGGCCTGAAAGCAAAATTTACAAAAACTGTAAACGGGAAAATACCCCGCAACTGTTTTATAAACTGCCTGAGGAATGCTGCTCAGCAGTTTATTGAAAAACGTCATGGCAAAACCCTTATTGTTGCCGGCTATCCGTGGTTCGGCTCATGGGGCAGGGATACATTCATAGCCCTGCCCGGTCTGGCACTGGCAAGGGCAAAGAACAACCTTCAGCTTTACCGGGAAGTTCTCGACACACAGGTCGGAAGGATGAAGGAAGGTCTTTTCCCTAATATGGGATCGCTTGACAATGCAGCCTATAACTCCGTTGATGCACCGCTCTGGTTTTTCTGGTCGGTCCAGCAATATCTTGAGAAGGGAGGAACAGATGCATGGGACAGGTATGGAGATGCAATGAAGGCAGTTATTTATTCATACAGGGACGGGACCGCTTTTAACATACAGATGAGGGACAACGGTCTTATCTACGCCGGAGCTCCCGGAAAGGCGCTTACCTGGATGGATGCAGTCGTCAACGGAATACCTGTAACGCAAAGAAAGGGTTATGATGTTGAGATTAATGCATTATGGTATAATGCAGTATGTTTTGTCCTGGACCTTGCCAGGCTTGTAAAAGACAGAAAATTCATAAAGGAATCTGAACATCTTCCGGAACTTATTAAGGCTTCTTTCAGGGAAGTGTTCTGTGATATCCAGCACGGATATCCTGCTGATTATGTCAATGATGAAGAGGGGAAGAACACTTTTGTAAGACCCAATATGGTGATAGCAGTGTCACTTCCATACTCGATGTTGTCGAAGGAAGAGATGCAGAGGGTGCTTGAGGTGGCGGACAGGGAACTTGTCACTCCCAGAGGGCTCAGGACTTTATCGCCTGGCAATCCCCTGTACAAGGGAACTTACAAGGGCAATCAGGAGGAACGCGACAAGGCTTATCATAACGGGACAGTCTGGCCATGGCTTTTCGGTCCCTTTTGTGAGGGATGGCTGAAAGTGTATGGCAAACAGGGAGTACAAAAAATCAGGAAACTTATTTATGGGCTCGAGGAGGTGATGAGTGAGCATGGGGTGAGCACAATTTCAGAGATTTATGACGGTGATCCGCCTCACGCTCCAAACGGCGCAATATCACAGGCATGGAGCGTTGGAGAGGTGCTGAGGATCATCGACCTTCTTGAAAATAAATATGCAAATCTATAAATCAGATATGATATGCGTGTACTAATGTTCGGTTGGGAATTCCCTCCTCATATCTCGGGAGGGCTGGGCACCGCCAGCTATGGTCTCACAAAGGGAATGTCGACACTTGAGGATCTTGAAGTAATTTTTGTTGTTCCAAAAGCCTGGGGAGATGAAGATCAGTCGAGGGTCAGGCTTATTGGGGCAAACAAGGTACCCGTTGCATTCAAGCAAATTCAGTATAAAGGATTCAAGAAACCCATTGAACAGATTGAGATATCTTCGAAGATTGTTCCTTATACCGATCCCGAACAGTATTACAGCAAAATAAATTCTGAAACATCAGGATATAACCTTGTTGTTCAGACTAATAATGAAGGAACAATAGATTTTTCAGGAAGATATGACGGTTCATTACTGGATGAAATATATAAATATTCGGTTGTTGCCTCGGTTATTGCACAGGAAAATGAGTTTGATATAATCCATGCCCACGACTGGCTTGCCTATCCTGCAGGTATAGCTGCAATGGAAGTATCAGGTAAACCTCTTGTGATACATGTACATGCCACCGATTTCGACAGAAGCGGCGGAAATGTAAACCCTGATGTTTACAGGATAGAAAAAATGGGGATGGATGCAGCCTCAAAGATCATTACGGTAAGCAACCTTACAAGGGATATTGTTATAAATAAATACAACATCCATCCTGATAAGGTGGAAACTGTCTATAATGCAGTGGAACCTGTAAAGTTCTCACACGATGCCGAAATAGAAAAGGGGTTTGATGACAAGGTGGTTACTTTTCTCGGAAGGATAACAATGCAGAAAGGTCCGGAATACTTTATCGAAGCTGCATATAAGGTTCTGAAAGCTATGCCAAATGTCAGGTTCGTTATGGCCGGCTCGGGAGATATGATGGAAAGGATGATGCGGCGGGCGGCTTCTCTGAAGATAACTGACAGGTTCCATTTCACAGGATTCCTTAAAGGTAAGGATGTCTTTAACATGCTCAGCTTAAGCGACGTTTATATAATGCCTTCAGTTTCAGAACCTTTCGGGATCTCCCCGCTTGAAGCCATGCAGTCAAACGTTCCGGTAATCATAAGCAAGCAGTCGGGTGTTTCGGAAATACTGACACATGCCGTCAAAACCGATTTCTGGGACATTGATGCAATGGCTGACGCAATTTACGGAATACTTAATTACCCTGCCCTTTCACACATGTTCATAAAGAACGGGAAAGAGGAAGTGGTCAGACTGAAATGGGATAATTCGGCGAGACACGTAAGAGACATTTATTATAGAGTGATTTGGCAAAATAAGAACTAATATGAGTTTAACAGGCAAAAAAGCTATATGCTTTTATTTTCAGGTTCACCAGCCTTTCAGGCTAAAACGGTACAGGTTTTTTGATCTTGGACATGACCACTATTACTATGACGATTTCACGAACGAATCGATCATGCGAAAGGTGGCGGAGAACTGTTATCTCCCTTCCAACGAGATCATTTACGATCAGCTGGTCAAAAATAAAGGTAAGTTTAAGGTTACTTTTTCCCTGACCGGACTGGTAATAAACCAGTTCAGGCTTTATGCCCCGGAAGTTCTGGAATCATTCAGGAAACTTGCCGAAACAGGAATGGTTGAATTTCTGGCTGAGACAGAATCCCATTCACTTGCCTCTATAAAGACAAGAAGCGAATTTGAACATCAGGTGATAGCGCACAAAGCAATGATCAGGGAATATCTTGGTGTGGAACCATCATCCTTCAGGAATACAGAACTTATTTATTCTGACCAGATTGGCTCATGGGTTGCCGACATGGGTTTCAAATCAATACTTACAGAAGGAGCGAAGCATGTTCTCGGATGGAAGAGCCCCAACTTTTTGTACTGCAATTCAATTAATCCAAGACTAAAGGTACTTCTCCGGAATTTTGTCCTCAGCGACGATATTGCTTTCAGGTTCTCTAACCGCAACTGGAGCGAGTGGCCGCTTACTGCCGATAAATATGCATCATGGATAAATAAACTTGCGCCCAAGAGTGAACTCATCAATGTATTCCTTGATTATGAGACCTTCGGGGAACACAACAGAAGGGATACAGGAATTTTCGATTTTCTGCAGCATCTGCCTGGAGCCATCCTAAGAAAGACGCCTTTTAAATTCATGACTCCCACTGAAGTGGCTGAAAACCTTCAGCCTGTCTCCGCCATCAGCATACCATCGCCCATATCATGGGCCGATGAGGAACGCGATATAACAGCCTGGAACGGTAATGAACTTCAGTCTTCTGCCCTCGATAAACTCTACAATCTGACAGACAAGGTGAATTTGTGCGAAGACCAGCAGATCAGGAAAGACTGGGAGTATCTTCAGGCCAGCGACCATTTTTACTACATGGCTACAAAATTCTTTTCAGACGGAGCTGTCCATGCGTATTTTAATCCATATGACACCCCTTACGATGCATTCATGAATTATATGAACGTATTGAGCGATTTTGAAATGAGGCTTAAGAGGTTTGTTCCCGATAATGATGAACAGAACGAGGTTTCAAAACTAAATAATCTTATCAGGGAAAAAGAACACATTATTGATCAGCTCACTTCCGAGATCGAAAACCTGAAGAAAAACAGTCGCAAAATAAAACGGGCATCTTCAAAAGCAGGAATAAAAGAAACTGCATTTGCAGGTAATATGCTGTTAATAAATGCTTCTAAAACAAAAACTGCAAAAAAATCCAAATCTTCAAAAACGACAAAAACACGC
>JAAYUS010000218.1 GCA_012517605.1 Bacteroidales bacterium
ATTCAGCTCATCGAGCGGGATTGCCTTGTCAGCCGGAATATAGCCTTCCCTTCCGTCAGGCAGCTTCACAAGGAAGCCTTTTCCTGTATTACCCGTTTTTTCCACAATACAGCCTGCAACTATGTCTGAAATAACCCTTTTTCCGGATTGGTCAGCAAAAACATCACCTGTTTTACCCGTATAGAATAATCTTTGCGATGACTTCCATATATTATGCTCGCTTTCACTTTTTTCCGAAAGTGCTTCAGCATCAACCCAGCCTATGTATTTATCAGGCGTTTGTATCAGGTACCAGCCATCATTTTCCTTAAGGATCTTTACAGGCGTGCCCATCAAAGCCTGCGAGACCATCTCTGCATCATTTGAAGCGAAAAACCTTATGTTGCAAACGCTGACATTTACAATCCCCCACGGTTTTTCAATGACGGCAGGGTCAGGAAGAAGAGTCAGGCTGTCAGAAAAACTGACGCTTTTATTTTTCAGGATTCCGATAATAGCTTCCTTTGCTTCAGGAATATTTGTCTCCCCTTTCAGAACAAGCTTATCACCTGCAGATTTCAGCTCGGCATCAAAGATACCCTCACGAAGATCAGGCACCCATACTATCCCGACAGAATCAATCTCATTTTTAAATAAATAGGGGCCAGCTTTTTTGCATCCCGTAACCAGTAAGGAAATAAAAGCGATGGCAAATACGAGCCTGCATAGTTTCATTGCATTAAAACGTCTCATTGATTATAAGTTATTTTCATATTATAATCCCACTTGTCAAAATAAAGATTGCCTCCTTCCCATTCTACTTCTCCCCTTTGAAAATCAAAGGGTTCACTTCTCATGAATTTTTTTGCCGGAAAGAGCCGGCCCGAGATCCCGTCGTTCACGATGAGCCTGTAGGAATCAATCCCTGTGATATAGAATTCTTTAATTCCGGGGTTGTCTGAATATTGAAGCCCGTATGAAACATCAACGGGAACCCATCCTGTGCCTTCGTAATAAACTTCACACCAGTCATGCAGGTTCTCAGCGCCGGGAGGCATCATCCATCCGCTCTGCCACCTTACCGGAATTCCTTTGTACCTGAGCATTGACATAAGAAGGAATGTCTGCATGCCGCAGTCGCCTCTCCTGTTCCTGATAACATAGCCGGGGATATCAGGCATTGTTGAGTATTCAAGCGCCCCTGCCCATGGAATGTTATTACTGAACCAGGAATACATCTTCCTGACAATCCTGTATGGCTCTGTTTCGCCAGCGGCAATACTATCGGCAAGCTTCCTGACCCGATCGCTGAAGTTGATCTGCGGAGGTTGTTCCATTGTATATTTCCGGTACAATTCTTTGTCAGTCTGATAAGGCAGATATTTGATTGACAAGGGGTTAAAGTACTGGCCCGATGACTGGTAACTGTATTTTACATTGAAAACAACCGGCTTCCCTCTTAAAGCCTTTGATTCCATATAAATAGTCATGTGATTTGCAGAATCGGGAGATAGAATATACTTCTCATCTGAAGCGGATAAAAGCCGAACTTCTTTCTGACGTTCCCGGTCTGACCTGGGGTATGGAAGCCAGCACCTTACTGTTTTACCTTCAGGAACCGCATCCGGATCGACTGTTAATGTATAATTGACTGTTATTTTCACAGGCAGAACAGGTTTGTTATCCGGCTCAGAATGCCTGATGATTTCACCAGTATGCTTTTTACGGAAAAGTATTTCCGGATCATGTGATATAAGAGTGTCCCTGCCGGGACGGTCGAGGTGGAAGCTTTTTAAAAGGGCAAGGTTCGAAACGGCCCTGCTGAAGTATCTCTTTTCACCATTTATTATCCTTGATTCCAGCCAGTTTGTTTTTTCCCACAGGTCCTTTTCCTCATTTGAATATTTACCTATCTTTTTTTTCAGGTTATCAGCTATTTCTGTTTCGCCATACGGGAAATCAAGTTCAATTCTATCTGCAATCTGGCGGAGCGAGTCTGATTTTCTCAGGGTGTTCGGATCGGTGCATGACAGTCTTAATAAATCTGCAACGGAATCCATAGCCAAAAAATTCCCCATGGCAAACTCATTTATAAGTTTGTCTGAAAAGATCTTACAATCATAATTAGTTTTCCCGCAGCCTGATAAAAGCAAAGAGGGTAATATAAATAAAATCAACCTGAAAAAGTTCATGCTGTTGTGATTCAGGGTAAATTTATAAAATAAGAATAAAAAATAAATCTATGCAAGAGAATTCCTGTTCTCGTAGATCTTTGTTATTGCATTAACAATATCATCCATGTCCGATCTTGATCCCAGAAGCAGGCTTTGATAAAAGGTGACAGCCTGTTCACTAAGCAGGTCATTGGCAGGGAGCTGGTTCTCTTCACGCCAGCGTTTCAATCTTGCTTCAGAGAACAATCGCCTGAACCCCCTCGAACCAAGCTGTTCCTCGATGAGACCTTCCTTGTTTTGTTTTCCATAACCGCCGCTGCAAGGTATCCCTTCGGCATTGAGTGCCCTTATGAACTTCTCTTTCGGAATGTTATTGAACTGCTCCTTAACATATCTGAAAGGATACATATGATACACTGCCCTTGTTGCTCCACTGGCAGGTTTTACAGGTATAATCCCCGGTATCTCTTTAAGTCTTTCACTGAGGTAAAGGGCATTGGCAAGACGTACATCATTGTCTTTTTCTATTCTTTTCATCTGCGATAAAAGGATAAGGGCCTGCGATTGCTGCATCCTGTAATTCAGCCCGTTATACTGGTTTCCTGTAACTGGTTTCATATTGCCGTACGGCCGGCCGCAGTTATGGTATGCATGGCAACGGTCCATTAGATCCTCATCGTTCCCAAGAATTGCCCCGCCTTCACCCGATGCAAGATGTTTTGAGTTCTGGAAGCTGAAACATCCAAGGTCGCCGAGCGAGCCCACCCTTTTACCCCTGTATTCTGCAAGCCAGGCCTGGCAGGCATCTTCAATAACCCTGAGATTGTGCGCTCTGGCAACAGTATTGACACTGTCCATGTCGACAGGCAGTCCATAAATATGTACCGGAATTATTGCAACACTATTCTCTGTAATTCTTTCCTCTATTTTCTTTGGATCAATAAGAAAGGTCTCAGGATCTGAATCCACAAAGATTGGAAGGGCTTTATGTGCAAATATGACATTATAGGTAGCTATAAAAGTATATGGAGAAACCAGTACCTCATCGCCGGCATCGACTCCGAGGACATTAAGTGCGGTCAGAAGAGCGGTAGTCCCGCTCGCCGTTGCAAGGCATCTCTTTGCTCCCATGAGCTCTGCATATCTCTTCTCGAATTCGGTAACATGCTCACCGTTTCCCCTCCACCAACGGCCCGACCTGAACATTTCAATGATCCCTGGTTCTGCCGACTGATCCCAGTAAGGCCACTGAGGCCATGCCGTCTTATGAATTTTATCACCACCGTTAATGGCCAGTTTCTGTACCTGGCTACTGTTCTTTATGCCAAATGAACGGAAAGGAAATCCGAACATCAACCCGGCGATACCAGCCGATGTTGCCGTAATAGCCTGACGGCGTGTGAGTTTTTCTGATTTCATGGAGCAAGGGTTTTAATTGTTATACAGAAAAGAATTGCACTTTTTCTTTTCTGAAGTTAAATGATTAATTTCAGAATCAGAAAAATTTTACAGGAAAGGAAAAAATTGAAACTTTCAAAAGCCAGCTGGGAAACCGATAGATGAACCGCCGCAGATTCATAATGAACAGTGCAGCAGGATCCTTTGCTGCTTTCTTAACCAGGAATATTCAGGCTTTCAACATGATCGATGGCCCGGCAGCCACTCCACTGTCATCAGAATCGCTTTACGATATTTTCAGGAACCCTGTCTTCACGTACCATCCTTTTGTACGCTGGTGGTGGAACGGCAATAAGGTTGAAGCTGAAGAACTTAAAAGAGAGTTGAGACTCCTGAAGGATGCAGGCATATCAGGTGTGGAAATAAATCCGGTGGAGTTCCCTTCACGGTTCGCGGGTGACGACCTTGGAAAGCCGTCTTTAAAATGGCTGAGCGAAGAATGGATCGATATGCTTAGAGTAGTGTTCGACGAGGCAAAAACACTGGGCATGACATGCGACCTTATTGTCGGATCGGGATGGCCGTTCGGAGCGGAATATCTCGAAGATGAAGAACGGGCCCGGATTGTTGTGACAGGAATAAAGAAGCTCAAAGGTCCCATTGATTATGAAATATCCTTATATGAAATCTTCCGTGAGGCAGATCCTCCCGTGAGCTCACCTTTCCCCGGAAGAACAATGGAACTGATGTCGCTTCACCTTGTTCCTGACCCTCTTGATGATTTGTCAGGTGTAAGGAGCCTGGAAATACTTAAGGATCAGAACGTTTTCAAAATCAGCATACCTGAGGGCAGGTATGCATTGTATGCACTCGTCAGGATAAACGGATTCATGCAGGTGATAAACGGCGCTCCCGGCGCTACCGGACCTGTACTTGATCATTATAATACGGTCGCACTAAAAAAATATCTGTCGCGAATGGCTGATGCCATCGAGGAAAAGACCGGGCCATTGTCACAAAACATACGTGCACTTTTTATCGACAGCATGGAACTGGAGGGTGCAAACTGGACCCCGGACATGATGGAAGAATTCAAAAGACGGAGAGGGTATGACATCTATCCTTTTCTGCATCTCATCCTGTTCAAAACCGGAGCAATGGGAAATGTCACTGATTTCAGTTACACTGCAGGATTGTCACCTGAAATTGAGGATATGGTCAGGAGGATGAGATATGACTTTGAACTCACCAAGGCAGAGATGCTTGAGGAACGGTTCATAAAGACATTTACTGAATGGTGCAGGGCACTTAAAGTCAAATCAAGGGCACAGGCATACGGCAGGAATTTCTTTCCTCTTGAAAGCAGTTTTTATTATGATATCCCCGAATCGGAATCATGGACAATGAACTGGCTGAAACACAGGATTGGCGAGGAAATGCCCGAAGATGACTACCGGAGGGGAAGGGCATACACAATGATCTGCAAATACGTCTCTTCAGCAGCCAACCTTACTGGCAAGCGGATAGTCAGCTGTGAGGAGATGACAGATACATACACTGTCTTCAATACTACTCCGGAAAACCTGAAAATTGGAGGAGACCAGAGCGCGATCACTGGTGTGAACCAAACTGTCCTTCACGGGTTCAACTATTCACCACCTGCGGCTCCTTATCCTGGCTGGATAAGATACGGCGGATATTACAACGAAAACAACACATGGTGGCCTTATTTTCATTTGTATAACGACTATAAAGCCCGCCTTTCGGCTCTTCTGCAGAATGTCACGATGCTTACGAATATTGCAATCCTCCCTCCCAACGATGATATGTGGAGCACAATAGGAGCTCAGATGGAACCATTCCCGTCAATTACAAATGCAGATTATTTTACGCTTGTATGGGAGGCAATCAACAAAAACGGGAACGGTTGCGATTATGTTTCGCAGCGTGTGATAAGCAATGCTGAAGTCAGAAACGGCAGTTTAAATTACGGTAAACGCTCATATAACTTCCTCTTTCTGATTCAGATCGAGAGCCTTCACCCGGAAGCTGCACGCAAAATATATGAATTTGTATCATCGGGAGGCCTTGTTTTCTGTATCGAAACATGCCCTGTTAAATCCCCCGGATGGAAGGATCATGAATCAAAGGATGAACTTGTCAGGGATTATGTTGAAAAGATGAAATCAATTCCCGGAAGGTTTGTATTTCTTAAAAAGCCGGAAAAGGATTTTATAGGATGGTACAGGGGGATACAGGAACTTTATGGAATTGTACCTGAAATTAAGATCGGAAATCCGGATCCGTATCTTATGGCAAACCACTACAGGTCAGACGACGGATCGGATATTTATTTTCTGGCCTGGTCCCATCTCCACAAATCACACACTACAAAGATCACTTTCCCCATTGAAGTTGTAAAAGGCAGGCAGGGTTGGATCTGGGATCCGGTCGACGGGCTCCGATATAAGATACATCCCGGCAGGGACAACAGCATAGAAATAGATTTTGGACCCGCCGACTCCTACTTTATAGTTTTTGACAGGAACAAAAGTGGACCTGACTGGATCCCTGTTCCGGCATCCGGTTCTCCCATTACTGAATTAAAAGACGGATGGAGTCTCGAGTTCAGGCATTGCCGCGACGGATCGGTGAAAACTGCAACGACCGGTACACTGGCCGACATTAAGGACATGCCTGATTTCTCAAACTTTGCAGGCACCATCATTTACCGGAACTATATTACTATAAGCGATACCAAACCCTTATATCTCAATCTCGGCAAAGTATATGGAATTTCGGAACTGAGGGTCAACGGTAGGGATTGCGGCGTTAAATGGTTCGGGAGAAGGATATTCAATATTAAAGACCATCTGGTATCCGGAACAAATCTTATCGAGATAAAAGTTACGACGACAATGGGAAATTATATGAAATC
>JAAYUS010000219.1 GCA_012517605.1 Bacteroidales bacterium
ACATGCAACTATCTTAAATTATTCACTTTAACCTAAACATAAATGACCAACAGACGAAATTTCATAAAGACCACTGCCCTTGGCGCAGCAGGTTTTACAATCGGGGGGATGGGACTCAGTCCCAAATCCTATGCATCGGTAATAGGTGCAAATGACCGGATCAACATGGCTGTTGTCGGTGTCCGCAGCCGCGGAAGGGATCATATCAATAACTGGAGTTTGCTTAAAGACAACCGCAATGTCAGGATTAAGACAATCTGCGATGTCGATGAACAGTTCTTTGCTCCTGCGGTCAAACTTGTACAGGATAAGTCGGGCGAAACTCCGTCGACGGCTTGGGATATGCGCAAGGTGTTTGATGACAAGGATATTGATGCGGTTTCCTTCGGAGTTCCGAATCACTGGCATGCCTTAAGTGCCATATGGGCCTGCCAGGCTGGCAAGCATGTTTATGCTGAAAAACCTACCAGCCATAACCTGTGGGAAGGTAGAAAAATGGTTGAAGCTGCTGCGAAATACAATGTCCGTGTACAAACAGGATGTCAGAACAGATCCATTGCAAACGTAATAGATGCGATAAATTTTCTTCACAGTGGAGGTATCGGTGATGTATTCATGGCCAAGGGATTATGCTACAAACCGCGTGATTCCTTTGGAATTGCACCCGATGGTACTCCTCCGGAATCACTGCATTATGATATGTGGCTGGGTCCGGCACCATACCGTCCATACAATGAAAAGAGGGTACACTATAACTGGCACTGGTTCTGGGCTACCGGCAACGGCGATACAGGTAATCAGGGTCCCCACCAGTTCGACATTGCACGCTGGGGTCTTAATAAAAATGAGCACCCTGTTACAATATACTCGATGGGAGGCCTTTATGGTATCAACCCTGCCGAATGTGCACAGGAGACTCCGAACACACAGACGTCTATGTTCAAATACAAGGATGGCAAAATCCTCGAGTTCGAGACAAGAGGCAGATATACAAATGACGAATCGAGCCTTGGAATAAGAATTGGAAATATTTTCTACGGAACCGAAGGTTATCTTGAACTTGACGGCGACACATGGAAAGCTTTCAGGAAAAGGGAGAAGGAACCGTTTGCCGGATCACAGACAAGTGAAGGCAGACCGGCAGATCCTACATTCCTTGCAGCTCCCGGAGGTTCCGATCATTTTGCAAATTTCCTTGATGCGATCCGCTCCGGAAAAGACGAAACACTTCATTGCCATATCAGCGAGGGACACATGTCATCTTCTCTTCCCCTTCTGGCAAATATATCCTATCTCCTCGGAAGACAGCTCACATTCGACGGGGCGAAGGAGAAATTTGTAAATGACAGGGAAGCTGATGCTTTGCTTACAAGGGAATACCGGAAACCTTATATTGTTCCTGAAAAGGTCTGACCGCTTTTAACTTTTTTCTGCTATACAAATAAAAGATTCATGGGAGCTCGCAATCCCGGTCTCTGTGATATCTGCAAACCTGCAGCGAGAATTGCCATTCTCCTTTTTATTCTTTTGATTCTTAACTGCAACAGTGCATTTTCACAGGACGATCTTAACGTGATCCGGGGCAAATGGCTTATCTATAACAATGCTCCGGATTTTCTCTATTTGCATCTTGCACGGCAGGCATCTGACCTCCTTAAGAAAAGGGCAGATGCGGTTTCTGCAATCTCCTCAAGGGAAGGCTGGATGGAAAGGCAGTCTTTCATCAGGAGAGAGCTAAATGATATAATTGGTCCTTTTCCTGAAAAAACTCCTCTGAATGCAAGAATAATAAGGGTAATTGATAAGAAGCACTACAGGATTGAACATATAGTTTTTGAATCACAGCCGGGATTTTACGTGACATCCTCGCTGTTTGTCCCGTCAGGTATTAAAAAAGGAACCCGGGCTCCGGCAATAATATACTGCAGCGGCCATTCCGAAGAAGGCTACAGGAGCGCAGTATATATGCATGTGATCCTGAATCTTGTCAGCAAGGGTTTTGTAGTATTTGCTTTTGATCCTGTAGGGCAGGGAGAGAGGCTTGAGTATTTTGATCCCCAAACCGGAAAGTCAAAAGCCGGCGGACCCACTAATGAGCATTCATATCCCGGAGCACAGGCCTTTATATCAGGCAGCTCCCAGGCATATTACATGATCTGGGACGGAATAAGAGCCGTCGATTACCTGATTTCGAGAAAAGAAGTCGATCCTTCACGGATCGGCATTACAGGGCGTTCGGGAGGAGGTACGCAGTCGGCATATATTGCAGCTTATGACGACCGTATCTATGCTGCAGCGCCTGAAAACTATATTACAAATTATACAAGACTGCTTCAGACTATCGGGCCCCAGGATGCTGAACAGAATCTCTTCAACCTGATCGCCAGGGGACTTGATCATCCTGATTTATTGATAGTCAGGGCTCCTAAACCAACACTGATGATTACGACGTCTTCCGATATGTTCAGTATTCAGGGAGCCATGGAAACCGAAAGAGAGGTTTCGGAGGTTTACAGGATATTTGAAAAGAGTGGTAATTTTAAAAGAATAGAGGATGACGCCGGGCATGCTTCAACAAGAAAGAACCGTGAAGCAATGTATGCTTTCTTCATGAATAACCTTTCAAATCCGGGAGATGCATCCGATAAGGACTTTGAGATCCCTTCTCCCGAAGAACTGAAAGTAACCCCAACGGGTCAGATCTCTACATCTTACAGGACGCAAACGGTTTTCCTTCTTAACAGGAAAAGATCTGAAAAGGAAAATGAGATGCTGCAAAAGCGCAGGGATATGCCGGATGAACTCAGCGCGACAGCAGTAAATTCTGCAGAAAGACTGTCAGGATATATCATGCCTTCCGTCGTTGAAGATCCTGTTTTTACCGGTAGGATAGTAAGGAATGGATATGTGGTGGAGAAGTATTTTGTCAGGGGGGAGGGGAATTATGTGATTCCATTTCTTTTGTTTAAGCCTGATAATGAAGGGAAACGTTATTTGATATACCTGCATGCTTCAGGTAAATCGAAGGAAGCTTCAGAGGGTGGAGAAATTGAAAGATTCGTGAAAAAAGGCTTTACTGTCATTGCTCCGGATCTGCCGGGGACAGGAGAACTGCAACCTGATAATTTCAGGGGAGATGCTTATTTTGACGGTGTGTCGCACAATATCTGGTATGCTTCGATGCTTATAGGAAGAAGCATTACAGGCGTTCAGGCAGGCGATGTGGCAAGATTCATTCTGCTGATAAAAAAGAGAAACAGGGATGCAACCATCACCGGCTTTGCAAGGGGAGCTTTGTCTCCTGTTTTACTTCATGCAGCTGCCTTTACCAAATCGTTCAGTTCAGTAATTCTAATTGAACCATTTTGTTCTTACAGGTCAATAGTAATGAACCGTTTTTATAATCACAGTTATATACCGTCTTCGGTGCCGGGTGCTCTCACAGGCTATGATCTGCCCGACCTGGCTGCCTCTCTTGCTCCTGCACGCCTTATAATAGCCGGAATTAAGGATGGCAGCGGGAAAACAGATGATGTCGACGGGATCATTGACGCAACAGAAATTATCAGAACCAGTTATAACCTTAAAAATGCTGCTGACCAGCTGACACTATTGCCCGAAAAATCCGATGAGGAAGTTTATGAACTGTCAGCCGGATTAAAATGATGCCCGGAATTTTATTGACATAATCATTAAATATTAAACATATTATTATGAGCAGGATCAGAAGACGTGATTTTATTAAAACAGCCTCTGCCGGAGCAGTGGGAATGAGTTTTGCCGGAAATGCCTTCAGCGGCGCTTTTCAGAAAAAGGAACAGCCGGGTAAAAGAATAGGGATCATAGGTCTCGATACCTCACATGCCACAGCTTTTACAAAAGCTCTGAATGATCCTTCAGCCGGACCTGAATTTGCCGGATTCAGGGTGACAGCCGCATATCCGAGGGGCAGCAACGATATCAAATCGAGTGTCGACAGGATCCCCGGTTATACTGAGGAGGCTAAAAAATCAGGAGTTGAAATAGTAAATTCAGTTGAGGAGCTGCTGAAAAGAACAGATTTCATACTGCTCGAAACGAACGATGGCAGGCTTCATCTTGATCAGGCCGTACAGGTAATGAGGGCAGGAAAGACAATGTTCATTGACAAGCCCGTGGCCGCTTCCCTTGCTGATACCATAGCAATTTACAAGCTGGCTGCCAGGTATAAAGTACCTGTATTTTCAGCCTCTTCCCTGAGATATATTCCTGGAGCCGGTGAAGTGGCAAAAGGATCTATAGGTCAGGTGCTGGGCGCTGATACCTATAGCCCTGCAACTCTCGAGAAAACCCATCCCGACCTGTTCTGGTACGGCATACATGGAGTGGAGACTCTTTTCACAGTAATGGGAACAGGCTGCCTCAGCGTATCAGGGACCTTCACTGATGACTGGGATCATGTTACAGGGTTATGGACCGGGAACCGCATCGGTACCTTCAGAGGGATACGAAAAGGAAAGTCTGATTACGGAGGGATCGTCTTTGGTGAAAAAGAAATTCTGACTCTCGGCAAATACAGCGGATATAATGCATTGCTGGCTGAGATTATTAAATTCTTCCTGTCAGGTATTCCTCCTGTATCTTCTGAGGAGACTATTGAGATTTTTGCTTTTATGCAGGCTGCATCGGAAAGCAAAAAGCTGGGTGGGGCCCCTGTCCTGGTAAAAAGTGTATTGAAGGAAGCAGAATTTGAGGCAGATATCAAAGTGAACGGTTATACCATCTAAAATCCTGTTAAATGAAAAGGCAGCTTGTTTCAGGCTTTTCCCTGACTTTTCTTCTGACGGTTTTTACTGTTAATTCATTAACAGTAACCTGTCAGCCGGCAAAAGGGCCCGCAGTCAGATTTGTTGTAAATGAATCGGAAAAAAGAGTTGATGTGATTATTGACGGTAAAAATGTGACCTCATTATGCTGGCCAGATAATGTTTACAAACCTGTCCTTTATCCGATGCGGACACTTTCGGGGACCGAGATAACCAGGGGATTTCCTTTGAATCCGAGGGCAGGGGAGAGGAATGATCATATTCATCAGGTTGGATCGTGGTTGAATTACGGGAATGTTAACGGATTTGATTTCTGGGGTAATGGGTCAACAGGTAAAAAAAGTGAAAACGGAGGAGTTATAAGGTTTCTGGGAATTGAAAAAGCCGGGAGCGGGGATAAGGAAGGGTTGCTCAGCATTAATGCTGTCTGGGAAGATCCTTCAGGGAAGGAAATGATGAAAGAGCTTACGGATTACAGGTTTTCCTTCTCGAACAGTTATTGGATTGTCGACAGGATCACAACCCTTACTGCGGGTCAGGAGGATATAAGGATGCCAGATACCAAGGAAGGTATGTTTGCAATTCGCGTTGCAAGGCAGCTTGAATTGCCATCAAAAGAAAATGTCCCTTTGCTTGATTCAAATGGGAAGCCGGGCACTGAGAAAGCAATGGAAAACAGGGGCGTTACAGGTAATTACAGGAGCAGTGAGGGTAGGACCGGTGAAGCCGTATGGGGCACCCGGGCCAGATGGATGGATCTTTACGGCACAATCGGCAACGAAAAGATCTCAATCGTAATCTGCGACCATCCTGATAATCCTTCATATCCTACCTTCTGGCATGCAAGAGGTTATGGATTGTTTTCGGCAAATCCGCTGGGGGCAAAAGATTTCACTGACGGCAGGGAAACCGTAAATTTCTCCATACCTTCCGGCAAATCTGTGATTTTCAGATACAGGACCATAATCTCATCAGGATCATATCTTACCGATGATGAAATCAATAAACTGGCCGACGAATTTGCTGTCAGGTACTGAATTATTTATTTCCACTGGAAATAGTGTTTTTATCACACGAAATCTGTTAACTTTAGAATATTATTAAATTATTTATACCCCATGGCACACAAGGTTACACGACTCGATTTTTTAAAAACTGCCGGTATGGCAACAACAGGAGCCATTATTGGCAGCAAGGCCTCTGCAGTTTCTTCTGAATCAGGATCTTCACCCTCGAATGTTTCCAGAGGCCCGTCACGAAAAGTGAACCTGGCCCTGATCGGAATCGCCAATCAGGGAGCTTCAGATGCCAGACAGTTTATTAATTCGGGACTGGCAAACATAGTGGCTGTATGCGATGTGGATCTGGATTCCCAGGGTTCACAGGAAACCATCAAACTGGTCCCAAAGGCAAAACAATTCAGGGACTTCAGGGTTATGTTCGACAAGATGGCCGGAGATATTGATGCCGTACAGGTTGCAATACCTGATTTTGCGCATTTCCCGGTATGCATGGCTGCTATGCAGCTTGGGAAAAGTGTATATGTTGAAAAGCCTATGACACGCACCTTTTATGAAGCTGAATTGATGGCCAGAATGGCGGAATCAAATCCTAAAATTGTTACACAGGTTGGCAATCAGGGGCATTCAGGAGAGAACTATTTTCAGTTCAAGGCATGGAAGGAAGCAGGAATTATAAAAGATGTCACTTCTGTTACTGCATTTATGAACGGAAGCCGCAGATGGCATCCATATGATCCGAATATTACAAAGTATCCTGAAGCACAGCCCCTTCCAAAAGGCATGACCGATAAAGACTGGGATACATGGCTTACGACGGCAGCCTATCATGACTTCAATGAAAAATATCATCCCGGCAACTGGCGCGGCTGGTACGATTTCGGACTGGGCGCACTCGGTGACTGGGGGGCTCACATCCTCGATACTATTCATGAGTTTCTTGACCTTGGTCTGCCTTATGAGATTGAACCACTTCATGTAGTTAATCTCAATGACTATTTCTTTCCCCTTGAATCAACAATTAAATTCCGTTTTCCAAGCCGCGGAGATATGCCACCTGTCGATATAACATGGTACGACGGTGTAAAAAATATTCCTCCTGTGCCTGATGGCTATTTCTCAGTAGATGCTGCAGTTGACAATACAATACCGCCTCCGGGGGGTGTGCCTCAGCAAAAGCCTGTTCAGCAGAAAATGCCGGGAGCCGGTAAGATCATTTACAGCAGGGAACTTACTTTCAAAGGAGGGACTCATTCAGCGCCACTTGTTATTATACCTGCAGAAAAAGCAAGGGAAATGGCGCTGAAACTTCCAAAATACCCGGAAAGTCCGTCGAATCATTATGAAAATTTTCTGAAAGCCTGTCTTGGAGAAGAAAAAACAAGATCACCATTCCAGACATTTGCGCCGCTGGCCCAGATTTTCTCACTGGGAATTATCGCATTGCGAAGGAATAAGAAGCTGATTTTCAATCGCGATACAAAGGAAATAGTGAACGATAAATTTGCAAATGCAATGCTGGCCGACAGGCCTCCACGCAAAGGCTGGGAAAGCTATTATATTTAAATCATTTCTGCATTTATCAGATGAAAAAGATCTTTTTTGCTCTTTTCATCGTGGTTGTTTCGTCGGGGCAGCTCCCGGCGCAAACCAGATGGAATATTGAACAGGATGGGAGTATCATATGGGCACCGGTGAAAGATGATGTTCATAGTGACAATATCGAAATGAGCGGAAGGCATGTCTCCCTGATCGCCACTTATGGTGTTGGCGAAGATGGAAATCTGCAGCTTTCACGGAAGATCGTTTTTCCGATGCTCAGGACTATTCCGAATGATACTCATGCCCACACAATGTACACCTTCGGACCGGAGTCGGCTCCTGTTGTCAAAATCAATAACCGTCAATTAAATGAGCAGGTTAAACGGTTTAAAATAAAAGGCATGCTGATTGTTGAATCATCAGCTAATAATATATTAATAAAGCGTGAATTATTCCCTTCGACAGATAAACCTGCAGCATTTGAAAAATATACATTGAAAAACACTTCGGATCGACAGGTTTCGGTGGATGTTGAGGACTTCGAAAAGATCACAAAGAGCCATCCTGAAAAAAGTGTATATGGTATTTATGAATTGTCGGCAAAATCAGCCGGGTCAGGTCTTTACATGGTGAATCCGGGTGACAGCATTACTTTTTCAATTATTTATTCAGGTCAGGTGGCCGGCAGAGCACCCCTGCAGGTGAATGTTGATGAGGAACTGGCAAAGAGGAAAGGATTTGTTGACCAGATGTTCAGCGCTCTTAAGTTCTCGTCCCCTGATCCCATTCTTAACAGGATGTTCGACTTTGCCAAAATAAGGGCGATGGAAAGCATTTATGAGACCAGGGGCGGACTTGTACATAGTCCGGGAGGCGCAACATATTATGCCGCCATTTGGGCAAACGACCAGGCTGAATATGCCAATCCGTTCTTCGCCTATACCGGTTACGGTACAGCTATTGAGGCCGCAAAGGTATCATGGAACTGGTTTGCAAAATACATTAATCCTGATTATAATCCCATCCCAAGTTCAATAATAGCCGAAGGAACAGATTTCTGGAACGGCGCCGGCGACAGGGGCGATCAGGCCATGATAGCTTACGGGGCGTCACGGTTTGCACTGGCACTCGGCGACCGAAAGACTGCTGAGGAAATATGGCCTCTTATTGAATGGTGTATCGAATATTGTAAAAGAAAATTAAATGATCAGGGCGTTGTAGAATCCGACAGTGACGAACTTGAAGGCAGATTCCCTGCCGGAAAGGCGAACCTGTGCACATCTTCCCTTTTTTATGATGCATTGGTCTCAGCAGCTTTTCTGGGCAGGGATCTCGGGAAACCATCAAAACAGATATCAGGGTACATTATTATGGCACAAAAGCTTAAAGCAAATATTGAAAAATATTTTAGCGCCCGGATTGATGGCTTTGATACTTACAGATATTATGAGGGAAATGATGTTTTGCGATCATGGATTTGCATTCCACTTACCGTTGGTATTTTTAACAGGGCTGAAGGCACAACCAATGCTTTGTTTTCTCCAAAGTTATGGACTGATCAGGGATTGCTCACTCAGGCCGGGACAAGCACCTTTTGGGATCGTTCCACTCTTTACGGATTGAGAGGCGTTTTCGCGGCCGGAGCCATTGACAGGGGACTTAAATTCTTCACAGATTATTCGACCCGGCGGCTTCTCGGCGACCACGTTCCATATGCCGTGGAAGCCTGGCCTGAAGGAAACCAGCGTCATCTTTCAGCTGAAAGCGCCCTGTACTGCCGTATAGTGACTGAAGGCATATTTGGTCTAAGGCCGACGGGATTGAGTTCATTCTCAATAACACCCCAATTGCCTTCAAATTGGAATGAAATGGCACTTGAGAATATTATCGCATTCGGCGGCAGGAACATTGATATATCTGTTTCCAGAAAATCGGATAAGATAATTGTAGAAGTAATTTCAAACGGGAGAAAACTTAAAAGTGCTCTTGTAAATAACGGCACAAAAATAAATATCAGATTTTAGTTACTTTCCCTGTGCCCTGAGCCCTGAGCGCTGAGCCCTTCGCCCTGGGTCCTGAGTCCGGATTCACGCTCCCCTTAATCTTTTCAGTTCGTTGAAATGTGCCATCGACATTTTTTCCCTGGCTTCTCTTGAAGCTTGTCTGTAGGCCTCAAATTCCTTTTTCAGTTCATCAATCTCCTTTCTGGTATTCAGTGTCACGGTTCTGTTCCTTTTAAAGGTCAGGAAGCCAGTTGCCAGAAGCGCAATCAGAACTGTAATTGCCGACCACATGATTGTATTATATATGGCTTTGTCAATCTGAATCCCCATCAGGCTTACACTGTTTTTTGTTTTTGTCATTTTATCCAGCTCTGCCTTTAATGAACCGACCTCAGAATTTAGTGAATCAATATCCATAGCCCCTTCTTTCATCTTATTTTTCAGAGAGGTTATCTCATTTCTGGTTGCTTTGAGCGAATCAAGTGCATTCTTTTTTATCAGACGGAACATGTCTTCCCTTATCGCACGGTAGTCTTCATATATCCTCGTCTTTTCCTGGATATAATCAAGTTGTTCCCTGATACTCCCGTTTACCAGCACTTCAGGGATACCAGACTGCCCTCTTCCCGGAATAAAAACCGACATAAGGATCAAACTCAGGAAGAAATATCTGATGACATTATTATTGTTCTTTAGCATTTCCTGTCGACTTTGTTTTAAATAACAACTAACATGTCACTTAAAAACGCTGATACACCCGAAATATTTCAAAAATCCTGCAATGAATTCTGAAAGAATTTATTAAATTTAAATACTGCTAACCTGTATTATTAACTGACCTAAACCCATATGCCTATGATAAATTCATTTTTGCCATTAGGGAAGAAATATTCCCTGACACAGTTTTTTAAACGATTAACTCTATTTTAACCAACAAACCTAATTAAATGATGAAAGTATATCCCAATTCAGGGATGCCTTTTTTAAGGTATCTCAGAAAATCCTTGCTGGATCTCAAGACTCTGATCCTTGTATTGATGCTGGGGTTTTCAGTTTCCCTTAACGGGTCCTTTCAACAGCAGGTGACCGTTACGGGAACAGTAACTGACAAAACAACAGGCGACCCCATGGCAGGCGTTAATGTCATAATAAAGGGCACTGTTCAGGGAGCATTGACTGGTCCTGACGGCAAATATTCCCTTTCTGTGACTGATCCAAATGTAGTTCTGGTTTTCTCATTCATTGGCTATAATACTGTTGAAATGCCTGTTTCAGGCCGTTCAGTGGTAAATGTTTCACTTGAATCGGCCACAACCGAACTTGATGAAGTCATTGTCACAGGATATGGAACACAAAAGAAAAGTGACCTGACCGGTTCTGTTGTTCGTGTGGCTATGGAAGAAAAAGCCTCTCTGGCGAATTTGAATATTTCGCAGGCCCTTTCCGGGGCTACTGCAGGTGTGAATGTTCAGGGAACTGGTCTTGCAGGCAGTGAGCCCAACCTCTCCATAAGAGGCCAGACTTCATTGTCAGCCAGTGATCAGCCTCTTATTGTTCTTGATGGCATAATATATAACGGAGCCATCTCCGATATTAACATCAGTGATGTTGAATCGATTGACATCCTTAAGGATGCCAGCGCTGCAGCTGTTTATGGTTCGCGGTCAGCAAACGGTGTCATGCTTATAACAACAAAAAAAGGAAAATCAACAAAGCCTGTTGTCTCATTTAATATGTACTACGGGTATCAGGACATGACAAACAACCCTATGAAGGTCATGAATGCTGAGCAATATGCTGTTCGTCTGGTCGATTACTATTACCAGCAGGACCTGTATGCATGGTACAAGACCAAACCAACAAGCGCTACAGGAAAACCTGTGCGACCGGATATTACAAATAAAGATATTGTTGCCGCCCGTCTCAGAACCCAGGAGGAAAGGGATAATTATCTCGCCGGCAAAACAATAGACTGGGTAGATGCTGTGCTTCGTGTGGCACCTATACAGAATTATAATGTCAGCCTTTCAGGTAAAAATGAAAACAGCAGTTATTTTGTTTCGGGATCCTACACCGATGAGAAAGGCATCCTCCTGAATGATGAATTCTCAAGGTTCACACTCCATAGTAATATCGAAAGCAAAGTTACCGACTGGTTCACCCTGGGACTCATCACTTCATATTCCTACAGGGATTATTCAGGGCTTGAAGCAAACCTCGGAAATGCGCGAGCTTGCAGTCCGCTGTCAAACAACCCCATAGGTCAGCCGACATGGCCCATGTACCTTACCGGAGAGGCTTATATGCCATACCCGTTAAACAATATTCATGTTGACAACAGCGATAAGAGAAACAGCCTTTTTATTGTTGGAAGCGGTAAAATATCAGTCCCATGGATCAAAGGACTGACATATGAGTTTAATTATTCCAATACATACAATGTAAGGAATAATAATACATTTTATCCTTCTACAGTTCCTGAAGGTTCAGGAAACAAGGGACAGGCCATAAAGAATCCGTATGAGGAGACTAACTGGATCATCAACAACATAGTAACCTATTTAAAGACTTTCGGTGAACATCAGGTGAATGCCACTCTTCTTTACAGCCGTGAGAACCGTCATGCCCAGTCATCAACTCTCAATTCACAGGGATTTGACAACCCTGTTCTGGGATATAATAATATGGGTCTGGGAACGACTTATTCGTTATCCTCATCAGCATGGGAGGAAAACAGCCTTTCCTATATGGCCAGGGTGAATTATACCTTTAAAAACCGTTATCTCCTTACAGCTACGTACAGAAGAGACGGATTCTCGGGATTCGGACCAAATTCCAAGTTTGCCAACTTCCCTTCAGTCTCGCTTGGTTGGGTGATTTCCGATGAGTCATTCATGCAGGATCTCAAATGGCTTTACCTTAAACTGAGAACCTCGTACGGAGAAAACGGTAACCAGGGTATAGGCCGTTATTCAAGCTTCTCACGAATGACTGCCGATGCGTATGTATTCGGAGCAGCAACAGCAATTGCAATTTATCCGAGTTCTCTGGGTAATGCAAGCCTGGCCTGGGAAAAGACAGCTTCAACAAACATTGGGATTGATTTTGGTCTTTTTAACAGAAGAATTTCAGGTTCAATAGACCTCTATAAAGCCAAAACAACAGATGTTCTTGTCAGCAGGGCCCTTCCACCCACAACAGGATATCCTAGTGTCTGGACAAATATCGGAGCCATTGATAATAAAGGAATTGAATTTGAACTGAATTCAATTAACCTTACAGGCCAGCTTGGATGGGAAACCAACTTTGTTTTTTCGCTCAACCGCGATAAAATATCCAAACTATATGGTGACAAGAATGACAAGGATATTGGAAACTCGTGGTTTGTAGGAGAACCGATCAGTGCCATATATGACTATGAAATGATGGGCGGACTATGGACAGAAGCCGAGCTTTATGCCGGTCAGACATACAATAACTGGTACCCTGGCCAATATAAATATGTTGACCAGAACGGTGATGGTGTTATAGAACCGAACAACGACAGAAAAGTAATAGGTTACCGGACGCCCAGCTACAGGTTCAGTATCAACAACACTCTGACTTATAAGAATTTCACGCTGACATTCTTTATAAACTCCGTCCAGGGCGGCAAAAAATACTATCTACTGGATAATGCCGGTGTTGTAAACGTTGCATGGCGATCCGACGATGTTCTCAGGATCAATGCATCAGCTGTCAGACCTTACTGGACTCCGGATAATGGCGTAAATAATGCAACAGGGGTTTATAACTCACCAGCTGTTTCAAGCGGTATTTATGAGAGCAGAAGCTTTGTCAGGCTCCAGGATATCTCACTGGCATACAGGTTTGGCCCGGAATTGCTGAACAAAATGAAACTTGAAGCACTTCAGGTTTATGTCTCAAGCAAAAATCCATATGTGTGGACTGACTGGTCAGGATGGGATCCTGAAACCGGAACAAGCAACTCACCACTTATGCGGAATGTTACTGCAGGTTTCAGGGTAACATTTTAACAAAAGGAAATTACTGATAAATCATTATGAAACAGAAAAATACTAATGTTATGAAAAAATATCTGAATCTGTTTAGTAAGAAGTTTTTACTTTATGCCGGCATTATATTAATGATAATTCCTGCCTGCAGTGAGGATGTGCTCGACGAAACACCGCTTGATTTTCTTGCACCCGAAAATGCCTATAAGACTCTTCCGGGGATTAAACAGGGAATATCAGGGCTGCATTTTTCAGTCAGGCAGAGATGGTTCTACGGCACTGATCAGGATGCCGGCGCCATAATGAAAGGACTGGGAACTGACATTGCCTTTCACGGAGAAGACCCCAACAGCACAAGATTCCTTTGCAATTATGTTAACTATGTTACATCGGAGAATACTTATTTAAGGAATTATTGGACCTGGAATTATGAACTGATCCAGCGCGCCAACGTCCTTATTGATGGGATAAATGTATCCGACCCGGCTATATGGACTAGTGAAGCACAGAAAAATGCATATCTGGCTGAGGCAATGTTCTTCAGAGCTTTTGCCTATCGTATCCTTGTTTCCACTTATGGTGATGTTCCGCTTGTAACCGAAGTGATAAGAGGAGTAAAGACCGATTTTACAAGGACACCTAAGGCACAGGTTTACGCCCAGATGGAACAGGATCTTCTGTTTGGCACCACAAATCTTCCCGAACCCGGTAAAGAAGAGGCACCCGGAAGAATAACACAGGGCGCTGCCTGGCATATGCTCAGTGAATGTTACCTTGCTCAGGGAAAATATCAGGATGCAGCTGATGCTGCTACACATGTAATAGACGGGTACAATTATGCTCTGATGACACAAAGATTCGGTGACCGCCAAAATGCAGTATTTAAAACCGGCGATGTCTATTATGATCTTTTTGCATACGGGAACCAGAACCTTGGTATCAATACCGAATCAATCTGGGTTATACAGGTCGAACCACCACCAACAACCGGAGGAGGTTCAGTTGAGGGCAACAGGACCTTCGGGCCGGCCTATTTCAGACTGGGAAACACACCCGACGGGAAGAAGGCTTTCAGAGGTGAATTTGTCAATGGTGCATATACCGGATATTCTGACACTCTCGGAAGACCGGTTTCATGGATACATCCTACCAACTATGCGGCATACGATATCTGGAAAAGCGACTGGAACAACGATATCAGGAATGCAAAACATAATATCAAGAGGGATTTTTACTATGATTCACCGGGTTCTGCCTATGATAAAAAGAGGATAAACCTTCTTGTTGATTATGCTGCACAATATGCCGCCGGAACAAGAGATGCCATGAGGGATTCCTGTCAGTACATATACCCTTACTGGATGAAGTTCGCTGATCCATGCCACTATTTCACTGATCCTGCACGTTCAGGTGGCGGTAATGACCATAAAGACAGGTATGCTATCCGTCTGGCAGAAACGATCCTTCTGAGGGCCGAAGCTTATGTAGGCCTGAACAGGCCTGATCTCGCAGCGGCTGATATAAACCTTATCAGGGCCAGAGCTAATGCAACACCCGTTCTGCCTGAGGATGTCAATCTGGATTATATACTTGATGAAAGGGCAAGGGAACTTTACGGAGAGGAATGGAGACATATAACCCTCAGACGAATGGGTAAACTTGTGGAGAGAGTCAGGAAATATAACAATAACCCGAAGAATCCAGGTCTCAATATTCAGGATTATCATGTTTTATGGCCTATCCCTCAGTCACAGATCGATCTGAATATTGATGCTCCATTTCCACAGAATCCCGGATATCCAACCCGTTAGGTTAACCGGAAACTGAGGCGATATGATTATAAGAGGCTGTGTTAAAAGCCATTTGAGTTGATTCGTAGCTCCCTTTGGGTACCTTTGTGGTTAAACTTGAATCTCTTAACCACAAAGGATCTCAAAGGCATTTACAAGGGGACTCAAAGAATATCAAAGTCAATAAAGACACTTTTGATGCAGCCTCTGTTTAATCATTATTTTATCAAATACTTATAGCTTATTGAGAGCTTTCCACATTGCCATAATGTTCTCCGGAGGTACTTCGGCCTGGATGTTGTGAACAGCTGCAAATACAAAGCCGCCTCCGGGTCCAAGGGCGTCTGTATTCTTTTTTACATCGTCGGCGACATCTCTTACCGTCCCGTAAGCAAGCACCTTTTGGGTGTCAACGCCACCACCCCAGAATACGATGTCTTTGCCAAAATCCCTTTTAAGCCTGTAAGGTTCCATGCCTGAAGCGCTGATATGCACCGGATTGAGAATGTCGATCCCCATCTCAATGAAATCAGGAATAAGGGGTCTCACATTTCCGCAGGAATGGAACATTATCTTTGAATGCGGGGCTGAAATCTTTATTTCCTTAATTATCCTTGCTAAATGTGGTTTGTAAAACTGCCTGAAATGATCGGGGCCGATGAGCTGTGAACCCTGTGTACCATAGTCATCTGCTTCAGCAATTACATCGACCACGTCGGCGAGTTCCGAGAGAGCCATTTTCCAGAATTCAATTTTGATATCAGCAATCTTCCCTATCATAAGGTCAGAGAATTCATGATAAAGAAACGGATCTACAAGAGCATTGCTGACTCCGCGGAATCTCTGATGCATTTCAAAAATACCGGCGCATATTCCTTTCAGAACTACAAGCTTTCCTTGTTCCCTGAACCTTACGGCCTTCTCATTCAGACCTGAGATGCGGTCCCTGTTTATTGCATCAGGCCAGTTATATGCCTGAATAATCAGGGGATCGGGTGTAATATTCTCCATCGGATGCCTGACAATTGAAAACCAGTATCCGTTTTCTTTGGGGAAATGATGTGTAAATCCCCATTCATCATTATACACCCAGTTATTTCCGGCATCCTCAAGCCGGTTGAAAACATCCCAGTTGTGACTTGTAAGCGGAAATAACCCCCGTGTGTCCACATCCAGAATTTTCAACACATCATCTGAGGGTATTACTATTTGCTGAATTACATCGGCCCATTCAGGTTCATTTTCAGCTTTGCCGATAAACTCAGCTAATCTCAGGTAAGCTGTTTTAGTAATTCCTGTCCATGTTGTGCCAGCCAGATCAAACGGTATTTTATCAGGTTCCCTGTGATCAAGGGAGGTCAGGATCCTTTCTCTTCCGTTCATCGAAGACCTGCAAGAACGCCTCTGAAAAATCCTATCGATTCGGCAATGCCCGGCAGCGGATCATCCATATCCTTACCATATTCCAGGCTGCATGTGCCGCTATAGTTGTTTTCACGCAGTGCTTTAAAGAATTTCGGAAAATCAATAATGCCCCGGCCTGCTTCAACACACCATCCTGCTTTTTCAGGTTTGTCGCAATCCCAGATATGGAAATCGAAGATCCTGTCCTTATATTTAAGGTAAGCTGCAATTGGATCAAGTCCAAGACGGGTCTCATGTGCGATATCAAGGCAGAACCCTATTCTTGGATCAAGATTTTTAATCTCCTTCCAGACGTCATCAGCGCTTGGATACAAAGGCAGATCCGGCCCGTGATTATGAATTGCCAGCCTGAAATCATATTCCTTTACTTTTTTCTCAACATATGGAAGGAACTGAACATCTGGTACACCAACAACAAGTTTTACGCCAACAAGCTTTGCATATGCAAAAGCCTGGTCAACGGCTGCTTCAGACTTCATATAGATGGGGCCTACACCATATGGTTTCACACCGAAGGATTTCATTTTGGCCAATGTCTGGTCAATTACTTCCTTTGTGCTGTTAAGAGGCAGATGGAAATCTTTTACTCCCAGCAGATTGACATTGACACGTTTCATCATTTTAAGCGAATCGTCAAGGTTTATCTTTGCAAATGTATAACCTGCAATGGCCAGCCTGAACTTATCTGATCCTGGCTCTGAAAGACGAGCCACAGGATCCGATGCCATGGACGGGATACCGGAAGCAAGCAAACCCGCCCCCGTAGTTCTGATAAAATTGCGTCTTGAGAATTTCATAAATGTCTTGTAATTAAATATTGGTTAGTCAATGTCTGCTTTTCATTATTAGTAACCTGAGATGGCCGGAAAGGCTTCAAAATTTAAAGTATTTTTCCCTTACCGGGATGTTAAGCATGGCCGAAGCTGCATTATCTCCGATTATTTCTTCCGTTTCCGGGTTCCATGTCAATGAGTTTCCTGTTTTAATTGCAATAAGGCCAAGCTGGCACATTGATATGGTCCGGTGAGCTGTTTCCAGAGGTTCAAAGGACTGCCTTCCGGCCTTTATGGCATGAAGAAAATCCTCCTTGTCGGAAAGGAGGTTGCTGAAGGAAATTCCTCCCGTCCCGGGTTGATAATCAAGGATCTCCTGAGAGCTTGCAGAGAGTTTGTCGGGATATTCAACTTCTACCCATCCATCCGTACCTTCAAATCGGACGTAAGGCCTTTCAATTTTAAAGAAGACTTCAACTCCGTCTGCATACCTGTATCTGATATCAAACCGATTCAGGGTGTTCCACAATCCCCTGTCGAAATCACCTGTTCCTTCTATTGAAACAGGGCCGGTATATTCCGTGTTGTTTCCCCATTGAACTATTCCCATCAGATGAGCGCCCCAGTTACTTATCATGCCGTTGCAGTATGAGTCGACCCTCATCCAGCCCGGCCGGCCATAAGCTTTGATTG
>JAAYUS010000007.1 GCA_012517605.1 Bacteroidales bacterium
CCCCTCATGCTGTATTTCGATTCGCCTGCCATAAGCCGGTATAAGAAAAACACTTATTAAAACTTCAACAATTTATCCAGCAAGCCCATTCAGATTATTTCTTTGGCGCTTCATAGTCTGTCCTGAGAACCCTGAATTCCGTGCGTCTGTTTATCTGATGTGCAATTTCCTTTTGTTCCTCGGTTGCAAGGGAGTTAATGTACTGCTCGGTAAGAGCTGTCCCCTCCTTAAGGAACTGGTTTTGTGCGGCTATATCTGAATCAACAACTTTCGGGGTCGATTCGCCATACCCTTTGGGCGACAATCTGGCCGGGTCAATTCCTTTATCTATAAGATACTGAACAACCGACTGTGCTCTTTTCTGCGATAGATCGAGGTTATATTCCTCCGTGTCGCGTGAGTCGGTATGTGACATCAGTTCAATAGTGACATTCGGGTTATCATTCAGTGTTTCAACAAGCTTGTCGAGTGAGACCATAGACTCAGGCCTGAGATCCCATTTCCCGAAATCGTAAAAGATGTTGGGAAGTTCAATCGGTTTGTCTATTGCCGTCAGGGGTATTGTGACCATAAAGTCGCGGCTCTTTTCCTGTCCTTTTGTTGTTTCCTTTTCCTTGCCGTTCAGGTATCCCCTTTTGGAAGCCAGGAATATATAATCGACATCCTGTTTGAGGTTGAATCTGAAATCGCCTCCATTACCGGTTTCTGCCTGCAGGTTTGACCCGTCGCTTGCTATAAGCTGGACAACGGCTCCCTGTATAGGTGTTCCGGTTTTTTCGTCCTTCACCAGTCCTGTCACTGCAAATCTCAGCGGAGGCAGTTCAAAAGTATAAAGGTCATCATTACCCCTGCCCTTTCTTGTTGAACTGAAAATACCTTTTTCGCTGCCGTCTTCGAACACTATGCCAAAATCATCGGCAAAGCTGTTGACAGGAGGCCTCATATTCCTTACCACCCACGAACCATCAGGCTGGCGTACAGCCCTGAAGATGTCGAGCCCCCCCATTCCGACCTGTCCGTCGGAAGAGAAGTATAGAGATCCGTCCTGTCTGATGAAAGGGAACAGTTCATTCCCCGGGGTATTTATTTCAGGACCGAGATTTCGCGGAGTTGACCATGAATTGCCACGTTCTGCCCTTGTTACCATATATATGTCTTTCAGGCCGTATCCTCCGGGCATATCGGAAACAAAATAAAGTGTCTGTCCGTCGGGGGAGAGTGACGGGTGAGCTGCCACAAGCGAATCAGGCACTAATTTAAGATCGACGGGATTACTCCATTTATCTCCGTTACGTTCGGAGTACATTATGGCGCATCCTTTCTTTTCCCTTTTCCCCGCCTCACATCTGGTGAAATAGATTTCGCTGTAGTCAGCCGAAAAGCAGGGTGTTCCTTCTTCGGATTCTGTATTCAGACCTTCAACGGGAACAGGAGTGCTCCACTTTGACTTTTTATCCAGGCGGCTTTCAAAGATATCAGTAAAACTCTGGCCTGTTGCACCATGTGTTTTATTTCCTGCTGCATCGTCGCGTGATGATGTGAAATAAATAACACCAAAATCGTCACGTCCGTAAGCGGGGCTGAAGTCGGAATCGACCGAATTAAGGTCTTTCAGTTCCTCGACCCTGTATGGGTCGGGATTACGCTGCCATTCAAGTGCAAGCTCACATGAACGTATCTCCTGATCTGCCCTTGAGTCGGAAGGCGCCACCTGTTTGTACTTTTTGTATTCTTCAATAGCCTGCTGGTATTTCCCGTTTTTTTTCATCGACTCGGCCAGCCAGAACTGGGCATCAGGTTTTGAGTAGGAAGATCTTACGGCCAGCCTGTACCATGTCTCTGCATTTTTCGGATCATTTGTAAGGCGGTAGCATTCCGCTATCATGTATCCAAGTTCTGTCCTTGCTTCTTTGTTTGTCTTTCCGGCTTTGGAATATGAATCCTTGAAAAGATCTATTGCATCGTAGTATTCACCGGCATTGAAAGCATCATAAGCCCTTGCCGACTTCCTCTTCTGTGCCGCTGAGTCATGCGCTCCGGCCAGAATAAGCAATATAATAAGGTAAATAATTCGTTTCATGGCACAAATGTAAATCAGACCTTAAAATTAATGATTTTAATTTAAGGATATCGATTTTCCCGCAAAGGTCATGCCATTGACAGAATTTAAAATAAAAGGCTGCATCACAGAAAGAATTTTACCGTTGTGTTGCAAAACCATCGCAGAGTTCACAATGTAATAATCTTACATGCTCTCCTTTGCGGACTTTGCTAAAACTTCGCGCCTTTTGCGGTTAAAGAATCTTTCTGATGACACAGCCTTATCTACCAGATAGCTTTTACTGTCCGGCATTCATTTATCTGGTAAACAATAATTCCCTGTATTTTGGCAATGGCCATATTTCGTCATCCACGATGAGTTCGAGTTTATCTATATGATAGCGTATATCATCGAGATACGGCTTGACATTTCTTTCATAAGCAACCGCTTTATCGAAAGCATTTTCTATCACGTTGGCTTTCTTTCTTTCCTCCACCATGTCAAAAACCAGTTTCTTGATTCCGTTTATATGTTCGGATATGACCATAATTGCTTCCCTGCTGCTTTCTCCAAGTTTCTCATAATCCTTTGGAG
This sequence comes from Bacteroidales bacterium, assembly GCA_012517605.1. Classification (GTDB taxonomy): domain Bacteria; phylum Bacteroidota; class Bacteroidia; order Bacteroidales; family VadinHA17; genus LD21. The sequence continues at coordinate 2,636 of JAAYUS010000007.1, forward strand.
GAAATGCCTCTTTAAGTCCCCTGAGGTTTTCAAGGAGTGATGACATATATTTGATGCCTGTCGGGACAATGTGATTTATTGCCAGATCAGCGAGCACCCTTGATTCAATCTGTACTTTCTTGGTGAATTTTTCATATTCAACTTCAACGCGGCTTTCCAGTTCCTTATCTGTGAAAATCCCGGATCCTACTAGGACTTCGCGTGAGTTAGCCGTAAGGTATCTGCTTATCGATTCAGGTACGCTGGCTATGTTCGACAGGCCTCTCTTTGCTGCTTCGGCATGCCATTCCGGACTATAATTGTCGCCTTCAAAAAGCACTTTTTCAGAATCGAGGATTGTCTTTTTCAGCACCTGGAAAATTGCTTCGTCCTTGTTGTGTCCTTTTCTTATAAGGTTATCAACCTCCTTTTTGAATTTTGAAAGCTGGCTGGCAACTGCCGAGTTAAGTGTTATCATGGCAGCGCTGCAGTTTGCAGATGATCCGACAGCCCTGAATTCAAACCTGTTACCGGTGAAGGCAAAAGGCGACGTACGGTTACGGTCTGTATTGTCTAGAAGGATCTCAGGTATTTTGCCGATTCCAAGCTTAAGCTCTGTTTTCTGTGCCGGCGTCATTTTCTTGTCGGTCACCTTTCTGGCGATCTCGTTCAGGGTATTGCTCAGATAAGTTCCCAGAAACACCGAGATTATTGCAGGCGGAGCTTCATGACCTCCAAGCCTCCACGAGTTCGATTCGTTCATGACCGAAGCCCTTATGAGTTCATTACTGTCGTTAACTGCTTTAATGACATTAACAAGGAACGTGAGGAACTGAAGGTTTGTTTTGGGATTCTTACCGGGCGATAAAAGGTTGACTCCGGTATTTGTTGCCATCGACCAGTTATTATGCTTACCTGATCCGTTTATTCCGGCGAAAGGCTTTTCGTGGAACAGCACTCTGAACTTATGTTTCCTGGCTACCCGTTTCATTATATCCATAAGGAGCTGGTTGTGGTCGACTGCCAGGTTTACTTCCTCAAACATGGGTGCACATTCAAACTGGTTCGGTGCAACTTCATTATGACGTGTCTTAACCGGTATTCCAAGCTTATGAGCCTCACATTCAAAGTCCTTTATGAAACACATTACCCTTTCGGGTATTGATCCGAAATAATGATCAGCGAGCTGCTGGTCCTTGCTCGACTGATGGCCCATCAGTGTCCGTTCGGCGAGAACCAGATCCGGGCGGGCATAGTACAGGGCTTCATCCACAAGAAAATATTCCTGCTCAACCCCAAGGGTGGCAATGACTTTAGTCACATCCTTGTCAAAATACTGGCAGATATCAACTGCAGCCTTGTCGAGCGCCGACAGGGATTTCAGAAGCGGAGCCTTATAGTCGAGGGCCTCGCCGGTATATGAGACGAAAATCGTAGGTATACAAAGTGTTGTGCCGACTATAAAAACGGGAGAGGATACATCCCATGCAGTATAGCCCCTGGCCTCAAAGGTATTCCTTATGCCACCGCTTGGGAAGCTCGAAGCATCAGGTTCAGACTGCACAAGAACCTCACCTGAAAAGTTCTCTACAAGATGTCCGTTGTCACCAAACTCTATGAATCCATCGTGTTTTTCGGCGGTACCGTCGGTAAGAGGATGAAACCAATGTGTAAAATGGGTTGCGCCACGTTCAAGAGCCCATGCCTTCAATCCGATTGCAACCTGATCAGCTTCCCTCCTCGTCAGGGATTTGCCTTCTTCAATTGCACGCTTAACAACTTTAAAAGCATCCATTGAAAGATAATGCTCCATTTTATGGAGGTTGAAAACGTCAATCCCGAAATATTTGGAAACGTTTTTGTCAGGTGCATGAGTCACAACAGGTTCTCTGTTGAATACTTCCTTTAATGCACTAAATCTAAGTTCTGCCATTTTTTCGATATTTTTGAGCAAAAATATACTTTTTTTTAATCACACCCCTTTTTTTGAGGTATTTTTTTAAAAATATTATATTTTTTTTACTGCACCCCCCTCTTTTTTATATGATCAAAAAATATTTAACGTTTATCAGCATGTGCTAATCCACAGTTCTCAAATTTATTGAGCAGTAAAATCAACATTAAAATAGCATCATTTGCTGAAAACCTTTTTTAACAGGAAATTTGTTATATTTGTCGCCTGAATTTTAAATAGGTAATAATCATAATTTTTTAACAGATCATCCATGTCAGCACTTCAATTTTTAAGGGAAAAAGCAGGTGTACTGGTTGCAGGGCTTATAGGACTTTCGCTTTTCATTTTTGTCGTAAGCGACTTTTTCGGTAACAACAGGACCCAGAGCGCCAGGGCAAAAAAATATTACGAAATAGGAAAAATTGGAGATGAGACTGTTTCATATCAGGACTTTGAACAAAGAGTGCAGAACCTGGTGGAGATCTATAAGCTGTCGGGAAATACAAATCTCGATGAAGCCACAACAGAATCGATAAGGGAACAGACCTGGCAGACTATCATAAGGGAAAATATCCTCGACAAACAATACAAAAAACTTGGAATCGGTGTGAGCTCTGAGGAGTTAGATGAACTGGTTCTTGGAAACAATCCGCATCCCGTGGTTATGCAGCTTTTTACCGACCAGAAAACCGGATCATTCAACAAGTCATTCCTTGTTAATTTCCTTAAGCAGACCGAGGTGGATGAAACAGCAAAGAAATACTGGCTGTTCTTTGAGAACCAGATCGTAGATGACAGGATGAGTTCAAAATACAATTCCCTCGTTGCAAAAGGACTGTTCGTTACTTCCAAACAGGCAGAGTTTGACAAAAACCTGTCGGCTTCAACAATTGATTTCAGCTATATAATGAAGAACTATTCCTCAATATCTGATTCACTTGTTAAAGTAAGCCCTTCCGATATTGAAGCTTACTACAGCACACATAAAGATGACTTCAGGAAAACAGCATTGAGGGATATTGAATATGTTACTTTCGATGTTGCACCCTCGGCTGACGATATAAAGCAGGCTGAGGAATGGATAAATAAGACAAAAACCGAATTTGCTGAGGCTCCGGATCCTGTCCAGTTCATAAATCTGACTGCCGATTCACGTCATGTTGGCTTTTTTGTACCATTAAGTGAGGTTCCCGATACGTTAAGGGATTTTGTAAAAAAGGAAGATCTGAAAACAGTTTTCGGCCCATACAACGAAGATGGGACATTAAAGCTTGCAAAACTTCTTGAAGTTGCCAACAGGCCCGATTCAGTACATGCACGCCATATACTTCTTGGTGTAGGACAGACAAGGACACTTGAAATGGCACGGCATGAGGCAGACAGTCTTATTAAACTAATCAAATCAGGAACATCGTTTGCAACTCTTGCAATAACCAATTCAGATGATCAGGGTTCAGCCCAGCTTGGCGGAGATCTTGGATGGTTTCCTGAAGGGAGAATGGTTGTGCCGTTCAACAATGCCTGCTTCTCGGCAAAAAAAGGAGATATTGTTACAGCTGAAACAACATTCGGCATTCATATAATAGAGATCATTAATCAATCTAAGCCTTCACGTAAATATAATATAGGTATAGTCGACCGCAAGATAATCCCGGGTTCGATAACCAACCAGAGGATTTACAGCGAAGCAAGCCAGTTCGCAGGAAGCAACAATACCTATGAGAAATTCAATCAGGCCATCAGGGAGAACGGCCTTACAAAGCGTGTTGCAAATGATATAGTTCCACAGCAGAAAACCCTGCCCGGGCTTGAAAATCCACGTAATCTTATAATAGCTTTGTTTCAGTCTGAAAAAGGGAAGATCGTTCTTGATGGCAATCAACAGGCTGTTTTTGAGATCGGAAATAAATATGTGGTTGCCTTTTGCACCCGGGTACAGGAGGAAGGTATAGCGCCGATGAAGGATGTTGAAAATGATATCAGGTTCCAGGTTACAAAAGACAAAAAAGCCGCACTTATTGCAGCCGATTTTGAAAAGAACAGCCAGGGAGGCAAGACTCTTGATGAAGTTGCTTCGGCCATGGGACTTACGGTGCAGGAAGCCACACAGATAAATTTCAGGTCATATACAGTTCCCGGTGCCGGAAATGAACCTGCGCTTATATCAGCTTCCACTGCAGCCAAACAGGGAGTAGTGGCAGGCCCTGTCAAAGGTGAAAACGGAGTATTCATGCTTACCGTCAACAGCAGCACACCGGCAAATAACGAGGACCTTAAACAGATCAGGGACAGGCTCGCCGCGACTTATCAGATGAGAGGGAGCTATGAGGCTTATGAAGCTCTGAGAAAGGCAGCAAATGTGGTGGACAAAAGGTATAAATTCTACTAGAAGAAGTATTACCGGAGGGAACCCTTTTCATTCCGGATTTAAGATTTGTGAATTCGGATTTCCTACATTCTGAATCGTTGCTGAATTATCGAATCATCCTGAAGATCTTTGGTTAAGCCTTTGTATATGTCGGGAGGAGTATTGTAAAGGTCGACGATCAGGAGTCCGTCGAGACAGTCGTTGAACTTGGGATCTACATTGAATCCTATGATCCTTCCATTGATTTCAAGATATTTTCTCAGCAGAACCGGTATCCTGTATCCGGGCTCGATGTCTGTTATTATTCTTTCTATTCTGTTGATATCATTCCCGGCAACATCGACGAACAGCTTTCTGTCGACAGCCTTATCATTTTTTACGACAAAGGCCATTCGTGGTTCAATGAATCTGGCTTTGTCTTCATCAAAGAAGTACTTCCTGATAAACTCCACAATAAGGCTTTTTGAGAATTTTGAAAATTCGTTGCTTATGCTTACCGGGCCAATAAGATACCTGTATTCCTGATTCTTCAGCAGGAAAAGAAGTATCCCCTTCCATAGGAGAAAAAGGGGAAGGGCTTTCTTTTGGTAATCTTTCACTATAAAGGATCTGCCAAGTTCAAGAGACTCGCGGAGTACCGGAATAAAATCCTTTTTGATCTTAAAAAGGGAATTTATATAAAACCCGTTTATCCCATAAATGGCTGAAATTTCTTTTCCTTTACCGATCCTGTATGCTCCGGCAATTCTGTTTTCCTCGGTATCCCAGATAAAAAGATGGTTATAATAGAGGTCATATTCGTCAATATCGGTGCTTTTATTTGTGCCTTCTCCGACCTCCCTGAAAGTTATTTCCCTTAGACGACCTATTTCTTTAATTATCTCAGGTATTGCCAGTGTGGGTGCGCATACAAGTGAAAAATTATTAAGGGAGAACAGCTCATAATCGCTTCTGATCCTGTTGAATTCCTCCGTAAGTTTTTCGGAAGGAACAGGTTCAGCAACAGGTTCCGGATTTGTTTTTATCCTGAATGACAGTTTATTGAAGAAACTTCCTGCCTCAAGTGGGGTTCCAAGAAGATAGGTTCTTGCCCGAAGGTATCTGCCAAATTGCGAAATATCTTTAAACCCGTCCTGTTCCTTGACTGTGACAGGTTTACCGATTCTGATCTTCACTATCCTGTTTTTTTTGTTTTGAAGTTCTGCAGGAAGGGTTGAGAATTTAAGGATAGGGCTTATTTTGCTGACTATATATGACAGACGTGGTTTTGTACCATGGAAGTATACAGGGATTACCGGCACCCTGGCATTTTTGATGAATTTCACTGCAGAGATCTGCCATTCATTATCAATTATCCTTTTTGACATTTCGAACTGGGCAGAACCTTCGCCGGCCGGAAATATGCCGAGGCATTTGTTGTTTTTCAGGTGTATTATACCCTCTTTTATGCCGCTGAACGATGATTTGTTCTTTTGTCTGCTTCCAGAGGGGTTTATGGGAAGGATAACATCGTGAAGAGGTTCAATGTCGCGTAGGAGAAAGCTGGCCATTATCTTGAAGTCTTCTCTCTTTTTGTGGAAAATTTTGAGAAGCAGCATTGAATCGATGCCCTGGTAGGGATGGTTTGAGACTGTTATGAAGCCTCCTTTTTCCGGGATATTTTTCAGATCCTCTTCAGGTATTTCGTATTTAAGTTCAAGTTCATCAAGAATATGGTCGACAAGGATATGAAGATCTTCGTTTTTTGTTTCGGAGATGACCCTGTTAAGCCGTTTGTATTTAATTATCTGTAGGAGTGTTTCAGCGATTATTGTACCTTCAGGGATATATAGCTTACCCGATATTTCACCGGGTTTATCAGAGTCTGGTTTCATCAGCGGGCTGTTTTTATCAAAGATAGGGATTTTGGAATGAAATGAAGTTGGGTGAAAAGTGAATTTTAACCGCTAAGGGTGGTAGCGAAGTTTGTGCAAATCAACCTGATTATCTTTTTATGCACAGTGCTTTGCGATCTTTACTAAAGCTTTGGGTCTTTTGCGGTAAAAAAGCCTGCTTTTGATAAACCCTATTGTTATAAGTCTGGCGGCTTCCGGATTTTATCCCGGGTCATCAGGGACTCACACAATCAGCAGCACCATTGGCGCCCTCTCATTAATACCCCTAAGCAGGCCTGTATAAAAAAAAAGGTTCTGTGTTTACAGAACCCTTTTGTTATAAGTTTGGCGACTACCTACTCTCCCACAATTAGCAGTACCATCGGCGCTGACGGGTTTAACTTCTCTGTTCGGAATGGGAAGAGGTGGAGCCCCGCCGCTATAGTCACCTTAAGACTTTACCCCCTAAATC
>JAAYUS010000220.1 GCA_012517605.1 Bacteroidales bacterium
AACTGAATTTACACTTTCAAATGATGTATATGTCAGTGAATCAAGGACAGCTGGTATAAGCCCTGTTGATTCATAAACATCGCTCACGGCATATGGTTTCCCTGAAGTATTGTAATTCATCCTTCCAACATCAGATTTTTTAGTAATTCCACCCTTTAAAGGATCATATTCCAAATCCAGAAGGGTTGATAATCCATAATATACCCTGTCGAGACGATCCAGGTTATCATAGGCAAAATTCTCCTGTTTAGCCTTTAAAACATTTTTCCTCCAACTCAGATTACCGGTAGTATTGTTAAAATCCATAGTAAAATTCTGAAGTGCACCCGTTACGATTGAGGTAGGGAGACCGTAAGTATTAAAACTGAAAGTTGCATTCAAACCTGGATTTGAACCATATGAGGTACCTGTAATCTGACTAAAAGCATTCATAGAAGAGATTGTCCATTTTGCTGAACCGTTAACATCAATATGCCATAAGTAGCCGTTAGAGTTATATATTTTAGTTTCAACAATATTTGAGGGATGGGTTACTGTGCTTTCACGGCCAAGTCCATCATATGTATACGTTGTTGTAAGGACGGATGATCCGGGTATGGTCTCGGTAACACTTGAAAGTCTTCCCTTTGTATCATAGTTAAATGAAAGGCTAACACTACCGGGGGAGCTTATTCCAGTCAATTGCTTATATGAGTTATAGGTATATGAAGTGGTTCCTTCGGGTGATACTTTTTGCGAAATAGTACCATTTGTGTTATATGTGTAAGAAGTGGTTTGATTTCGTGCATTCTGCTGAGTGAGGATTTCACCAAAGCCGCTATAAGTATAATTTATGGTTCCTGCACTCGGATCAGCAAGCTGTGTCCGGTTTCCGGCAATATCATATTGCATCTGCGTCAGAATACCTCCCGGGGCCATAATTCTTTTAAGCTTTCCATCCGGAAAATAGGAATATCTGATTGTATCCCCAGCATCAGAAGCATATTCAAGTGTCCCATCAGAAGAGTAGGTTTTTGTGTAAGTTTTACCAGCCGTTGTTTCAACTATTTTCCCTGTATTATAAATATATGACCAGGTGCTGTTCCTTCCGGATGGTCTTGTAAGGCTGGTTTTTCTACCATAATTATCATATTGATATGTATTCAACAGAGGAGAACCATTGGAAAAATATGGATCTGAAATGCTTTCAACCTGGCCTTTAAGATTAAATACAGTAGCGGTGTAAATCATAGTACCATTGAACCCTTTTTTATCAGTCCTTACATCCCTTCCTAAATTATCATATTTTTCTTTTGTAAGAGAACCATCATTTGTGGATTTTTTAACCGAATAATATCTCCTTTTAGGATCTTGGGGAACAATTTCTTCTTCCCAGGCAAATGAAATTGTATCCCGACTACCAAATGGAGATGTGATAAGACTGGTTCTTCCCATATTGTCATATTGGAAGGTTTTAGTATTGTTAAGATAATCTTTTGCTGAAGATAATCTTCCATAATTGTCAAAAGTATTTGTTGTGGTATGCTCCAATGGATCTGTTATAGTTTCAATCCTTATATTATCGGATTTATAAGTATAGGTTGTTGTCCTTGATTGGCTGTTTGCTGTGGCTGTTTCACTGCTGAGTGTTCCATTGGTATTATATGCAAATGTTTTAACAATTTGTTGATCATTCCCGGCGTGCCAGGTTTCACTGGTAATATTATTACTTGTAGAACTGAATACTCGATTCCCTGTTCTGGTTATGTTATTACTTCCTGCTGAATATTGAATTGTTGTTATTGTAGGTCGTCCTAGTAACCACTGTGAAGATGACACAGTATTGTTGATTGTATTTGTTGTAGTTTCTGTAGGTCCGTTACTAAAAGTTTTAATCACCGTAGTCGGAGTTCCATAGGTATCAACGGAACTGTTATTTACTGTAACATAATGACCA
>JAAYUS010000221.1 GCA_012517605.1 Bacteroidales bacterium
CTTGTGATTAGAACAGCAATGGCTGAAAGTATTGAACAGGGTGACGAACTCTATTGCATACCCTTCCACATCTGCCCTACTGTAGACCGCTATGATAAGGTATCTGTAGTAAGGAACAGCATGGTGACTGAAGAATGGAATGTTGAAGCCAGAAAAAGAAAGATCAGTATCTGAAATGTTGAACAAATTAACAATAAAGATGTTATCTGGATTAAAACATTCTAATTATGGACATGCAAAATGCTTTTCAGAACCTTAACTGGGCTGCAATTATTGTGGCTGCAGTGAGTGCTTTTGCCCTCGGGGCTCTCTGGTATTCCCCTCTCCTTTTCTCAAAAAGATGGATGAAAGAGAGTGGCGTCAGCCAGGAAGATGCAGAAAATGCCAATATGGTAAAGACTTTTGGTCTGGCGTTCATGCTTTCCCTGGTCGCATCTTTTTTCCTTGCAATGTTTATTGGTGCAGATGCCGGAGCAGGCTTCGGAGCCCTGGCAGGTTTTATGGCAGGTCTGGGTTGGGTGTTTACATTCATGGGGATAATTTACCTTTTTGAACAGAAATCCCTGGCACTTTTTCTTATCAATTCGCTTTACAGTGTTGCAGCCCTGACACTTATGGGATTTATAATCGGGGTGTGGAAGGAGAAGGTCTGATGGTCTTATGGTCTTATGGTCTTATGGTCTTATGGTCTTATGGTCTTATGGTCTTTTTGTCATGAATCAGGGAACAAAATAACCAGCAGACCAGTTGACCAGCAGACTAATAGACCTAATTGGCTACCTGTAGAGGTAAACAAACCCCCTGTATTCCTTGCTGTCGTATTTTACATCATCCCAACCGGTGGCCCTGATTACATAGAAATATACTCCGGGACTTGCCTTGGCTGATGAGCTTCCGACATTCCCGTCCCATCCGTCCCATTCCCTGAGCATCTGCCCTTCACCATAAAAATCATACACTTTTATTCCGTTGCGGCTGTAGATCTTAACGCTGATATATCTCAATGAAGTCTTTTTGACCATGAACCTGTCGTTTATTCCGTCTCCGTTTGGAGTGAACACATTGGGAATATCAAGGGAAGAATCCTCAACCTTTATGTTGTCGAATCTCAGTGAATCTATGCAATGCAGTTCACTTTCAACCGTCAGCTTCACAGAATACTCTCCAGGGATATAATAGGTGTGAGGCTTTGGACTGCTTGATACTGAAACGGAATCATCTCCAAATTCCCATTTATAGGTGGCAGCCCTGACCGACTTATCCGTGAAGGTGACCTCCAGAGGGGCTTCCCCGCCTGATGGCTCTGCCGTGAAATCTGCCTTAACATGTATTGATTCATAGAAAAATGAAGATTCGAAGCTGCATCCAAGGCTGTCGGTTACTTTAAGCTTGTATGTCACATCTTCCAATGGCGGACTGAAGGTCTGGGGATTTATCTCGATGTCGGGATATGGAATTGATGATACTGGATCCGACGACCAGCGGAATTTCACCCCGTTCGGCAATCTTATTCTCTGGCCGGCAGACGGATCGCTGTAATAAAACGTGTCGACCGCTACCCTGCCGCTGAGAGCAACATAATCGCATGTCCGGTTCTGAAGCCTTGCAAATGCATAAGGCCTGTCGAGGAAAATCCAGCCGGTAAGGCTGACATTATATCCCGCGCCATTTGTTATATTGACCCGGTATCCGCCTTCATCAAGGGAAGTTGCTGATGAAGTCATTACTCCGGCTTCTGTCTTAATAAGCTGGTTGAATGCTCTTGCAGCCTCATTCCACTTGTACCATGTGAATGTAAACGGCCCTGTTCCGCCAGGGCTGACAGCATTGAGACTTCCCCTGACGTTTCCGTCGGCGTTGCAGAAAACAAAAACAGGGTCTTTTACTGCCGGAGCGGAGGGATATGAAGTATAACGGACGGCATTCATACCCGGAGCTGTAAGCTGGCACATAACGGCTGCAGGAATAAACAGGGCTGTGATAAATATCCAAAAACGCACAGGCAGTCTGATATTTAGTTCAATAACGGTTTCGGTGTCTGTTTGGTATAACCATCGCAATATTAATAAAAATGCAGGGATCCCCCAACCCGGATTATTCACAATTCCGCATCTGTCGTATGTTGATAAATTTTTGGTTTTTATTTCAGGCATTACCTGCCGCTGACGATTGATTTGTTAATTTTGCCACACCCGTTTTGCTGTAATTAAAAACACTGATGATTCGTAACTACTTAGATGACCTGAACGAAGCTCAGCGGCAGGCAGTAATAAACACTGAAGGTCCTGCCCTGGTGATCGCAGGGGCCGGTTCGGGTAAGACAAGGGTGCTTACATACAGGATAGTTCATCTCCTGCAAAAAAACATCCCTGCAAACAGGATCCTTGCACTTACATTTACAAACAAGGCTGCAAAGGAGATGAAGGACAGGATCTCTGCAATCGTCAGTCCCGATATAGCAAGGTATCTCTGGATGGGGACATTTCACTCGATATTTGCCAGGATACTCCGGGCTGAAGGATCAAGGCTCGGATACAAATCAAATTTTACAATTTATGATGCCTCCGACTCAAAAAGCCTTGTCAGGACCATCATCAAAGAGATGAACCTTGATGACAACATTTATAAGCCGGGAGTCATTTCGGCCAGGATATCCACGGCTAAAAACGATCTTGTGACAGCTAATATGTATGCCTCTGACGCATCCATGCAGGCTTATGACAAATCGAGCCGGATGCCTTTACTTTCAGACATATACAAAGCCTATACTGCAAGATGTTTTAAGGCAAATGCAATGGATTTCGATGATCTTCTGCTGAACACAAATATACTTTTCAGGGATTTTCCTGAAGTCCTTGCGGCATATCAGGATAAATTCAGGTATATCCTTGTTGATGAGTACCAGGATACGAATTTCTCCCAGTATCTTATTGTCAGGAAACTTTCTGCAGCTCACAGGAATATCTGCGTGGTTGGCGATGATGCGCAAAGCATTTACTCATTCAGGGGAGCAAGGATTGAAAACATCCTCGAGTTCAAAAACGATTATTCCGACTACAGGCTTTTTAAACTCGAACAAAATTACAGGTCGACACAGACAATAGTAAATGCCGCAAATGCAATAATTGCCAATAATGAAGGGCAGATTCACAAAAAAGTCTTTTCTGAAAATGAGCAGGGTGAAAAGATCCAGGTGATGCAGGCGCTTACCGATACCGAGGAAGGGATCAATATTTCATCGGACATTTTTGATAAGAGGTATTCGCGTCAGCTGAAATGGTCAGATTTTGCGATCCTGTACAGGACAAATGCGCAGTCAAGGATATTTGAGGAGACATTGCGAAGGAGGAATATACCGTACAAGATATACGGGGGGCTGTCATTTTACGAAAGGAAGGAGATAAAAGACATTCTTGCCTACTTCAGGATGGTCATTAACCCTGAGGACGAAGAAGCGCTTAAAAGGACAATCAATTATCCTAAAAGAGGCATAGGCGATACATCTGTTGATAAGCTGGCCGATCTTTCTTCATTGAATAACATTTCTGTCTGGCAGGTTGCTATGGGAATAGCCGGTTATCCCGGCCATTTCAACCAGGGTACTGTTAAGAAAATAACAGTCTATACAGACCTTATCAATAGTTTCCGGCTGAACCTTTCGGAGACAGATGCATATTCCAAGGCACGTGAAATTGCAATGGGTTCGGGAATTATGAAGGAACTCAGGGAGGGAAAATCGCCCGAAGAGGTGAGCCGTTATGAAAACCTTGAGGAACTCCTGAATGGTATAAAGATTTTCACAGAGGCTGCTGAGACGAATGGTGAACCATCGACTCTTGAGGCATATCTTGCCAATGTTGCCCTCCTCACCGATCAGGACAATGAAAAGGATGAGGACAGGGACAAGGTCACTCTGATGACAATGCATTCAGCAAAGGGCCTTGAATTCAAATATGTCTATATTGCAGGCATGGAAGACAATCTGTTCCCGTCGCCTCTTTCAGCCGGCAATCCGAGGGAACTGGAGGAAGAAAGGCGTCTGTTCTATGTTGCGGTCACGCGTGCCGGAAAGATGGCAACCCTCAGCTATGCGCTCAACAGGTATAAATGGGGAAATCTTGAACACAGCGGCCCCAGCAGGTTTCTAAAAGAAATAGATCAGAAATTCCTGGAATTCCCTCAGACCGGGGGAAAACCATTTACACCCAAAAGCCAGCCGGAAACAAAATC
>JAAYUS010000222.1 GCA_012517605.1 Bacteroidales bacterium
AAAAACAGACTAAACAAACCTGCTGCTCTGCTTTGTATACATCTCGTAATATCTTCCCTGCTTCTTCATAAGCTCATCATGCGAGCCCGATTCCGCAACTGATCCATTCTCGAGCACAACTATCCTGTCGGCCAGAGTCACATTTGACAATCGATGTGTGATAAGTATTGCAGTACGTCCCCTTACAATATCGCGGAACCTTCTGAATATCTCATATTCCGTATCGGCATCCAGAGAGCTCGATGGCTCATCAAGGATCAGAACGGGAGCTTCCCTGAACAGAGCCCTTGCCAGCGCTATCTTTTGCCATTCTCCCCAGCTGAGATCGCGACTCTCATCGAAAAGAGTTCCCATCACAGTGTCATAACCTTTAGGAAGATTGTTCAGCAGTTCATCTACACCTGCAGATCTTGCCGCCTGCCTCAATGAGCTTAAGTCTTTAGCCGATTCAATGTTCCCCAACCTTATGTTTTCTCCTGCCGACAGGTTATATAACATAAAATCCTGAAATACTACAGAAAAATATTTCCTGTATTCCTGAGGATCCATTGCCCGTATATCCTGGCCGTCAAGTCTTATATTTCCAGAACCGGGATCATAGAGCCTTGTCAGAAGCCTCACAAGCGTACTTTTACCTGCTCCGTTCGGACCAACAAGCGCAATTATCTCTCCTTTTTTTATTTCAAGCGAAACATTTTCCAGTGACGGTTTCTGATTGCCGGGATATGTAAATGAAACGCGATCAGCAACAATGCCTGACTTTAATCCTGCAGGAGTTATTACGGGGGGAAAAGCCGTAACACTTTCTTTAAGCCCGAGGAACCCGAAAACATCTCCAATGAATAATCCGTCTTCATAAAGACTACCGACAGAGTTGAACACATCCTTAATATATGACATTCCCTGCCGGAATGCCAGGATGAACATTGCCATCTGTCCGAGAGTAAGAACACCGCTGACAGTCTGCCTTGCGACAATCAAAAGAAGAATCAGGAATGACAATGCCTTGAATAAATCAGTTACCGCTTCAATTAGCGTCCTTTTCCTCAGAATATTAAGCTCTTCCGCTTTTTGTTTGTTATAAGATTTTTTGAAAAGGGAAATGAAATAATCGCCCAGACCGAACAGCCTGATTTCCCTTGAAGGCCTGTCACCCGTCAGCAGCCAGTTGAAATATGCTGTTTTTCTTGTCTCCGGAGTCTGTTCTTTCTGGAAGTTGTAGATGATATCTGCATAATGCAGTCTCAGCCAGATTCCAGGGATATTTACCACGATAAGAAGGACAGTCGCCCCCCAGTGGAGTGAAAGAAGAATCCCTGCCATCAGGATAAGCGAGATGACTCCCCGGAACATTGAAATTATGTTGTCAAGAATACTGTTGGGACGCCATGGTGCTTCTGAAACCGCCCTCGACAGGGAGTCATAATACCCGGGATGTTCAAAATTTATGAGGTCGAGCCTGACCGCTTTCGCATGAAGCAGTTCATACATGTATTCCTCGAGCCTTACTGACTGGTTCCTCCTGACATAAAAAGCCGATGCTGAAGAGATTTCATCGAGAAAGTAAATGACGACTACCGCAATTACGAGAGGGATGATTCTTTCAGCCGTTCCTCCTGAGGTTACCGCAGCCGTAATTTCATCAATAAGAAGCTTTATGAGCCAGATAAGAACAAGAGGGAAAAAACTCTGCAGGACCGAAATAATGATATTCACTGTTGCCCATCCGGGGGCACTTTGCCATACAAGGTCAAGGGCTTTCCTGAAAAGTTTTATCTTGCTTTTCATTGTCATTTACTCCAGCCCCCAGGTTCCTGAACCTAATTTAGCCCCCCTTCAGGGG
>JAAYUS010000223.1 GCA_012517605.1 Bacteroidales bacterium
CCAGGTGTAACTGTTCAGGTTAAGGGGACCACAATTGGTACCGTAACCGATATAAACGGGAAATACTCCCTTTCTGTACCGCAGAATGCAACAACCCTCATCTTTACTTACATTGGGATGAAAAGACAGGAGGTTGAAATTGCAGGACGTTCAGAAATCAATGCTGTCCTGGAATCCGACATCCTTGGTCTGGATGAGGTTGTAGTTACAGCACTCGGGATATCCCGTGAGAAAAAAGCTCTTGGATATTCTGTCCAGGATGTGACCGGCGACGAAATTGCCAAGGCTAAAGAAACAAACATCATTAACTCATTGCATGGTCGTGTTTCAGGTGCTCAGATAACGGCTACTTCAGGTGCTGTTGGTGCATCGTCCAGAATTGTGATCAGGGGCGTATCCTCACTAAGTGGTAATAATCAGCCTCTCTTTGTTGTGGATGGTATTCCAATCGACAATTCCAACTTTGGTGATACCGGAACAGATGGTGTTAACAAAGGTAGCGGTGCTGCTGATATCAACCCTGACGACATCGAAACCATGACTGTTCTGAAAGGTGCAAACGCTTCTGCCCTTTATGGTTCAAGAGCTTCTGCCGGTGTTATTGTTGTTACTACAAAAAAAGGAAAGAAAGGTGAAAAGCTTACGGTTGATCTAAGTAACTCTACCACCTTTGAAACACCTCTCAGACTCCCTGATTACCAGAATAAATACGGACAGGGTAACGGTGGTGCATTTTGGTATGTTGATGGTGCAGGCGGAGGTATCAATGACGGAGTTGATGAAAGCTGGGGACCTCAGCTTGACGTGGGGTTAATGATCCCTCAGTTTTCTTCTGTCGACGAAAATGGCGTTGCTCAGCCGGCTCCATGGGTTTCTCACCCGGATAATGTAAAGGATTTCTTTGAAGTTGGACATACAATAACTACAAACGTTTCACTTACAGGCGGAACTGATAAATCAAATTTCAGACTTTCCTTTACAAACATGACTCAGAAGGGGATGGTCCCAAACACAGACTTTAAGAAGAATACCCTTTCCTTCAATGCCAGCACCAATCCTGTAGATAAGCTCACTTTTTCAGCATCAGGAAGTTATATTGGTGCAAAAAGTGATAACCAGCCCGGGTACGGCTACACCGCTAACAACGTTATGCAGCAGTTTTCCTGGACAGGCAGGCAAGTCGATTATAAACTGTTAAAAGCCAAGCAGTATAATGCCGACGGATCGATATTTAACTGGAACCACAATTATCACAATAACCCATATATGACACTTTACGAGAACCTTAACACTCTCGACCGTGACAGGTTTATTGGTAATGCAACAGTCAGCTATAAATTTACTCCATGGTTAAGCGCCTATATCAGAACAGGTGGTGACATTTATTCTAATGCCACATCAGAGAGAAGGTTTGTAGGTGACATGGACTATCCGCGTGGTAACTATTATGAAGTATCGAGGCTTTTCAGGGAAATCAACAGCGATTTTCTTGTTACATTCGAGAAACAGTTCGGAACAGACATTAACTTCAGCCTTAATGTCGGTGGAAACAGGATGGACAGAAGATACCAGTCAAATACAGGCGAAGCACCTGAACTCGCAATTCCCGGTGTTTATAACGTTGCAAACTCGGCTGTTACACCTAAAGTTACAAATGAACACACACTCAAGAGGATAAACAGCTTATACGGATTCGGACAGTTAGGTTACAAAAATGCAGTTTTCCTTGATTACTCTTTGAGAAATGACTGGTCAAGCACACTTCCGAAAAAGCATAATTCGTATATGTATCCCGCTGTATCTTTAAGCGCCGTACTCAATGACCTTGTCGGTTTTGAATCAAAATTCGTGTCATTTGCAAAACTGCGTGCAAGCTGGGCAAAAGTTGGTGGCGATACCGATCCTTACCAGCTTATGCCGACAGTATCATTTGGAGATGGCTGGAATGCAAGTACAAAATTGCTTAACCTGGCTGTTCCCAATACCCTCCCGAATGCTGATCTGAAACCCCAGATGAATGAATCTCTCGAATTTGGTGCCGACCTCAGATTCTTTTTGGACAGGGTTAGACTCGATCTTACATACTATCAGCAGAAGTCTATTAACCAGATTGTCTCAATTGCTGTTTCTGCCGCTTCGGGTTATACTAATAAAATGATCAACGCCGGAAGGATTGACAATAAGGGTATTGAAGCATTGTTGGCTATTACTCCGATTAAAAGTGGTGATTTCCAGTGGGATATTACTCTTAACTGGTCAAAGAACAAGAATAAGGTTGTTGAACTTGCAGAAGGAATCCAGCAGTTCCTGTTAGGTTCATATTGGAGCCTTCAGGTTCTGGCAGTTCCTGGCGAGGCATACGGTGTCCTCTATGGTTATGACTTTGAAAGAGATAGTAACGGCAACGTCATTTTCTACGATGGTCTGCCAAGCCAGGGAGACCTGAAATACCTGGGTAACGTTACACCCGACTGGATTGGCGGTGTCCTCAATGAGTTCAGCTGGAAAGGCTTTAATGCAAGTTTCCTTATCGACATGAAACATGGCGGCGATCTTTATTCAATGACAACAACCTGGGGTCGTTACGCAGGCGCTCTTGAGGAAACACTTATCGGTCGTGAAGGCGGTATCGTAGGTGAAGGCGTTATGCCTGTGGGCGACGGATACGCACCGAACACTGTCGTTGCAGACTGTGAACAATTCAATAAAGCTTCATATACAAGCGATATTGCTTATTCAAGCGTGTTCGATGCATCTTATATTAAGCTTCGCGAAATCCGCCTTGGCTACACTTTCAGGAAGATTGGTAACCTGCCGATAAAAGATCTTAATATATCTGCCGTCGGAAGAAACCTTGCAATTCTAAGTACCAATGTGCCTCATATTGATCCTGAGACAGCTTTCAGCAGTGGTAACGTTCAGGGTCTCGAATTCGGACAACTGCCATCAGCAAGAAGTATTGGTTTCAGCATAGGTTGCAAGTTTTAACCTTTTAAAATAATTAATATGAAAAGTAAATTAATATATAGTTTTGCAGCTTTTCTAATGGGGCTGGTAATCTTGAGCTCCGGCTGTACAAAGGATTTTGAGGAGATCAACACAAACCCGAATGATCCAGGAATTAATCAGGCCGCTCCCAATATGTTGCTGACGAATGCAATAGAATCAATGACTGACCGTGTTCATGAAATATTTCTCGGGCATGAGATGGGTTCGTGCTGGGTGCAACACATGGCAAAGGTTCAATATACCGATGAGGATAAATACGTTCCCCGTATCAGCGTTATCAATAACACATGGACAAGCTTTTACGCTGCCTCAGGTTTCGACGTTCAGACTATCCTTAACCTTGCAGAAGCTTCAGGACATGCATCTTATAAGGCTGTTGCCCTTATTCTGAAAAGTTACATCACATCAGTACTTACTGATGAGTTCGGCGATGTCCCTTATTCCGAAGCATGGAGGGGTAGCTCGGAAGAACCAATCCTTTC
Source organism: Bacteroidales bacterium (assembly GCA_012517605.1). Classification (GTDB taxonomy): domain Bacteria; phylum Bacteroidota; class Bacteroidia; order Bacteroidales; family VadinHA17; genus LD21. Next base: position 3,492 of record JAAYUS010000223.1, read on the forward strand.
ACCGGTCTATGACACTCAGGAGTCAATTTATGCAGCTTTAATCGAAAACCTGACGGTTGCTAATGAGCTTCTTACTGAAGATGCTCCAGAAATTGAAGGCGATATTCTTTTTGGAAATGACCTGATGGCATGGAAGAAATTTGCCAACTCGCTCAAATTGAGATTATTGCTTCGCAGATCTGACAGGGTTGACCCTACTGAGGAAATGACAAAGATGTTTGCCGATCCTGATACTTACCCGGTATTTGAAAGCAATGCCGACAATGCAGCTCTCCAGTACCTGGGTTCAGCTCCAAATAATAATCCGATAAACGAAAACAGAAAAACAAGGGACGACCACCGTGTTTCAAAAACCATCGTTGATTATCTTTATGCAGAAGCGCCGAGCCCCGACTACAGGATAGTTGTTTATGCTGAACTTGCAGCCGGCAAAGGAGACTGGATCGGATTACCCAATGGTATGCTGACCGCCGATGCTGCAGCTTATAATGGTAACGGACTCGCAAATACATCTAAAATCGGTTCATATTTTTCAAAAGCAACTGCCCCGGGCATGCTGATGAGCTATTCGGAACTCCTTTTCATAAAAGCAGAAGCTGCAAAACGAGGATTTATTCCCGGCGGCGATGCTGTTGCGGAGGAAGCCTATCATGCCGCTATAAGAGCATCGTGGGATCAGTATAACCAGGATGGTACCTTTACCGCAAAACTTGCTACATGGAAAGCAACATTCATCAGTTGGGGAATGGATCCCAATGCCGATATTTATGAATATGCCTGGGAAGATTTTGTAGCATACGGCGGAACTTATGACTACGTCCCTTCACGAGGCCTCGAGCAAATTGCCACACAGAAATGGGTAGCATTATTTGATCAGGGACTTCAGGCTGCATTTGAATGGAGAAGAACAGGATACCCTGTACTCGTTCCGGCAATTGCAAACCAGAATAATGGAAAAATCCCTGTAAGGGCTTATTATCCATCAGATGAGGCTGGCAGAAACCCTGCCAACCTGGCTGCTGCAATTGAGCGACAGGGCCCGGATAACCTGAATACCAGGGTATGGTGGGATACAAAAGATAATTATTAATGTTTAAAAGAAGAGTTATGAAAAAAACAATATTTTCAAGCTTTTACCTCCTGCTGGCATCATTGTTGTTTGTATCGTGCGATGACAATTTCACGGACCTGATGACTGCCAATGTAAAAACCGGGGGTATGGTATATCCTACTTCTTCAATCCCTTATAAACTGGGTAGCACACCAAGTTTTACCGTCACCATTGATGTTCCAAAGGGACCGGGAATTGATGCCATAGAAGTATATAGAACCTTTACAGGAAAAGGTGAGGTTCTTGACCAGACTGTTGATGTTGGCCTTGCCAACGCCACTGCCGATGTCTCCAAAACTCTGACGTATACATATTCACAGCTTATTGCAGGCCTGAATATGCCGGCAGATGAGGGTGAACTTAAGATTGGTGATGCCTGGACTCTCAGGTATGTATCTGTAATGGAAGATGGAAGGAAAGTTGATAACGCTGCTGTAACAAAGGTTGCTGTTGCCAACTTTTTTGCAGGCTCTTATGATAAGAACATTAAGTATTTCCATCCGACCGCAGGAGGTTCTTATCCAACAACACCTTATTCTTCATATACTGAAAAAGTCGACCTTGTAGCAAAGAATGCATATGAATGCGACGACTGGTTCGGTGTTTGGGAAGATAACAAACTGATAATTCACATCGATCCTGCAAACAATTATGCCGTGACTCTTACATTTGAACGTTCGGATGCCGTTGCTGGTGATCCCAACAACCCCGCAAACGTGTGCTCGTATGATCCGGCTACCGGAATTATTAAACTCTTCTATTTTTATCCAGGCTCGGGTGGAAACAGAATTTTCTGGGCTGTTTATACTCCAAGATAAGATAATAATGAAGTCCTGATATTTGAGGCTGTCCATTCGGACAGCCTCAATATTTTTTGTTGGAAATAATTATCAAACTATGAAAATCACCAAGTTCTCCCGACTGACCTTCGGTCTTGTACTATTTTGTTTTTCCTCCTTCGGACAGATAATCGTTCCTGGCTCTGAAGATGTTCTCGCAAAAATGAGGCTAAACAGGAGCATGGATGGGGATAAGGAAGTAACTTATGCAAATATTTCCGGCAATCCTTTTATGTTCAGGGATTTCAAACCAGGGAAACTCATTCTGAAATCAGGTGAGGAATTCAATCTTGAATTCAGGTATGATGTTTATGCCGATCAAATGCATATGAAAGACAAAAATGCAGTTTATGGATTAATTCATCCTGAAAAGGTTGCAAAAATAATCATTGATTCAGTGAAGTTCGTTTATGAAGAATTTGCAAATAAGGGAAATGAAATTACCAAAAGCAATGGGGGATTTTTCATCCTGAGAGTTGACGGGAAATGCTCACTGCTTGTGCGTAAAAACATCAGAATACAGGACCCGGAACTCCCAAAGCCCTATCAACCGGCAAAACCTGCCAGATTCATTAATACGGCTGATACATATTATCTGAAAACGCATGACAAAAATGCAATAAAAATAAGCGGCAGGAATGTACTGCTTTCTGTTCTGTCTGACAGAAAAAATGAGATAAGCAGGTTTATCAGGGAGAACAGGCTGAAATTAAAAGATGAAGAAGATCTCTTCCGCCTGATATCATATTATAACAAATTGTAGGGGTTCAGTCTTTCTTCAGGCTCACAAGCTCAAGCCTTGTGGCCGTTACCCTTAATATCCGAAAAGTAAACTTTTCTATCCTTATCACGTCATTTACTGAAGGGATGCTCCCGTGATAATACAGGATCAGACCGGCCAGTGTTTCATAATCCCCTTCTTCCGGAAGATCAAGATTATATTTGTCATTAAGGTAATCTACCTCAAGCCGGCCTGAAAAAACA
>JAAYUS010000224.1 GCA_012517605.1 Bacteroidales bacterium
GTCGAGTGACGGGTCGCCTGTATTATCTCCCTGTGAAAGGTCTGACGGTCTTTTATTTACTGCTATAAGATGGTTATCCTCGTATAATATTTCGATCATTGTATAAGAACTCGTTATCCCCTCTTTTCAATATTGTTCCTTTTCGTTCGGGAAGTTCTGTGAACGGACATCACCTATATATGTCTGAACAGCTCCCTTTATTTCGGCATACAGATTATGGTATCTTCTCAGGAAACGTGGCGAGAATTCCTGGGTGATCCCCAGCATGTCGTGGAGGACAAGTACCTGTCCGTCGGTCTTTCCTCCGGCTCCTATGCCGATCACTGGAATTTTGAGAGTTGTTGTCACTTCCTCTGCAAGTTTTGCTGGTATCTTTTCGAGGACGACAGCAAAACACCCAAGTTTTTCCAGGAGCCTTGCATCCTCCATCAGACGCCTTGCTTCCTCTTCCTCCCTTGCCCTGACCACATAGGTCCCAAATTTATGTATCGACTGGGGTGTCAGGCCCAGATGACCCATAACCGGTATGCCGGCTGAAAGAATGCGCTCAATTGATTCGGCGATCTGCTGCCCGCCTTCGAGTTTTACAGCGGCAGCACCTGTTTCTTTCATTATCCTTATTGCTGAAACAAGTGCTTCCTTCGAATTCCCCTGGTAGGTTCCGAATGGAAGATCCACCACTACCAGCGCCCTCTTTACTCCCCTGACAACCGATGCAGCATGATAGATCATGTTATCAAGGGTAATGGGCAGAGTTGTATCATATCCTGCCATGACGTTCGATGCTGAATCGCCTACAAGGATGATATCGATCTCAGCTTCATCAATTATACGGGCAATAGAATAGTCATACGCGGTAAGCATTGCTATCTTTTCACCCTTAAGCTTCATCTCATGAAGAACATGGGTGGTGACTCTCTTTACAGATTTGTAAACTGACATGATCTTTTTAGGTTTGATCCGGATGACAAAGCTACGAATTTGTGTAGAAGAATGCCTGACAAAGCTGACATCTTTTTGATCTGACATGCGTCTGTTCCGATTTATGCCTTTTTGTCACATTCGTCAGACAGAATAAAAGCTTAAGTGCCAATATTGCATAAAAAAACCATTTAGGCTCAATGGCATAATCATTGCAGTTTAATGAGGCATAAATAGAAAATTCATAAATATCATAAAATGGGAAAGATAATAGGAATCGACCTGGGAACAACAAACTCATGCGTTGCCGTAATGGAAGGGAATGAGCCTGTAGTTATCCCGAACAGCGAGGGCAAAAGGACAACACCCTCAATAGTTGCTTTTGTCGAAAACGGTGAGCGTAAAGTCGGAGATCCCGCAAAACGCCAGGCTGTTACGAATTCCCAGAAGACTGTTTATTCAATTAAACGGTTCATGGGCGAGACATTTGATAAAGTCAACACTGAGATTAAAAGAGTCAGCTTTCCAGTTGTCAGAGGCGACAATAACACTCCAAGGGTAAAGATCGACAACAGATTGTATTCGCCGCAGGAAATATCTGCAATGATTCTTCAGAAGATGAAGAAGACTGCAGAAGATTATCTCGGACAGGAAGTAACTGATGCAGTGATAACGGTACCCGCCTATTTCAGCGATTCACAGCGCCAGGCTACAAAGGAGGCAGGCGAAATTGCCGGTCTTAATGTGAAAAGAATAATAAATGAGCCTACGGCAGCATCACTTGCTTACGGCCTTGACAAAAAAGCCCAGGACCTTAAGATCGCTGTTTTTGACCTTGGCGGTGGAACATTTGACATATCGATACTTGAACTCGGCGACGGCGTTTTCGAGGTCAAATCAACAAACGGAGATACCCACCTGGGTGGCGACGATTTTGACCACAGGATTATAGACTGGCTTGCTGAAGAATTCAAGAAGGACGAAGGAGTCGACCTCAGAAAGGATCCGATGGCCCTTCAGAGGCTTAAAGAGGCTGCTGAAAAAGCTAAAATTGAATTGTCAAGCTCCACTACGACTGAAATAAATCTACCTTATATAATGCCGGTCGATGGTATTCCGAAGCACCTCGTTAAAACGCTGACACGTTCACAGTTCGAAAAGCTTTGCGATGATCTTATACAGGCATGTATTGAACCCTGCAGGAAAGCCCTGAATGACTCAGGTCTTAAACCATCTGAAATAGATGAAGTACTTCTTGTTGGAGGCTCAACACGTATTCCTGCCATACAGCAGCTTGTTGAGAAGTTCTTTGGCAAGGTGCCGTCAAAAGGTGTTAACCCCGATGAGGTTGTTGCCGTTGGTGCAGCAATCCAGGGAGGCGTTCTTACCGGCGAGGTTAAGGATGTACTTCTCCTCGATGTCACCCCTCTTTCACTCGGAATCGAAACAATGGGCGGAGTTATGACAAAACTTATTGAGTCAAACACTACCATTCCTACCAAGAAAACGGAGGTGTTCACGACTGCTGCTGACAGCCAGCCGTCTGTCGAAATACATGTGCTGCAGGGTGAAAGGCCAATGGCTGCAGGGAACAAGACAATCGGACGATTCCATCTCGATGGAATTCCACCTGCCCCGAGAGGCGTGCCGCAAATCGAAGTAACATTCGACATAGATGCCAATGGCATACTCCATGTAACTGCAAAAGACAGAGGTACAGGTAAGGAACAAAGAATCAGGATCGAGGCATCTTCCGGACTCAGCGATGATGAGATAAAACGGATGAGGGATGAGGCCAAAGCCAATGCTGAAGCAGATCAGAAGGCCAGGGAAAGGGTTGAAAAGATAAATACTGCTGACAGCATGATCTTCTCAACTGAGAAGCAGCTCCGGGAATTCGGTGACAAAATACCTGCCGATAAAAAGTCGGCCATCGAATCAGCGCTCTCAAAACTTAAGGACGCTCATAAATCGCAGGATCTTCCGGCCATCGACAAGGCCCTTGCCGAACTGAATGCAGTTTGGCAGACAGCCTCCGAAGAGATGTACAAGAACGCCCAGGCCTCAGGCCCGTCGGCATCACAGCCGGGCCCCGGCCAACAGCAGAGCGGAAAATCCCAGCAAAGCGGAGATGAAGTTACAGACGTTGATTTTGAAGAGGTTAAATAAATTTTCCCAGGAAACAAATGTAAGAGGCTGATTTAATGTCAGCCTCTTTTTCTTTTTTGTACTTTTAGGACGAATTTCAGAAAATGCCGAATGAATGTTAAAATATTAACAGTCTGCCTGTTGTTTATTTGCATGAATATTATTTCCGCCCAGACCGGAGAGCAACTCAACCAGACTGACAGTAAAGGCAGAAAACAAGGCCACTGGATAAAAAAATATCCTAACGGCAATATTATGTACGACGGTTTTTTCAGGGATGATAAGCCTTCCGGAGAATTTAAAAGGTATTATGAGGATGCCAGCCTTAAATCGGTTCTTGTCTTTGACAATACCGGCACTGAAGCCTTTGCTTCACTCTATTATCCAAACGGCCTTGTGGCCTCAAAAGGGAAATATATTAACCAGCTCAAGGAAGGGAAATGGCAGTTCTTTTCTTCAACCAACAAAGATGTGCTGATAAGTGAGGAAAACTATTCGGGAGACAAAAGAAACGGACTCTCTGTAAAATATTATCCCGATAAAACTGTAGCGGAAAAAATGAACTATGTCAATGATGTAAAACATGGAGAGTGGACCAAATATTATCCCGACGGCAAACTGACAATGAAAACTTCATATGTGAACGGGAAACTTGACGGCAGGTTTGAGGCCTTTTTTGAAGACGGGAAACCTGAATTTAAAGGACAATATAAAAATGATGTCAGGGAAGGGCTATGGATAATCTACAGGAAAGACGGCTCCCAAAGGTTTAAAACAGTATATACATTTGGAGTCCCTGACAACAGGGAAATGGAGCTTTACGAAACTAATTACCTCGATTCGCTCGAGCAGAATAAAGCCAATATCCCCGATCCGGAAAAAACAGGGAATATCTGGTAGCCGGATTATTAAAGCCTCCGTTAAAGCATGGACGAAAGACTTTCACTTACCGAACTTCAGCTTATCATAAAGGATTCCCTTTACATGGCTTTACCCGACATGTACTGGGTTATTGCTGAAATTGCCGAGATTAAAGTGAACTACAATGGCCATTGCTATATTGAACTTGTCGAAAAGCAGCCTGATAATGTAAGCATCAGCGCAAGAATCAGAGGAGTGATCTGGAACAACCGATACCGTTTCCTTAAGCCATTTTTCGAAAACTCAACGGGTGAATCGCTCAGGGAAGGTCTGAAAATCCTGTTCAGGGCAAAGATTGAATATCACGAGATCTATGGACTAAGCCTTGTCATTAACGACATAGACCCTTCTTTCACATTAGGGGAATTGGCATTGAAACGTCAGCAAATATTAAAAAGACTTGAACGCGAGGGAGTGCTGACAATGAACAAGGACCTGGATTTCCCCCAGGTCCCTCAGAGAATCGCAGTGATATCATCTTCAAATGCCGCCGGTTATAGCGATTTCATCACCCACCTGAGGGACAACAGTTATGGCTATGTTTTTTATACAGCCCTCTTTGATACACCCATGCAGGGCAGTGATACGCAAACAGGGGTCATCAGGTCGCTCGACAGAATAGCACAGCATGCCGAAATATTTGATGTTGTGGTCATTATAAGAGGCGGAGGATCCCAGACTGACCTGAGCTGGTTCGATAATTACGACATAGCATATTATATTACCCAGTTCCCGGTTCCTGTCCTTACAGGCATAGGACACGAAAAGGACCTTTCAGTTACTGATATCGTTGCCTGGCAGGCACTGAAAACACCCACTGCCGTTGCCGATTTCCTTATAGAATGCATGGTCAGCGCCGAAGACCATCTGAATGAGATAAGCAGGGGATTAACCGACATGTCCTTACTGATCCTGGAACGGAATAAAAATCTTATCGATACAGCACGACTGAAATTAATACCCCTGGCAAAGATGTCGGTTTCGGAATTCAGGAGTGGACTTTCTGACATTATTATCAAAATGATTAATACCGGCAAGGAATATCTAATGAACGCAAGGCTTTTTCCTGAGAATCAGAGATCAAGACTTGTATCCGGAGCAGCATCCTGCCTGTCGGCAAACAGAAACTCTGTAAGCCAGGTTAAGAAAAACCTTTCATCAGGTTCGGAAATTTTTCTCAGCATGAGAAAAAATGAGATTGCCGGATTTGAAAACATGCTGAAGATCCTTGATCCTGACAACGTCCTTAGAAGAGGTTATACCATAACATCAAAGAAAGGCAGAATCATAAAGTCAGGAAGTGAACTTTCTAAAGATGATATCATTGACACAAGGTTCAGCGATGGTCAAGTCAGAAGCAAGGTAGTTTAAAAGATAATCATACAAATAAAGGGAGCACGTATGGCAAAAAAGGAATTTTCATTTAACCAGGCTGTTAATGAGATCGGGAAGATCCTCAAAGAGATTGAAAGCGGAGAAATGGATGTTGACAGACTTTCGGCAGAGGTCAAAAGGGCATCAGAACTTATAAGGCAATGCCAGAAAAAACTCAAAACGACAGAGGAAGAGATAAATGCCATTTTCAGGGATCTGACATAAAAAACCCGCGAAACTGGCGTTCCGCGGGATTTTACTTTACTACCCTAAACCTAAATCCATGAAAAAACTCATGTAACCTTGGTGGTTACTACCTTTATCTGTATAACGTATTAAAGTTACGCAATGTTACATAACAGGATCACTTTTTTTTAACAAAGTGAAGTTTATTTATTAACACTCCCCTTCTCAACTCCGAGCACGTCCTTGAATGCCTTTATAAAAGTATCTTTGGGAAGCGCTCCCATGGCCATCTGAGGCTGTCCTTTCGCAGGCACGAAAAGGATTGAAGGGATACTTCTTATGCCGAACACGGCTGCAAGTTCCTGCTCCGCTTCCGTATCAACCTTATAAATATTCAGTTTGCCCTCAAAATCCTTTGCAAGCTCCTCAAGTACAGGGGCAACCATCTTGCAAGGCCCGCACCAGTCAGCATAAAAATCTATAACACATGGTAAGGTGCCTTCAAATTTCCATTCTTTATTCTTTTCGTAGTCAAATACCTTGCTCAGAAAAGTCTCTTTTGTCAAGTGTTCCAACATGTTTTTTTGTTTGATTAACAATTAAATTACATTACTGTTCATGACTGGTCAATCTTTATACCATAAATTCGCAACGGTTCATTATTCTTTAAAAATAGTTATTAATTGTAACTTTGTCATATTATTTTTGATAAATTGTCATATCTATATATGAATATATGTCTAAATGACAATATTTTCAACATTCTTTCTGATGTGGTAACATCGGAAAATGTCAGGGCCTGGGTAATAGGAGGATATGTCAGGGATTGCCTTCTCGGAAGGGAGCATCCCGACAAGGACATTGACATTGTCGTTGTAGGAAATGGCATTGACATTGCACGAAAATCTGCAAAAAAGATTTCGCCTCATATAAAAGTAGCGGTTTACAGGAATTTCGGAACGGCGATGTTCAGGTACGGTGATTATGAAATAGAATTTGTCGGCGCCAGAAAGGAATCATACAGTACGGATTCAAGAAAGCCTTCAGTTGCAGCCGGGACACTTGATGATGACCAGAAAAGAAGGGATTTTACGATCAACGCACTTGCAATAAGCCTCAACCGGGATACTTTCGGAGAATTCATGGATCCTTTTGACGGGATGAAAGACCTCAGGGAAGGGGTTATCAGGACTCCCATGGACCCTGATATAACATTTTCCGATGATCCTCTGAGAATGATGAGGGCAATACGGTTTGCGGTCCAGCTTAATTTTAAGATTAATGAAATAACATTTCTGGCAATCGCAAGGAATGCCGGGCGCATTAAAATCGTATCACAGGAGAGGATAGTCGCCGAACTGAACAAGATAATGATGTGCAGTCATCCCTCCCATGGATTCATCATGCTTGAAAAGTCGGGGCTTCTTGGCCATATCTTCCCGGAACTTGAAAATCTCAAAGGAGTCGAAAAAAAGGATGGCAAAGCTCACAAGGACAACTTCCTGCATTCCCTCAAGGTTCTTGACAATGTCAGCAGGAAATCTGACAATCTTTGGCTCAGATGGGCTGCATTGCTGCACGATATTGCCAAGCCGGTAACAAAGAAATATGATCCCCAGACAGGCTGGTCATTCCACGGACACGAATTTCTGGGAGGGAAGATGGTGCCTGACATATTCAGGAAGATGAAACTTCCCATGAATGATAAGATGAAGTATGTAAAGAAACTTGTTGACCTTCATCTGAGGCCCATAGTACTTTCACAGGATACAGTCACAGATTCAGCGGTAAGACGTCTTCTCTTTGAGGCAGGCGATGATATTGACGACCTGATGATGCTTTGTGAAGCTGACATCACTTCAAAAAATGAAGCAACAAAAGCAAGGCATCTTGAAAACTTCAGGCTTGTCAGGAAAAAACTCAGGGAGATTGAAGAGAAAGATGCATTAAGGAACTTCCAGCCTCCGGTGACAGGAGAAGAGATCATTGCCACTTTCGGGATAAAACCAGGAAGGGTTGTAGGGCAGATAAAAAACGCGATCAGGGAGGCAATACTTGAAGGAATAATACCCAATGAACATGAGGCGGCCCGCAGCCTGATGATTGAAAAAGGAAGGGAGCTTGGCCTTGCCCTCCCTGACGGTCTAACGGAAACCCAGGTCGAGTAAAACAGGAAGATGATCACTGAATCCGCCCTGGTATCTGTAACCCCTGTATGTTGAAAATGGAACAGGGCCGGGATATTTCGGATCGCGCGCAAGAAGAAAATCTGCATCAAAAATCCTGAAAGGATTGTCTCCGGCAAATAATCCATGAGAGCTATTAATCAATCCGTACGAAACAATGAACTGATCGATGATCTCCCATGTACCCTGGTAACGGTAAGTTCCGGGGATCCCGGACCTGTTTCTCCTTGTAACGTTAATAAGGAACTTATCATCGGTAAAAGATTTAACGGCCAGATCTTCGGGACTGCAGTTAAAATCGCCTGTAATAATGATTTTCTGCTGCCCCGGGGATAATGCATTTATCGAATCCGCAACCGAAGCAGCTTTTGCAGATATTTTATCCCTCAGCTCATCGCCGGCCAGAACCCCTCCCCTTCTAGAAGGCCAGTGATTGACAAGCAGATGCAGGGTGTCATTCATGATAATACACTTTGTATAAAGAATGCTTCTTGACCGGAATTCTCCGTCCGTTTCGGGTTTGAAATATCTGTACCCGGCAATTCTTACAATGTCCTTCCTGAAAATAAGACAAACATCTATTCCTCTGGCGTCGGGAGAATCTTCATGAATGATCCCGTAACCATAACCCGACAGATTTGTCCCTTCCACCAGATCCTCAAGCACCTTCCTGTTCTCCACTTCACACATTGCCACAATTGCCGGCGAGTCCCACTCGCCGGCAGCAATAATGGTCTTGTACAATGAACTGATCTTCTTTTTGTATCTCCCAATATTCCAGCGCATCAATCCGGATGGCAAAAAATCATTGTCGTCAGTTAAAGGATCATCAGAAACATCAAAAAGATTCTCGGTATTATAAAACATGATCCTTATCCTCACAGAATCACTTTTCACTGAGGCATCAGAGTTACAGATAAAATACGACATCAGCACGAGGATGCCGGAAATCCTTAAAACATATGTTCTAATATGCATTCAGCCAACGATATCTCCTGGCGCTTGATCCAAATTTCACAGCAAGTGAAAATTCATGGGTGCCAAGACTTTGTCTTCTGATATCAGTAAGTGTAAAATCAAAAGCATAGGCAAAATAAAACCTGTCATACTTGAGTCCGAGCATTACAATAATTGCATCATTTGTTCTCCACGAAACGCCTGCCCAATAGTCATTCTTATAATATATTCGTGATGTAATATCGAGCTGAATGGATTTGAAGAACATATCTGACGATTTAATGAATGCTGAAGGCTCGATCATCCAGTTTCCGGAAAGAGGGAATTTTATGCCTCCTGTAAGATAATAGTGACCGAGTTCGGTATTGTCATTATCACTTCCCTTGGAGAACATGAGCGCACCCCTCAGCAGGTTTGTCATCGCAAAACCTGCATAATATTTAGGCGTCGTATAACTTACCCCGAAATTGAAGTCGGTAATAAAAACCGATCGGTCGTAATTGTTCAGATAAGGATCATCAGGGTCATATATGAGGTTATCGAGCTTTACCGAATACTGGTATGCAATAAGGGCCAGGCCGAATGACAGAGTCTTTGAATATTCATCATCATCGTTACCCATTGGAATATTGTAAGCATAGGCTCCCTGCAACCCTGTCCGGTGCATTATGCCGTTGTTGTCATTGAAGAGATATCCGCCGATTCCAACCTGTCCGCCCCGCGTCGGCCGGATGAGTTTCTTCTTTACGGTCGTCGATTTGGAGATATAACTGTCCTTGAGGATCCTTGTCTGAAAGCTTAGCGCATAAGTCGATGGAGCCTGTGCGAGACCCGCCCACTGCTCCCTCACTGTCAGATTCAGTGAGGTATAACCGTCGCGGCCTGCAAAAGATGGATTCACCAGGAATCCATTCATTATGTACTGGCTGTACATTGGCATCTGCTGGCCTTCAGCCACCCCGAAGAACAAGAGCAGAAAGGCTGTTGAAATTATATTTTTAAGATATCGCATTCCCATTATTTTCAGCATTTGTCAGTTTATCTGATTACGCTTATAACACCTGTCCTTGGTGCGGAGCCGTCGTTCAGGTATAATATGTAATGATATGAATCAGTCGGCACAAGCTTCCCCTTATACCTTCCATCCCACGGATTGTCGGCAAGATTCTTCGTACTGAATACCTCCTGTCCCCACCTGTTGAAAATATGTACTTCGGCATTGGGATAGTACCCGATATTCCGTATTATCCATAAATCATTGAATCCATCGCCATTAGGGGTGATTACCTGTGGTATCACCAGACAGTTAAAACTGAAATTGAAGCCGACATCTATTGAAAGTGACTCTGCGCAGCCATTATGGTCGGTGACAACAACTCCATACCGTCCTGCGTTAAGGTTGTTTCGTGTGAGGGTGGCGGCACCATCCGACCAGAAAATCGTATACGGCGCTGTTCCTCCTGTTATTGTCAGCGTTACCGAACCATCGTTCGAATCGGGGCATGAAGCGTCGCTCACAGAGGAAGTCACTGTCATTGCTGATAATTCAGAAATTGTAACTGACCCTGTTCTGGTGCAGCCATTACTGTCAGTAACATTCACCGTGTAAGTTCCAGAGGGCAGATTCACAGCTGTCTGGGTTGTCTGTACCGGCGTTGAATTCCATGAATAGATATAAGGAGGCAGACCTCCTGAAGCTGATGCAGAAGCAGTTCCTGTTGATCCACCTACACATGGAACATCAGTTTTTGCAAGTTCGATTACCAGCTCAGAAGACGGTTGGAAAAGCAGTACATTGCTTGTTGCAGTGCAGCCGTTTGCATCCGTCACTGTAACAGAATAGGTTCCTGCAGACAGGCCTGTTGCCGTTTGCATATTCTGGACGGGATCTGTATTCCAAAGATATGTATAAGGAGCTGTTCCCCCTGATGGTAAAGCAACTGCAGTTCCATCGCTGCCGCCAAGACAATGAGGCGGATTCACAGTAAATGCAATCTGAAGCGATTCTGACTGTGTTATTTCAACCGGAAGATTGAAAACATCGGATGCCCCATCCCTGACAAAAATCGTATACACCCCGGCTGAAAGCGAACTGAAAGTGCCGGATGCCTGATAGGGAGCCCCGTTTAACGAATACATGTAAGGAGATGTGCCTCCCCAGCCTGCTGCGGTAACACTTCCCTGGCTGCCTCCGCTGCATGGCACATTTGTCTGTGATATTATGCTTGCCGTCAACGGGATCCATGGCTGAGTAACAGTCGCTGTAAGATCATATGTACATAATTTCGAATCCCTTACAGTGAAATTATATGTACCTGCGGCCAGTGATCCAAAAGTTCCGGATGACTGAAATGCTCCGGATTCAATGGCATACTGATAGGGAGCAGTTCCGCCTGAACCCTGAACTGTTATACTTCCATCATTTCCTCCATATACTGTCACATTCGAAACTGTGACAACAGATCCGCCGAGAGGGGATGCCGGCTGGTTTACGGCGGCATTTGCCAATGTTGTACATCCGTGTGAATCCGTTATTGTTACAGAATAACTGCCTGCAGGTACATTGGTCAGGTCCTCAGTCAGCGCTCCCGTATTCCAGAGAAACACATATGGCGGAGTGCCTCCGGTTACTGTCAGATTGCACGACCCGGTACTTTCCCCAAAGCAACCCGGATCGGTGACATTAATTATGCCTGCGACCGCTGAAGGCTGGCTGACAGTTGCTGAAGCCGAGGCTGTGCAACCGTTTGCATCATTCACCGTCACATTGTAGGTCCCGGCAGGAATATTGTCAAGATCCTCTGTAATGGCGCCATTGCTCCATAAAAATGTAAACGGAGCAGTACCATTTGATACGGTCAGATCAATTGATCCGTCCGCTCCTCCGTTGCAACCGGCATCAGTGACTGATGCCGAAGCTGAAAGAGCTGCATGGGGCTGAATTATTGTAACTGATGCTGTGGAAATACAGCCGTTATTGTCGGTTACAGTTACAATATAATTTCCGGCCGGTAGGTTTACAGCTGCCTGTGTAGTCTGCAAAGGAACACTGTTCCAGGAATATGAATACGGTGCTGTGCCGCCTGTGGCTTCTGCAGTCGCGGTTCCGGTGGATGCACCCAGGCATAATATGTCAGTGTGGCTTACAGTAACAGCCAGGGGTGATGAGGGTTGAGAAATGCTTAAAGGCAAAGTGAAAGTACACTGGTTGATATCCCTGATCGTCACATTATGGGAACCTGCTGCAAGCCCTGAAAATGCTCCTGAAGACTGGAAAGGTCCTGCATCAATGCTGTACTCATATGGAGACGTGCCGCCCGATCCCGAAACTGTAGCACTCCCTGAAGCATCACCATAGCATCCGGCATTTGCCAGCGAAACAATAGTTCCGCCAAGAGGTGATGCCGGTTGCGTGATGCTGACAGGAATACTGAAGGTGCAAAGGTTTGCATCCCGGATGGTTATTGTATAACTGCCTGCAGAAAGCGCTGCAAATGTCCCCGATGACTGGAAGGAACCGGATCCTAGCCTGTACATATAGGGGCCGGTTCCTCCTGAACCGGCAACGGTAACTGATCCGTCAGTTCCGCCAGAACAGGATACATTTGTCTGAGCCGAAACACTTCCGCTTAAGGCTGAAGCAGGCTGTAAAACAGAGGCATTAAGTATCAGGATGCAACCGTTGGCATCTGTTATGGTTACGCTATAGTTTCCTGCTGGAATGTTAGTGATATCTTTTGTCACAGCTCCGTTGCTCCATAGGTATGAATAAGGCGAAGTGCCTCCGGTAACGGTAAGGTTTACAGAACCTGTCGAAGCACCATAGCAAAGTACATTGGTTACCGAGGAAGAACCTGCAAGGGCGGCAGCAGGCTGGGTGACCGAAGTATTTACAGTTAACGTACACCCATTTGCATCGGTAACAATAACATTATAGTTCCCGGCCGGCACATTAACCAGGTCTTTCAATGTAGCTCCATTACTCCACAGGTATGAATAAGGACCCGTGCCTCCTGTTACTGTCAGAATAACTCTGCCCGTCGACTCCCCGAAGCACGTGACATTTGTCACAGATGTTGATCCGTTAAGAGGAAGTGCGGGCTGTACAATTGAAAACAACACATATCCTGAACATCCGTGGTTGTCGGTAATCGTTACTGTATATGCCCCTGCGGTCAGTCCGCCGAATACATTCGATCCCTGAGCCGGGCCTCCGTTAAGTCGGTACTGATAGGGAGGAGTCCCTCCTGATGCATTTATTGCAACAGAACCGTCGGAACCCCCAAAACAACTTACATTTTTCAGAGATGAAGCTGTTCCTGTTACGGGTGCCGGCTGATCGATCACAAACGGGACGTCAAACGTGCACAAGAGGGCATCCCTTATCCTGACAGAGTGATTCCCCAATGACAATCCTGTGAAGGTTCCACCGGCAACAAATACGCCGCCATCAAGAGAATACAGGAATGGAGCCATTCCTGTTCCAGGGCTGGCGGTAACGGTGACTGCCCCGTCTGATCCTCCGTTGCAGGTAATATCTGATAAGGAAGTTACCGATCCCTGAAGATTGAAGATGGTGACTGTCAAAGCCACAGTGTTTGTACAGTATGCATTATTCCCTGAAGATACGGATACAATACCGGAGGGGCCCTCATTCCATCTTATTGTGGCATAATTGTCGGAAACTGTTCCGCCTGAAATAATAACTCCCCCGACCACTGTCCAACGGTTATAGGCATATGTATCAGTAAGTGTATAAGTTGTAGGAGAATCGTGACAAACATTTGTTGCAGGATTATTGAAAACCGGATCCGGTAAAGGAGTAATGGTTACAGTGTCTACCACGGTAGATCCGCATTGGCCACCCGTGAAAAGACTGTTCGGTTTGGTAATAGTCGTCAGTACCCTCCCCTGTAAAACTCCGGTATTCCATAAGACACTGATCCTGCTGGTATCGGTATCACTGTCGAGAATTGTACCGTTGGTGACAGACCAGATGTATTCGGCGTCTGGCTTATATAGCACTGAATATGTTCTGACCTCACCTTCACAGGCCTCAGAATACCTCATGGTCTGGTTATTGAATATAGCCCCTGTCTGGTTTATTTTAATATCTGACGAATCCCTGCAGCCATTTCCGTCAGTCACAACAAGTCTGATATCGTAATACCCATCAGGCATTGTATTGTTAAAGAATGGTTTTTCAAGGGTCGAAGTTGCTGAAAACAGCAGTGATGGTGGAAAGGGAATTATCACCATAAAAGGCATTGATGATGGAGTCAGACCCTTCCACAAACTTGAATAGTTGCCATCGCCCCCTTCTTTGTCGGCTGCGAAAAGTGCAAGAGATGGTGCCATGTCACAACTGCTGAGTGACATGCCTGATATTTTAAGTGTAGATGAAACACTTATAGGCACGTTGCGGTGAGAAGTGTTGCCATGAGAATCGGTAGCTGTCAGTACCACTGTTTTCTGCCCAAGGTCACTGCAGGTAAATACTGAAGGAGAAACAGACAAGGAAACACTGCCGCAATTATCGAATGTGCCATTGTCAATATCGGCTGCTGACAGGGTTGCTGTTCCTGATGATCCCAGTACAAGTTCAAAAGGTTTATAATTGATGACAGGTGAAACTGTATCCAGAACGGTTATTCTGGAAATGCATGATGCGGAGTTTCCTGCCCCATCGGTGCCAACAAGTGTGACATCAACAGGTGATCCGATATCCTTGCAAGTGAAATCGGTTCTGCTAAGATAAAAAAACAATCCTGCCGTGCAGTTATCGGTTGAGCCGTTATTTACTTCCGAAGGGTTCAGTGTCCCTTTTCCTGAGGCATCGAGGTACAGATTATGATCTTTACATACAACAGTCGGCGGTATTTTATCCTCAACTGATACCTGTGCCGTGCAGGATGCGGTTTTTCCTTCGTTGTCGGTCACGGTCAGGATTACCGAGTTCAATCCTTTCTGTGAACAGTTGAATGTAGCCGGCGTCACTGACATTGAGGTTATTGTACCATCGGGGTCATATGATCCGGCGTCGACGTCGGCAGCGCTTATTGATATGGTCCCTCCTGCACCAAGCCGGACAGTGATGTTTTTGCAAAGGGCAACAGGAGGAAGCACAGGTTTGTAACTTATAACCGGTGATGATGAATAACCTGAGGCGCCAATAAAAAATAAAAGCAAAAAAGCTTGCAGTTTCAGAGCTTCAGGCACCAGCACAGCTGATACTGAAGCTTTACAGAAACATTTGGCTGATTTCATATAGGTCAGGTTAGGATTACTTTACAAAAATATATTATTAATCATCAGTCAGACAAAATTTCATCTGGTTTAACCACAGATCATTTGGTGAAGGTCACTGGCCTTCAGGATATATAAACGTGAAATTATGTCATTTTAATACAGTAAGACGGGGCCATTTTAACAGGTTATCAACATATTGACAATACTTATTCAACATAAGCCATTAAGAAAGGGATGCCGGGCAGGTTTTTAAGGCAGTGAAAACAATGCAGTGACATATTTTAAATTTTAATTTCTTTTGCAGAAACCAAAATCTGGATTATATTTGCACCCGTTTCAGGGCGATTAGCTCAGCTGGTTCAGAGCATCTGCCTTACAAGCAGAGGGTCGGCGGTTCGAACCCGTCATCGCCCACA
>JAAYUS010000225.1 GCA_012517605.1 Bacteroidales bacterium
CTTTGTGGTAAAAATTTTCACAAGGAAGAAATAAGCTCTGTCATTATTATCGTCATCCGGTTTTCTGCTTTTTCGGCTTCACGCTGAACAATCTCATGGGTAGTATATTCAATCTTGCCTTCAACGCCAAGGTCGGTGATTATACTTACTGCAAAACATGGCAATCCGATATGACGTGCCACAATGACTTCTGTTACCGTTGACATCCCCACGGAATCAGCGCCTATGGTCCTGAAATATTTGTATTCAGCAGGAGTTTCGAAAGTTGGCCCGGTCGTTCCAAGATAAACACCCTTGCAGATCCTGATATTGTTTTTTTCTGCAATCTCAGTTGCCCTGTCAATAAGAGATCTGTCATAGGCCTCGCTCATATCGGGGAAGCGCGTTCCTATCCTGTCATCATTTTTCCCGATAAGCGGGTTTGGAAGCAGGTTAATATGATCCGTTATTATCATTATATCTCCGATCCTGAACCCGGGATTCACTCCCCCGGCTGCATTGGAAAGAAAGAGCCATTTAATTCCAAGATATTTCATAACCCTTATGGGGAAGGCGATCTGTGATGTACTGTATCCTTCATAAAAATGAAACCGTCCTTTCATGGCCACGATCTTTTTGCCGCCGAAATCGCCGTAAATTAGCTTACCGGCATGTCCGTCAACAGTCGATACCGGAAAGCTGGGTATGTCGTGATAATCAATTTCAGAGATAATATTGATTTTTGATGTGAGTCCTCCCAATCCCGTTCCAAGAACAATTCCGGCTTCCGGGTTAATGATCCCTTTTGATTTTAGGAACTCAGCTGTTTCTTTTATTTTTTCCAACATAATCGAAAATCATAGAATCAAACACATTTTTATTTTCTTTCAAAAAGCTGACCTCCACAGGCAGATAATAAAAGGCCCTTTTTATTTCGGGGGCAATATTAGTAAATTCCCGCAACCTGACAGCATCCTTTTCGGTGGTAATCAGGATTTTTTGAGAGGTCCCCATTTTTTGCCATGCAGCATTAATCCTGTCAAGGTCCCTGCTTTTAAAATAATGGTGATCGGCAAAACCAAGATGTATGATTTCCGAAAAAAACTGATCCAGGTATTTCATTATACCGGCTGGCGATGCAATGCCTGTTATCAATATTGCCGCTTTTTCCCCCGGATCATCCATCGAAAATAAATTTCGTCCTGCATTTTCTTCATTAAAAACCGGTACCGGATCGCCGTAATCAATTTTTGTAAAAAACACCTTCTGGTCTGCTGAGGTCTGAAGTTCATTTCTGATAACGGCAAGCTCTTTATCCGAAATCGCCGGATCGGTTTTTGTGACAATTAAAATATCAGCTCTTTTCCTGTTTTTACTGCTTTCCCTGAGACGGCCGGCGGGCATAAGAATATCTCTTGTTATAAGCCGGCTGTAATCAGTGAGAAGAATTGAAAACCCGGGTTTAACCCTCCTGTGCTGGAAGCCGTCATCAAGAATTATGACATCCGTTTCGGGAAATTCTTTCATGATCTTTTTTATCCCGTTTCTCCTGTCGTTATCAACGGCTACAATTATCCCGGGAAATTTTCTGGATATCTGCAGCGGTTCGTCACCGATGTCCATGACGGAAGAGGCCTCATCTGCAATTATAAAACCTTTCGACTTTCTTTTATAGCCCCTGCTAAGGACGGCAACCCTGAACTCACTCTTCAGCAGGTTTACGAGATATTCTGTATGAGGGGTTTTTCCGGTGCCGCCGACAGTAATATTTCCTACACATATTACCGGAATGGTGAATTTCTGCGAATGCAGTATATTGAGATCATAAAGTAAATTCCGGATGCCTGTGATCAGCCCGTATAAAATTGAGAAAGGATAAAGTAGGAAGAGTTTTCTGTTTCCCATGTCAATGGATCTCGATGAAATATGGCAGTCTTGCCTGTATTCCCGAGAGATTCTTTATCTCCTGCAATTCATCGAAGAATCTCTGATATTCTCCAAATTCCTGTTTCAGGAACTTAATTCGGATGTCACCGCTCAGCTGTGAGATAATTCTTGTCAGAGGATCCTGGGTCTGAGGCAATTCCCTTATTGAATATGATTCAATGCCAGCCAGTTTCCCGGCGGCCTCAATGGCGTCAGAGAGACCACCTTCCTCGTCGACGAGCCCTATCTTCATTGCATCGGCTCCGCTCCAGACCCTTCCCTGTCCGATGCTGTCGACTGATGTCACAGGTATTTTTCTTCCTTCCGAAACTTTACTGATGAAATCGCTGTACACTTTTTCGATGCTGAGCTGCATTACTTCCTTTTCGTAAATGCTCATAGGCCTGTAAACAGAAGGGAAATCAGAATTCTCGTTTGTCCTGACAGTCTGTGTCGTTATCCCCAGTTTCTGGTTCAGGAGTTTGCCTGTGTTGGGGATTAGGCCGAACACTCCTATTGAGCCGGTTATTGTAGCCGGGTCGGCGAATATTTTTGTTCCGGGTGCCGAAATATAGTAACCGCCCGAAGCAGCATAATTGCCCATTGAGACAACGACAGGCTTGACTTTGGCCGCAAGTTCAAGCTCCTTCCAGATTATATCTGATGCTATAGCATTGCCTCCGGGAGAATTAACCCTCAGCACTATGGCTTTTACAGTCGAGTCTTTTCTTTCTTTTCTTATCAGATCGCTGTATGAGTTACCGCCTATGTTCGACTCATTTCCCCTGCCCATGGCAATGGTTCCTGAGGCATAAATCACTGATATCCTGTAATTTGATGCCTTTTTTGCGGGCCCCGGCACATTTGTGTACTTATGCATGGGGACCATCATTATCTTATCATTGGTTGTGAGGCCCGATCTTATTTTCAGTGTGTCAATAAGGGCATCGCGGTAAACAAGTCCGTCGACCAGCCCGTTTTCATAAGCTCCCTCGGCAACATACCCTGTCAGGTTATCAGCAAGCTCGTTCAGCCTGTCTGATGAAATGCCCCTTGCTTTGGAGATCTCAGAGATGACGTGTGACCATATGGATCCTACATAACTTTTTATCTGTTCTTCATTTTCGGGGCTGAGCTTATCGAGGATAAATGGTTCAACGGCTCCTTTGAATTTACCGTGGCGGGTGACCTGGACCTCAACTCCCAGTTTTTCAAGTGCTTTCTTATAGAACATCACCTCTCCGCTAAGTCCTTTGAAATCAAGGGTAGAGGATGGATTTAAATAGATCCTGTCGGCCGCACTTGAAAGGTAGTATCCTTCCTGAAGCATCACGTAATCTGAATATGCAATCACAAATTTCCCCGACTTGCGGAATTCCTGAAGGGCTTTTCTTATTTCACCGGTTGTTGCCCATCCTGATTGCATAACTCCGTTTTCGATAAGGATGCCTTTTATTTTGTCATCAGAAGCGGCTTTCTTAATGTTGCTCAGAATCTCGTTCAGCCCGGGAGCAGGTGTCACTGTCATATTGATTATGTCGAGACCTTCATAGGGATTGTTGCTTCCCTGGTCGGGGATTGCCACTCCTGCCTTCAGGACAAGGACTGATTTGTCTGATATCGTGACGGGCTTGTCACCTGAGATGGCAATAGTGCTCAGGCTGGCAAGAAGTATAATAAAAAACAAAATAAATGTAATTATGATGCCCGTGATGGTGGCAAGTGTGTATTTGAGAAAGCTTTTCATATGACAGATTGCTTTAATAAAATGGTTTTCAAATATATAAAAAACAACTTTAACAGATTGAAATTACGGGAGGATTTAATAAATTTAGCAAAAGTCCGGTTTATGACAAATTATGTTTTTCTCGGATTGGGTTCAAATCTGGGCGAAAGGGAGTTATACCTGAATAACGCCGTCGGCCTTATTGGCAGATCGATAGGATTCATAAGTGAAAAATCGGGAATTTATGAGACTGAGCCATGGGGTTTTCAGAGTGAGAACAATTTTCTAAATATGGTAATCAAGATTCACACTGAACTGAAGCCCCATGATCTTCTGAAAAAGATCCAGGGCATTGAGGATAAACTCGGCAGAGTCCGAAATGCAAAGCAATATGCATCACGGACAATAGATATAGATATACTTTTCTATGCGAACCGTATCATTGAAAAGCCTGATCTTACAATTCCGCATCCATTGATCCAGGACCGGAAATTCGTACTTGTTCCCTTGTGTGAGATAGCGCCGAAGATGATCCATCCCCTCCTGAGCATGACATTTGAGGATCTTCTTCTTAAATGCAGGGATGAGCGGAAGGTTACTAAGATAACCCCGGCAGGAAATCCAGACGGAACATTTTTCAAATGAGCCCGTTATCAGCAAAACTGTAGTAGTCCTTACCTGAAATTATCAGATGGTCGAGAAGCTGGATATCCATAAGGTTCCCGGCATCTTTTATCTTGTTTGTGATCTTTGTATCGGATTCGCTTGGATTCAGGTTTCCTGATGGATGATTATGACAGACTATTATTCCGGATGCAAGGTATTCCACGGCCTTTTTCATCACTAACCTCACATCTGTCACGGTTCCGCTCAGGCCTCCCTGGCTAAGCTTCATCCTTTCGATGACACGGTTTGATCTGTTGAGGAATAGCACCCAGAACTCCTCGTGTGCAAGATCGGAAAGCAGGGGCTGAAATATGTCGGCCACATCCTTCGAGCATTTGATCTGGAAAACGTCGGGCAGTTCGGCGAGGTTCCTCCTCCTGCCAAGCTCAAGAGCCGCTGATATTGTGACCGCTCTGGCAGGGCCTATACCTCTGATTTTAAGCAGGTCGGCAACTGTAAGTTTCCCGAGTGAGTTGAGATTATTATTGACCATACCGAGAAGTTCCCTTCCGAGGTCAACGGCAGATTTCTTTTTTGTTCCCGAGCTTATTAATATTGCAAGCAATTCGGCATCGCTCAGTGTGGATATGCCTTTCCTGATAAGTTTTTCCCTGGGCCTGTCCTCGACAGCCCAGTCAGTAATTTTAAGTGACATACAGCGAGAGATAATTGTACACCTAAAGTTAAGATTTTTCTTTATAAATATTAAAGAAAAAAGAGGCTGTATC
>JAAYUS010000037.1 GCA_012517605.1 Bacteroidales bacterium
GCAGCAAAAGTAGTTGCGATTTCCGGAGGAAAGAAACAGGTTTTTATTAACCAGTGGGCAACAAGCTATCTTTCAAACAATGATCCACGGATACACATAGGTCTGGCAAATGCAAAATCTGTTGATACGCTTGAGATATACTGGAGTGACGGGCAGAAGGAAATTTACAGGAATGTGACAGCCGACAGGTATATCACAATAAAACAGGGAAAAGGAATAGTTTGAAGGTGCGGGTGAGCTAAAGTGTAGAGTACTTAAAGTTTAAAGAAGTTACAAGTGAGCTAAAGTGTAGAGTACTTAAAGTTAACTCGAAGTACTCTAAGTACTCGAAGTACTCGAAGTACTCTAATTACTCTAAGTACTTTTATAAGAATCAACTTAAATTTATTAAATATGAACAACCAATACGTAAACAAAGTAACAGATCTGACAAATCCGGAAAAGAATGTGATCTATAACATGACACATGAGGAGGCAGTGGAATGCGTAAGATCGGGAGATGCCGAAAAAGTAAGGAAGATTGACGGTCAGTTTTCACTGGTATCCGTAGAAGGAAAAACCATAAGGATGGCCAGATCGATAGGACGTCCGATGAGGTATTTCATTGCCAAACGGCCAGGTGGGCCGGAACTGGTGATAGCTGAACGCATCGACACAATATTTGAATACCTCAGAAAGGAGGGCCTCGATCATCAGTTTCATCCCTCGTATACAAGGATGGTCCCGGCCCATTATATTACAAAGATTGAACTCCTCGGGTGTCCCGATCCCAATCCTGTCTATCAGAGATTTTTTAAACCCGAGCGCAATAAGCTGCCAAAGGATCCTTCAGAAATCGGTGTATTATATATTGGAACCGTTTATGAAGAAATAAAGAAATGGCTCAGGATGCATGCAGTATCAGGGCCTGTTGGCGTCACCTTCTCGGCAGGCATTGACAGCGGAGCCTTATTTCTCCTGGTTTATCAGGCTCTGAAGGAGCTTGGAGAGAGTCCGTCACGTCTGAAAGCTTTTACCCTGAGCATCGACGGCGGCGGTGAGGATCTTGCCCAGGCAAGAAAATTCCTCGATGATCTTGGACTCGGTCTATTCCTTGAAATAATAGAAGTTACCTATTCTTCACTTGACTGGAAAAAAGCAGTAAGGATAGTTGAAGACTATAAACCTCTCGACATTGAATCGGCTACAATGAACCTGGCTCTGATGAAAGGGATCAGATCTCTCTATCCCGACTGGAAATACATTGTGGATGGCGATGGCGGAAACGAGAATCTCAAGGACTATCCTATTGAAGAAAACCCGGAGCTTACTATTAAAAGCGTCCTGAATAACCTCATGCTTTACCACGAAGGATGGGGAGTAGATTCAATAAAACACTCGCTTACATATTCCGGAGGCCTGAGCAGGGGATTCATGCGAACATATACTACCGGAGCGAGCCTGGGATTTGAGTCTTTCAGCCCTTACACCCTTCCCAATGTCATAGAGGTATCGGAAGGCATTCCATTCATCGATATCACAGGATGGGATCACAGGAAACTGTACGAACTCAAGGGACAGATTGTATCAGAGGGAATAAAGGCGGTTACGGGCATTACAATGCCAATTTTCCCGAAAAGGCGTTTCCAGCATGGAGCAGCTCCTGCTGATACATTCAGGAAGCATTTCCCGGAAAAGGAAATCTCATACCGGAAAGAGTTCCTTGCCAGCTATGAATGACAGCAGTGAAATAAAGATTTCAGACAGCTGGATAATGTCGTTCAGGGGAGGAAAGAACATAGTTGACCCTGAAAGACCATATTCATGGATTGTCGAAAAAGAGCTCTCGCCGTCAGGTTCTGTTGAAGATGTTCTGACTATCTTTCTGACAAACAGGGAGTGCCCTTTTCACTGCCTTATGTGTGACCTGTGGAAGAATACAACTGATTTTACTCTAAGTGATGGCCTGATTTCAGGCCAGATTGAATGGGTTTTAAATCAGGCTCCGGCCGTAAAGCACATAAAGCTTTATAACAGCGGCAGCTTTTTCGATACAGGTGCAATTCCACTTAATGAATATGAACGGATTGCCGGCCTGCTTAAAGGTTTCGATACTGTCATTGTGGAGAGTCATCCTGCATTCATAGGGAAGAAAAGCCTTGAATTCAGGGATAGAATCAAAACTGACCTTCAGGTTGCGATCGGGCTCGAGTGCGTGAATATAAATGTCATTGAGAACCTCAACAAAAGGATGACCCTTGATGATTTCACAGGATCAGTAAGCTTTTTGCTTGACAATGACATTTTTACAAGGGCTTTCATCTTATTGCGCCCTCCTTTTATAATGTCGGAGCGCGACGGTATCTTCTGGGCTGAACGATCTATAGATTTTGCTTTTGACGCAGGGGTTGAATGTTGTGTCATTATACCTGTAAGAGGTGGAAACGGCATCATGGAAAAGCTCGCCGAAAAGGGTCTCTTCAGCCCTCCCGGAATAAAATCCCTTGAAAAGGTACTTGAATACGGAATTGAAAAGCAGGCCGGACGTGTTTTCGCTGATATCTGGGATCTGAAGCTGTTTTCCAAGTGTGACAAATGTCACGCAGCAAGAACAGACCGGATAACCGGAATGAACCTGACGCAAAGGCTCTTGCCGGATGTAAAATGTACATGCGATGATTAATAAGGGCATGCCATGGCATGCCCTTATTTTGCATTTTTCTGCTAATTCCAGTTATTCTTCACCTGTGCATTAAGCAAAGGATTTGCATCCCTTTCCGACTGCGGAATGGGCAGAAGGACATGATAATCCTTAACAGGCTGAGTGGTTTCAACAATCTGCTTTTCCGCATTGATTGTCTGTACGAGAACTCCCCAGCGTACAAGGTCAAAGAACCTTGCCTGCTCGCCTGCCAGTTCAAGTCTCCTTTCCCTTCTTAGGATAGTCCTTGCATTATCCTGTGATCCCAGAGATGTATATTCAAATGCCCCCGAGCGCCTGCGAACCCTGTTGATGAGCGGAAGGGCGCTTGAAACCTGATTGGTTTCAATGTATGATTCAGCAAGCATCAGAAGAACATCGGCAAAACGTATCACCTGACTGTTAATATAACTGTCGGGCTGTCCGTAGTTATGCCTTAATTCATACAACTCATATTTGCGCCACGAGAATATCGGGCCTGCAGTCCCGACGGCTGCGGCATATGATTCTATTCCACCGGGACATTCATCGCAGTACTGGGTATCTCCGCCTTTTGTCCCGAGATTATCATAAAATGTGAATTTAGCCCTTGGATCAGTATATGGCGTTCCTGATTCATTCTGATATGTAAATGCATCTACAAGAGTGGGAGAAAGAAGAACGTTCCACCAGTCGTTGAAACCATATTCCATTGCACGTCCGGTATGGGTCATCTTGTTACCCCACGATTCCTGACCTCCAAACATACCATAGGCATTTCCAACACCCCATCCCTGCCATTCGCCGTGCATAACTGCAAAGATTGTTTCCTTAGTTTTCTGGTCATGAATGAAAATATCATCAAGTGATCCGGCCAGGTCATAATCATAAGGAGCTGAAGTAAGTTTCGACAACTCAGTAATGGCCTCAGCGTATTTGCCCTGGTAAAGGTATGCTTTCCCGAGCAGTGCCACTGCGGCTCCCCTTGTTGCCCTGCCATAATCAGAGGCTGAATAATCCTGTGCAAGAGGAAGTTTTGTGATAGCATCTGAAAGGTTTGCTTCAATATCGGCCCATATTTCTGCCTTTGGAGTCCTTTCCATCTGAAGGACATAATGATCTTCGAGGGTTTTCCTCAGCGGTACATCACCGAAACAAGTGACCAGCCAGAAATATCCAAGCGATTTAAGAAATTTCGCCTCACCCTCAATTCTCGTTTTCAGGGCGGCATCTGCATCGTTTGTCGTCTGCCAGTTCTCGCACATGTTTATTACAAAGTTGGTCCTGAAGATCATTTTGTAACATGAATTGAAAAAGTAATTCATCTCCCCGGTATTCGGATTATGAGTATAGGCGGCAATTTCAAGAAGCGATCCCTGAAGCGGGAAGTTCTTGAATGCATCATACCCGAGGAGGTCAAAAATAAAATAGAACTCGCGCTCGAACATTCCCTGGAATAACAGGGGAGAGTACATAGCTGTTGAGGCTTCGGTGGCGGTTGTCGCATTTGTAAAGAATGTGTTGCCGTCATAGCTGTTCTCATTCTTCACATCCAGAATATCTTCGCTGCAGGCTCCAAGGAGCATGACTGCAACTAAGGTGTATATCAATTTGCTTTTCATGTGCATCATTTTTAGAAGGTTAACTGAACTCCAAGTCTCATAATGCGCGGATTTGGCCTCTGATACATGTCAATTCCACGTTGGAAGATATAGTTATTGTTGTCACCGGGTGAAGTGGAGGATATTTCAGGATCGAATCCCGAATACTTTGTGAATGTAAGTGCATTCTGAATCGATAAATAGACCCTGAATTTTTCAAAAGTATTGAACAGGTTTGCAGGAAGTGTATACCCCAGTGCAATATTCTTAACTCTCAGGTAATCTCCTTTCTCTACATACCATGTGGAGAAATTAAGGTTAGCGCCTGAGTTCTGTCCTGCTCTCGGAATGTCGGTAACATCTCCCGGTTGTTTCCATCTTCTTAAGACAGTTGTGGTCTGGTTAAAAGGTTTTGACATTCCTTCCCACCAGTAGAGGGAACCGTTCACTGCATCAACGCCGGCGACACCGTGCATCAGCAACTGAAGGTCGAAGTTCTTGAAGAATGCATTGAAAGAAACGCCGTACTGCCATTTTGGTGAAGGATTTCCTATATATGTCCGGTCATCCGCATTAATGTAACCGTTGCCGTCAATATCCTTCCAAACCCTGTCGCCGGGTTTTGCGTTGGTCTGGTATTCAGTCACCTTACCACCGGAAGCTGAACTTGCCGATTCATTAAGGGCATCCAGATCATCCTGGTCCACAATGACATGATCATATACATATCCGTAATAAGAACCAAGAGGATGGCCAATATCAGTCCTTGTCGCATTTCCTACTCCGGTCATGAACTCACCTTTTGAAATGGGAAGATCACCAACAGTACCAAGGGCTGTCACTTCATTAATGCTGTAGGTTGTATTGAGCGAAACATTCCACCTGAATTCACTTGCCGCATTGCTGTTATAGGTAAGGGAGGCCTCAAATCCCGAATTCTTCATGCTTGCAGCATTTATCCACTGAGTCCCCACCTGACCCGGATTACCAAGACCCGTTGTAAGAGGAAGCTGAGTCTCGATCAGAAGGTCTTTGTTCGACCTGTTATAGTAATCGAAGGTGAAGCTTACCCTGTCCTTCAGCAGCCCAAGGTCAAAACCTACATCGAACTGGGTGGTTTCTTCCCATTTGAGGTTTGGATTCGGAACGCTGTTTACGATTGATCCGGTGGCAAAAGTGAGGTCATCACCAAAGGAATACACAATATTGTTCCCGGTTCCTTTCCAGACATTTGATGAAGTAAGGAATGCAGGAATGTTATCATTCCCCGTTTTGCCATAACTTGTTCTCAGCTTAAGGTTCGAAATTGACGACTGGGATTTCAGGAACTCCTCTTCCGATATCGTCCATGCAACACCCACGCCATAAAATGTTCCCCACCTGTTATTGACGCCAAATACGCTCGAGGCGTCACGTCTCAGGCTGGCGTTAAGCACATATTTCCCTTTATATGTGTAACCTAATCTACCAAAATATGAAAGCCTTGATTTGCCGCTGTTTACAGATGAACCTGTAATTGAGGTGGAGTTTGCAAGGGCAAGATTCTGAATTGCATCGCTTGTATAATCTGACCCGCTTGCGGAGATACTTCTGTATATTCCGGCAGGAGCGTAAGTATTTCCAAGGGTGGCGGTTAATTCATGAACACCAAA
>JAAYUS010000226.1 GCA_012517605.1 Bacteroidales bacterium
TCCTGAGTTTCTTTTCCGTCTCATCAAGAAGTGGATTACCCCTGTATTCAACCTCAATCCCATGCTTCCTGTAAAATTCCACTTCAAAAGGGAATATGATGTACATCCTGTCGACATACTTTCTTACAAGCTCAACTCTTCCTTCATTCCATGCCCATATCTTGGGTGAAATATAATAGAACACCCTGAAACCCGAAGCATGTGCAAACCTTGCTATCCTGAAATTGAAGCCAGGATAATCGATTAGAATTACGATATCAGGATTGAAATCTTTGATCTGCTCCCTGCAGAGTAAAAGGTTACGGGATATGGATCCAAGATTTTTTGCCACCTCCACAAAACCCATGTAAGCAATACTTTTATAATGCATCATGAGCTTAGCACCAGCTGCTTCCATCAGATCCCCGCCCCAGCATCTGATTTCGCATGAGTTGTCCTTTTTTCTTAATTCCGTTATTAGATTTGACCCGTGAAGATCTCCCGACTGCTCACCTGCAACAATGAAATACTTCATAAAAGAAATTTTAAAGCAAAGACCACAATAGCCCAGAAAATCGTGATTCCGAGAACCCCTCTTGTTGCACGGAGCATGTCGAGCCTGTTGAATAAAAGAAACAGAAAGATATTCGGGAAGACGCAAAGCGAAACAATATGTGTAACTATGTCGGCTTTAACAAGTCTTTCAACATAGGCTGAAAAAGTCTTATCGCCGGCTGAAAAAAAATAAACGCAGAATGCTATTATAACGGGGATAAGAAAGCCTGCTGCCGCTCCCAGTCCGACTCTGTCATATTTTTCGGGAATTATCATTCCGAGAATTGTTCCTTCAGGCTTGAGATATACCAGTGGGCGGTCATATCAACGGATACCGGCACAACTGAAACATAGCCGTTTGCAAGCGCCCATTCATCAGTATCCACGGCATCAGGTTCCTGGTTCTGGAACATTCCCGTGAGCCAGTAGTATGTCTTCCCCATCGGGTCTTTGCGCTTTTCGAATTCTTCCTTCCAGTTCCCTTTGGCCTGACGGCAGATCATGATCCCTTTGATTTCATTTTCAGGTACCGAAGGGATATTTACATTCAGACAAATTCCTTTTGGCAGGGAATGGGAAGAAAGTTTTTGCATCACCAGGCGGATGTATTTCCTGCAAACTGAAAAATCAGCATTCCGGGAAAAGTCATTCAGGGAGAATCCCACAGAATCAATCCCGTAAAGGCATCCTTCAATAGCGGCAGCCATGGTACCTGAATAAAGAACGCTTACGGAAGCATTTGCACCATGATTTATACCCGAAACAACCCAATCGGGCATTCTCTCAAGAAGTTGGTTTACAGCCAGCTTTATACTATCTGTCGGAGTCCCGTTACATGCATACACCCTCCTGCGATCAGTTTCCTCGAGAAGTTTAACCCTCAGCGGTGTCTTTACAGTAAGAGCCTGTGACATGCCCGACATGCTTTCGAGTGTTGATACAAGAACAACCTTCCCGAATTCTTCCATCACCTCCATAAGTGTTTTAAGGCCTGAGGCATACAATCCATCATCGTTTGTCAGGAGGATAAGCCTGTCGTTCTGTTCGATAGTCATAAATTCTGTTGTTTAAGGTACAAAGATAGAGAAATCCCTTTTCGCTGAGATAAATTGTTTACTTTTGCAATTTTGATATTTTATTTCAATGTTTTTATGAAAATTTCATACAACTGGATAAAAGATTACCTTAAAACAGATCTTGATCCCCATCAGCTCTCCTCCCTGCTTACAGGCATTGGACTGGAGGTAGAAGGAATGGAAGAATGGGAATCAGTAAAGGGTGGAATGAAAGGAGTTGTTGTCGGAGAGGTTCTTACCTGCAAAAAGCATTCTGGTGCAGATAAGCTCTCGGTGACCACAGTTGATATCGGGACAGGTGAACCGCTGCAAATTGTGTGTGGAGCCCCCAATGTGGCTGCAGGTCAGAAAGTTGCTGTTGCCACAGTTGGCGCCATGGTATTCAGCGGAGATGAAATGTTCGCCATAAAAAAATCCAAGATAAGGGGAGAAATATCTGAAGGCATGATCTGTGCCGAAGATGAGCTTGGTCTGGGGACCGGTCATGAGGGGATAATTGTCCTTGACGGCGATGCTGTTCCCGGGACTCCTGCATCTGAATATTTCGGAATTGAACATGACACAGTTTTTGAGATAGGTCTTACTCCAAACAGGATAGACAGCGGATCGCATTTTGGTGTGGCGAGGGATGTAGCTGCATATCTGAGCCTTAACCACGGCAAGGATTTCAAGGCAGAAAAACCTTCAATTGATAATTTTAAAATTGACGATACCAGCAATGTACTCGAAGTAATCGTCGAGAACACTGCAGCCTGCCCGAGATACTCGGGCATCACCATCAGCGACGTGAAAATAGCTGAATCACCGGAATGGCTGAAAAACAGGCTTAAAGCAATCGGACTTAATCCGATCAGCAATGTGGTGGATATCACCAACTTTGTCCAGCTCGAAATAGGTCAGCCGCTGCATGCCTTCGATGCAGACAAGATAACCGGCAAAAAAGTCATAATCAGGAATCTTCCCGATAAAAGCAGGTTTATCACCCTCGATGAAACCGAAA
This sequence comes from Bacteroidales bacterium, assembly GCA_012517605.1. Taxonomy (GTDB): domain Bacteria; phylum Bacteroidota; class Bacteroidia; order Bacteroidales; family VadinHA17; genus LD21. The sequence continues at coordinate 2,611 of JAAYUS010000226.1, forward strand.
GAAGCCTTTCTTCGCGTGACCTTATGATTTGCAATGCTGAAGAAGGTATGTGTATCGCAGGAGTGTTCGGAGGCATAAAATCGGGAGTAACAAATTCAACAAAGAATATTTTTCTTGAAAGCGCGCATTTCAATCCTGTTTCCATACGTAAAACATCTAAAAGACATGGTCTTCAGACAGATGCGTCTTTCAGGTTCGAAAGGGGCACCGATCCGAATATCACCATCTGGGCACTTAAAAGAGCCGCAATGCTGATGAAGGAGATTGCAGGAGGCAGGATAAGTTCGGATATTGTCGATATATATCCTGAAAAAATTGAAAATGCAAAAGTCCCGATAAGTTACCATAACGTTGACAGGCTTATCGGAAAACACATAGATAAGGAGACAGTCAGGAAGATACTGGGATTACTGGATATCTTAATATTAAAGGAAGACAGTGACACATTGCTTCTGGAGATTCCCGCTTACAGGGTGGATGTGAAGCAGGAGGCCGATGTTATCGAAGAAATTCTGAGGATCTATGGTTATAATAATGTTGAGATCGGCGATCATGTCAATTCGACACTTAATTATGTCGGTAAACCCGACAGGGAAAATGTGGTGAATATAATTTCTGACCTCCTTTCGGCAAATGGATTTGCAGAAATAATGTGTAATTCACTTGTTCCGGCAGCATGGTTTGAAAATAATGATGACTTCAATCCCGGTCAGCTTGTTATGCTTGCCAACCCCCTGAGTTCTGATCTGAATGCCATGCGGCAGTCGCTGCTTTTCGGAGGGCTCAGCTCGGTTAAATGGAATATCAACAGGCAATGCCGCGATCTCAAGCTTTATGAATTTGGCAATTGTTATTTCAGGATCTCTTCAGAAAATAAGGTTCCGAGGGTGGACGATTACAGCGAAAGGAACTTCCTCGATCTTTTCATGACGGGAAAGCCTTCTAAGGAGAACTGGAACCACAAGACTGATCCGACCGATTTCTACCATATCAAGTCTGCCACGGAGATGATCTTCGCCAGGCTAGGAATAAGCACATCTGCCCTGATGAACGGAGAGAGTACAAAAAAATACTTTGCAGAATCGGTTACATACCTTCATAACAATCATCTTGTTGCAGAAACCGGAAGAATATCCAGAAACTATCTTGCAAAATTCGATATTGACCAGGACGTTTTTTACAGCCACATCGACTGGGATCATGTCCTAAGAATGATAAGGAACAATGCCATTTCATACAGGGAACTTCCGAAATTCCCCTCAGTAAGACGCGATCTTGCACTTCTTATCGATAAAAATGTAAAATTCGGACAGATAAGAGATATCGCCTTCAGGGTCGAAAAGAATGTACTTCGCGAAGTCGGGCTGTTCGATGTATATGAGAGTGAAAGCCTTGGACATGACAAAAAATCTTATGCAGTGTATTTCATTCTCCGTGACGACCTTAGAACGATGACCGACAAAAATATCGACAAGGTGATGAATAATCTGATCATGGCCTTCGAAACTGAACTGAACGCGAAGATCAGAAAGTAATATAAATGAGCCTTTTGCTAATTTTCATCCGGGCTTTACCACATGAATAGATTTTTCAGAAAAGCAGGCGATTACTTTTCACTTGTCAAGTTCAGCCATACAGTATTTGCAATGCCCTTCGCACTGATAGGATTTTCACTTGCAGTGGCTAAAAATGAAAGTGACTTCAGCATCAGGCTGTTATTGCTTGTTGTTCTGTGCATGATCTTCGCCAGGAATGCTGCAATGGGATTTAACCGATTGGCTGACAGGAGATTTGACTCTCTAAACCCGAGAACACAAAAAAGAGAGATACCATCCGGAAAAATCGGCACAGGCTATGCTGCCGTGTTCGTCATTGTCAATGCTTTGCTGTTTGTAATTACGACAGCCTTTATTAACAATCTTACTCTCATCCTTTCACCTGTTGCACTTGCTGTAATACTTGGCTACAGCCTTACAAAACGGTTCACAAGTCTTTGCCATTTCATACTTGGCCTTGGATTGAGCCTTGCACCAATTGGTGCATATATATCGGTAACCGGAAGGTTTGATCTTCTGCCATTGCTGTATTCATTTATGGTTCTCACCTGGTCGGCCGGTTTTGATATAATTTATGCCCTTCAGGATGATGAATTTGACAGGGATAATGATTTGCATTCTATTCCATCTTCGTCAGGAAGGAAAAAAGCACTTGCAATTTCGACGGTTTTACATCTATTGACATTTTCACTTATCATTATTGCCGGGATCCATGGGCACGGCAATATTCTGTACTGGACCGGCGCTGCACTATTTTCTGCACTGCTGATCTGGCAGCATCTGATTGTCGCGCCTGATGACCTCAGCAGGGTAACAGTTGCGTTTCAGACCACCAATGGCATCGCAAGTGTTCTTTTTGCTGCATTTGTTATTCTTGACATGGTGATCTTTTAGATTTCTTTTCCTGATGTTTTTTTTGTTTCTTGGTACCTGAAAACTTTTTTCCTGATGGCTCAGATAATTGTAAAAGAAGTTCTCACAAGAAGGGAGCTTCGTGAATTCATTTACCTTCCTGCCAGGGTGCATGAGAATGATCCCGACTGGCTGCCTCCGATATACAATGATGAATGGCTTCTATTCAACAAAAAAAAGAACAGATCCTACAAATATGCTGATGCCGTATTTTTTCTCGCCTATAAGGATAACAAGGTTGTTGGAAGGATAATGGGCCTGGTCAACAACAGGTACAATTCAATAAAAAAGGAAAGGAACGGAAGGTTCTGCTTCATGGAGTCCATCAATGACATTGATGTTGCCAGGGCACTTCTTGATAAAGTCGAACAATGGGTAAAAGACAGGGGAATGGTTAAAATCGTAGGACCCCTGGGATTTTCAGACAAGGATCCTCAGGGATTTCAGATTGAAGGATTTGAATATCCCTATCTCTTTACTGCTGCCACAAACTCACAATACCTGCCGGCAATGATGGAATCGCTTGGCTATTATAAGGAGGTTGATCTTGTGAATTACAACATCCCCATGCCCGATCCGGTACCCTCACTTTATCTGAAAGCTTATGACAGGTTTTCAAAGAGTGGTGAATTCAAAATAATTGAATTCCGTTCAAAGAAGGAAATAAAGCCTTATATAATACCCATTCTCGAGCTGATGAACCAGACCTTTAGCGACATCTATGGTTTTGTTCCCCTCAATGATCCTGAAAAACAGGAATTTGCCAGCAGATATCTGCCCATACTCGATCCCGAGTTTGTCAAGGTTGTAAGCAGAGGCGATGAGTATGTCGGATTTGTCGTTGCCCTTCCCGATCTTTCAAAAGGAATAATCGCAGCAAAGGGAAAACTTTTCCCATTCGGCCTTTTCATGATCCTGAGCGCCATGAAAAAATCGAAGAAGCTGATGCTTATGCTCGGGGGGATAAGAAAGGATTGCAGGGGACAGGGGATCGATGTACTTATGGCTATTAAAATGCTTGAATCGGCCAGGAAAAGGCAAATGACACTCATTGACAGCCATCTTATCCTCGAAAACAATTTAAGGATGAGAGCTGAATGCGACAGGCTTGATGGGAAAATAGTAAAGCGGTTCAGGATATATCAGAAACAGCTCTAGAACCTGAACACAAAGGACAATCCCAGTAGTTCCTTGAACTGAACCCTTGCAGTAAGCTTTTTCAGACCGTCAGGCCCGATTACCGGATTCTTTTCCTTATCCAGCACCACAGTCCTGGTGTCGTCATCAAAAATAAGATGGGTGTTTAGCCTTAATTCAGTGAACCAGTTCAAGCGGGCCTGAAGGATCATTTCCCAGTCAACATCAATATTCAGCGGATTGTTGATATAATTCGTAAAGAGCTGCAACCTGTTTGTAACCGACACTGTTTTCAAAGGTTTGAACTCATTTGATATCAGGAAGCTTGCCCCGGGCTCATGTTTTGATCTCCTGTCTTTGGCTATGCCATATTTAGTCTGATCGATATGAGCCGTATCGGAAACATAAGTGAGCTTGTAGGAAAGCGGCGAGAAGTTTATGGAGGTTACTTTATTTGGTTTGTAATCGAGCCCGATGCCAAGAGTAAGTATTGCGGGATTGATAAATTTGGAGACAAGTATTGCAGTATCCCTGTCAATACCGTTAAGCTTGTACCTGGTATAATTATAGCCTTTGCCAAGCTGGGTTTTCAACAGCATTATGCCGCTGAAATCAAATTTCCCGAAAGCCTTATGGTTTATTTTGGAGTTGGTTTCAAGCAGATCAACATTCTTCCTTATCTTTTCATCTCCTGATTTGATCAGACCATATTTCAGCCTTACAAAACTATTCGACGATAAGAGCATTGGTTTATTATTATAATCGGCATACCACGTAATATCGAGTGTGGTTGAAATGTTGCTTTCACCTCCCTTTACCCAGTTTGAAAGCATACCCTGGTTGAGAGTAAATGAAGTCTCGGTACGGTCATTCCAATATTTCGACCTGGTGATTATTTTCCCGATCTTGACAAGGTTCTTGGTATCCTGTGGCTCATAGTTTATACTTGCCTGTGAAACATTTTCCTGCCTCATCGGCCGCCTGAAATTTACTCCATGTTCAAGATAGAGGCATATCGTATCCCTCGATGGATTTCCTATCCATACTGTTACGGAATCGTTCAGATCATTCTTAAGCCAGAAACGTGTCATCTGATCCGACGTGGAATTCAGCCAGATTGAATAGGTCCTGTTGGTAGTACCGGTGAAAGTCAGAAGACTGGAATCACGGGCCTCAAGGTAATCAAGAAGCACTCCTATTGCAGATCTGATTGAATCATTGCTGATGAAAAAGGACGTTTGAATTGAGTCAGCCTGGATGTTATTCATAAGATTATCAGCACTTACTGCTGAATCAGGCTGTATCGCAGCAGAAATCTGAACCACAATATTTCCCTTTTTGCCTGTCTGTTCGGTTGTATCCTTAATGAGTTTTTCAAGGATCCTCCTTGTTGAATCATAAGGAGGATTTGAGGCTTCAAGAACCAGGTGCCTGATTGCCGAACTTATTTCCGGGGCTCCTTTACCTGATGCTTTTGTCTGAAAGTTGTTTTTCAGATAGTCAATTGCCTGCTTACGCGTCAGTATAATCTGCTTGCTCCTCAGAGTGTCGCTGCTGCCTGGAAGGGCGACCAATGCAGTATCGCCTGTTGGTGATGCTGTATTGTCTTCATTACCTGGGATCTGACTAAAAACCTGAGTGACTGATAAAAAGAAACAAAGAAGGAGTATAAGTTTACTTCTCATAATCATCCAATTTTAATTTGCTGCGATTTCGCCTAAATATAACTCATAACGTTAAATTTCCGGCTGACATATAAAATTTAACATTTTTTACTAATTATGCACCGGAATAATTTTCTGTTATCCGGCTGGCTTAATTTTACCGGAGACATGAAATATCTGAAGATTCCATGCCAGCATCACAGTCAGACTAAATGGAAAAAAGGTAAATTGCTTAATAGGATGAGAATTTGTAACTTTCAGAACTAACCCGACCTGATATGATAAAATCAATGACCGGCTACGGTAAAGCCATTGCTGAAACCCCGCAGAAGAAAATAACGATCGAAATAAAATCCCTGAACTCAAAGCAGCTTGACCTGAATACAAAGCTTCCATGGCTTTACAAGGAGAAAGAGCCCGAAATCAGGAATATCATAAGCCAGAAACTCGACAGGGGAAAGATCGACCTTTCCATTTATTTCGATATTCTGGAGGACGAAGGCATACCGATCATAAACAAAACCATAGTCAGGAACTACTACAACCAGCTCAGGGAAATCGGATCAGAACTGAACCTGAACATAGACGACCAGATCCTTTCAGTAATCATGAAACTTCCTGATGCACTAAAAACTGAAAAGCCTGAGCTTCCTGAATCAGAATGGGAAATTGTTAAATCGCAGCTTCTGGAATCAATAAACGCACTTGATATTTACAGGATTGAAGAAGGCAAATCCATTGAAGCCGATCTCAGAAAACGCATTGGCGGGATCCTTGAATCATTGAAGGTAATTGAAACCTTCGAGCCCGGAAGGATAGAAAGAGTAAGGGAAAAACTGCTTTCGATACTTAAGGAAAACAACGGGACTGAGAACCTTGATAAAAACCGTTTTGAACAGGAACTTATATTCTATCTCGAGAAGTATGATATTAATGAGGAAAAGGTGAGGCTTCTCAAGCATTGTGAATATTTTAACGAGACCATTGATTCGCCTTCGCCCAATGGCAAGGTCCTTAGCTTTATAACACAGGAGATCGGACGTGAGATCAACACTATAGGGTCAAAGGCAAATGACGCTTCCATTCAAAAACTGGTTGTAATGATGAAGGATGAACTTGAAAAAATAAAGGAGCAGACAAATAACATTCTTTGATCAGGATCTTTGCACTTTTGCAATATGGAAGGTAAACTTGTGATTATATCTGCTCCGTCGGGAGCAGGGAAAACAACAATTGTCAGGCATCTGCTCCGGAATGACGACAGACTGGAGTTTTCGATTTCGGCTACAACAAGGAAGCCAAGGGGAACCGAAAGAAACGGCATCGAATATTACTTCATGACAGTTGATGAATTCAGAAAAAAGATCCGGAACAACAGCTTCGTTGAATGGGAAGAGGTTTATAAGGATCAGTATTACGGGACACTTAAAAGCGAAATTGAAAGAATCTGGTCGGCCGGCAGATCGGTCCTTTTCGATGTGGATGTAAAGGGAGGCATAAGTCTTAAAAAGATATTTTCCGGTCAGGCTGTTTCAATATTCATAATGCCGCCGTCAGTTGAAGAACTTGAAAAACGGCTCAATGCAAGGGCAACAGATAGTCCCGAAAAAATCAGGATGAGGGTTGAAAAGGCAAAGGAAGAAATAAAGCTTGCGGAAAGCTTTGATTACATTGTTGTAAATGACATTCTGGAGAAGGCACAGGATGAGGTTTTCAGGATTGTCAGGGATTTCCTTGCTTCCTGATTATACATACCTGTGTCGCTAAATCAATGAAATACCGGAAAAAAGCAAAATAAAACATGGCAAAAATCGGGCTCTTCTTTGGATCATTCAATCCGATACACATCGGACATATTGCAATTGCGGGATATATGAAAGAGTTCACCGACCTCGATGAGGTCTGGTTCGTTGTCAGTCCGCTTAACCCTCTTAAAAAGAAAGAGACGCTTCTTGCCGACCGCCATCGGCTTTATCTTGTTGAACTCGCCACAGGTGATAACGATGCCATCAGACCATCGGATATTGAATTCGGGCATCCTGCCCCGTCATATACAATAGATACAATGGCAAGGCTGACGGAAAAATACCCTCATCATAAGTTTGTTCTTGTTATGGGAGAGGACAACCTTTATACTCTTCATAAATGGAAAAACGCATTTGAGCTTGTAAGTCGTTTCCCTATTTATGTTTATCCGCGGCCGGATATCGCTAAAAAAGAGAACCCTCAACTTGATGAGATACTCTCAAGAGCCACCATCAGACTGGTTAAGGCACCTCTGATGGATATTTCGGGAACATTTATCAGGAACAGCATAAGGAAGGGGAAGAACATGTCATACTTCCTGCATCCCGCAGTCTGGAAATATATTGAGGAAATGCATTTCTACGAAAAGTAGAAAACGGATGGCCATGGAGTTTATAACCGCAAAGTTCGCAAAACTGAGGCCAAGTCAGCAAAGTAATTTATTTAATTTCATCGCTTTGCGATCTCAATTATTTAACTTCGCGCACTTTGTGGTTATTAATATCCTGTTTTTAAAACAGTCTCAGGACTTACACTTTATGTATCTCTTTAATAATCTCCTCCCCTCTTATCAAAGCCTTTTCATTTTCAGGAATAAGCTTATGATATCTTTCAGGAAGAGATTTCTTAAGTCCTTTGACAACATTCTCAAGGCTCAGAACAGGTTTGACCTTCAGAAATCCTCCGAGGACAATCATATTGAAAGTCTTCTGGCTGTTCATTTTTGAAGCCTCAGCCGCCGCTTCTATCCTGTAAATCGAAATATCCTTCCTTTCCGGATGCCTCGTGATCCCGTTGCCATCATATATAAGGACCCCGCCGGGCTTTATTGCCGGTTCGAATTTGTCGAGCGATTGCTGGTTAAGGATTATACCTGTGTCGAAATGTCTTATTATTGGTGATGAGATCCTTTCGCTGCTGAGTATTACGATGACATTGGCAGTACCGCCCCTCATCTCGGGACCGTATGACGGCATCCAGCTAACTTCCATATCCTGCATGACGCCCGAATATGCCATAATTTTGCCCATCGACAGCACTCCCTGTCCGCCGAATCCTGCTATTATAATTTCTTCAGTCATTTTTTCCGGTTTTAGATTGTTGGTCAGATACCTCGACGGGTGTTTTCATATCTCCGAGAGGATAAAACGGGAACATATTTTCTTCCATCCAGGCATTTGCCTTGGTTGGGGTCATTTTCCATCCTGACGGACAATTGGAAACGACTTCCACAAAGCATGTTCCTTTATTAAGCTTCTGATACTGGATGGCCTTTCTCAATGCTTTTTTGGTCTTTTTGACATTTGCCGGAGTGTGGACGCTTTGCCTTGTCACATAATATGTCCCAGGCAGAGTAGCTACCAGGTCTGTCATTTTTATGGGGTTACCCATAGATCTGACATCCCTGCCAAATGGTGATGTCGATGATTTCATACCGGGAAGAGTTGTGGGGGCCATTTGTCCTCCGGTCATTCCATATATCCCGTTATTGATGAAGATAATAAGTATATTCTCTCCCCTGTTGCAGGCGTGGATTGTTTCGGCGGTACCGATTGCAGCCAGATCGCCATCTCCCTGGTATGTAAATACAAATTTATCGGGCAGCAGTCTCTTTATTGCTGTTGCCACAGCAGGCGCCCGTCCATGGGCAGCCTCCTGCCAGTCGATATCGATGTAATTATAAAGAAAGACAGAGCATCCTACAGGCGAAACACCGATAGCATCCTGCTGAAGGCCTTCTTCCTCGATCAGCTCCGCCAGTATCCTGTGCGTGGTACTGTGCCCGCAACCCGGACAGTAATGCATGATCTCGTCGGTCAGTATATTTGATTTCCTGTAAGCCAGATTTTCCGGCTTTATGATTTCTTTTATTCCGGTAACTTCTTTCATATCTCAGAGTTCGGTTATGATTTTTTTAAGATTTTCAACCACTTCATCCGGAGTAGGTATAATACCTCCTATCCTTCCATAATAATGTACTGGAGCCTTGCCGTTTACAGCGAGTTTAACATCCTCTACCATCTGCCCTGCACTCATCTCAACTGTAAGGATAAGTTTTGCCTTGCCTGCCAGATTGTTAATGGGATCATAAGGGAACGGGAACAGTGTGACAGGTCTTAGAAGCCCTACTCTTAATCCCTGTTCACGGGCCAGTTCCACCGATTTCTGACAAACCCTTGCAGATGTCCCGTAAGCTACGAGAAGATAATCGGCATCATCACAACGGAACTCCTCATACCTTACCTCGTTCCTCCTAATCTCATTGTATTTGTCGACAAGCTTCAGATTGAATACTTCCTGGCGGTTCGGATCAAGTTCAAGCGAGGTGATAATGTTTCTTCTCCTTCCCGGGAGTTTGCCTGTTGTTGCCCATTCAGGCGAGGTCTTCGATCTTTCTTTCTGAGGTCCCAGCCATACTTTCTCCATCATCTGGCCAATGGCTCCATCGGAAAGTATCATAGCAGGGTTCCGGTATTTGAATGCCAGATCGAATCCAAGTTCGACAAAGTCGGCCATCTCCTGAACTGATGCAGGTGCAAGGACTATTAAGTGGTAATCGCCGTGACCGCCGCCCTTTACCGATTGAAAATAGTCAGACTGTGATGGCTGTATGGTCCCGAGTCCCGGTCCTCCCCTTGCAACATTGACAATAAGGCAAGGAAGTTCGGCGCCTGCGATATATGATAAACCCTCCTGCATGAGGCTTATTCCGGGAGATGACGAGGTAGTCATTACTTTTTTGCCGCAGCCGGCACCGCCGTAAACCATATTTATGGCTGCCAGCTCACTTTCAGCCTGAAGAACTACCATACCGGTTCTCCGGTACGGATCTGCTTCCATGAGATATTCTATAATTTCACTCTGAGGGGTGATCGGATACCCGAAATAGCCGTCAGCTCCGGCTCTTATTGCTGCTTCAGCAACTGCTTCGTTACCCTTCATTAATCTTAGTTCTCTTTCCATGTGCAGGTTATATTTTTGTTTTATACACCGTTATTACGCCATCGGGGCAAACAATTGCACAGCTCGCGCATCCTATGCACAGATCAGGAAAGGCGGGATATGCGTAGTTATACCCCCTGCTGTTTACTTCCTTTGCCATTGCAATTGTACCTGTGGGGCATGAGACCATACAGACTTCGCAACCCTTGCACCTGTCGATGTTTACAACGATACTTCCTTTAATTTTTGCCATATCTGATTGATTTATTACTTATTTGATAGGATGATCCTTACTGAAACATTTCAATCTGTATTCAAGATTCGGGAAAAGCGATACCGGGACCTCAGATACACAGGCGCGCAAGCCGTCATTTCTGTCACTGCCGGTTGTATCGAGTGTTATTGCACTTATCCCGTACCGCAAAAGAGAATTTATCAGTTCTGATGCTGTTAAACCGGGATAGGAAACCGTAAAATAGAAACCGTCTGCAATAGGCTCCTCGAGGTCGTTGGGATATGTTATGAAGAAGCCGTTTTCAGTGAACATCTTTTTCATGATACCTGCTTTTCTTCCATACTCAATAACATCATCCCTGTACCTGTATTTACCCTCATTGACTGCCTTAAGCATGGCAGCCAGACCATATTGAACCGAATGGGCCACTCCGGCTGAAATCCCGTATAAGGCGCCGAAAATTGCAGAATGCCCGAATTTGTCTGATGAATAATACCGGAGCAGATCGGGATATGTCCTGTTGAAAAGATGATCAGAGATGGCCATTATACCTATTCTCTGGCCGGCATAACTGAATATCTTCGAACTTGAAATAAGCAAAATATAATCGTCAGTGTAATTGGCGACTGTTGGCTGGTAGGGCGGCTGACCCGGATTTGAGTAATCCTTTCTGAAATCCATCCCGAAATATGCAAGATCTTCAATAACAATAACATCATATTTCTTACAAAGCTCGCCTATCGTGGCAAGCTCTTCTTCCTTAAGGCAGATCCAGGTTGGATTGTTGGGATTTGAAAAAAGCAGGGAGGAAACTTTACCGGTTTCAAGATACGATTCGAGTTTATGTCTGAGTTTCTTACCCCTGTAATTATAGACATCAAATGAGAAATAATCATGTCCCAGCATTTTAACCTGTTGTTTCTGAACAGGAAAACCCGGATCAATGAAAAGAGAACCCTCTTTGGTCCTGTCGTTCCTGTTGGCAACAAGAAAACATATCATCGACCCCATCATCGATCCCACAGTTGGTATGCAACCTGAAGGACTGATATTTATGTTCAGGAAAAGCTTTATGAACCTTGATGCTTCATCTTTCAGGATCTTAAGCCCCGATATCTCGGGATAAACTGACGCCACTCCGCTATGAAGGGCCTCAATTTCAGCTTCAATACCGATTGAAGGTGCAGGCAGTCCGGGGACTCCCATTTCCATTCTGACAAACGGGATCCCGGTTTTGTATTCTATCCTGTTGACCAAAGCCACTATCTCACGTATTGAAGCATTTCCGGGATTGATGATCCCGGTTTCTTCCTTTGCCGATTCTATTATACTTTCTGATATAGGGATGTTTTCCATTATCTGTTTAAAATTTCCTTTTGTCTATTACACGTTTTGATTTCCCTTCACTTCTTTCGATCATTTTGGGCTCAACAAGAGTAACCTTTATACTCAGACCGAGTGCGCTCTCAAGAGTATCCCTGAGCTTTTTGCTGAGCGATTCGAGCTGACTGATCTTGTCAAGGAAAAATGCCTCGTCAACTTCGACTTTCAGTTCAAGAGTGTCGAGGTTGTTCACCCTGTCGACAATGAGAAGATAATGGGGTTTTATGCCGCTCATATCGAGAAGGACTGTTTCCACCTGCGACGGGAACAGATTGACTCCCCTGATTATCAGCATATCATCGCTTCTTCCGAGACATTTGCTCATCCTCACAAGAGTTCTGCCACATTTGCATTTCTCCCTGTTAAGCCGCGTCAGGTCACGTGTCCTGTATCTGATAAGGGGTAATCCTTCCTTGGTAAGGGTGGTGAAGACTAATTCACCCATCGATCCGTCAGGCAGTACTTCGAGGGTTTCAGGATCAATTATCTCAGGGTAAAAATGATCTTCATTTATATGAAGGCCTTCCTGGTACAGGCATTCACTTGCCACTCCCGGTCCTATCACTTCGCTTAAACCGTAGATATCAATAGCTTTGATCCTGAGCTTTTCTTCTATTTCGCGGCGCATGTTCTCAGTCCATGGCTCAGCCCCGAAAACACCTGCTTTTAGCCTGAAGTCATCCCTGCTGATGCCGCTTTCCTGTATTGCCTCTGCAAGATATAATGCATAAGAAGGGGTACAGGCAAGCACTGTGCTCCCAAAGTCACGCATCAGCTCTATCTGCCGCATTGTATTTCCTCCTGATATCGGAATAACTGAGGCGCCGATCTTCTCTCCTCCATAATGCAGGCCCAGCCCGCCTGTGAATAGTCCGTAACCATATGCTATCTGGATAAAATCGTTCCGGTTTGCCCCTGCCGCTGTAAGCGTCCTGGCCATCACCTCCGACCATGTTGAAATATCGTTCCTCGTATAGCCGACCACTGTCGATTTCCCTGTTGTTCCTGATGAAGCATGTATTCTTACAATCTCGCTCATGGGAACGGCAAAAAGACCAAATGGATAGTTGTCACGAAGATCCTGCTTTACAGTGAAAGGAAGTTTGCTCAGATCGTCGATGGAATGTATCTTTTCGGGACCCAGTCCCTGCTCCTGCATTTTATGCCTGTAATATGGTACATTGAAATAAACTCTTTCGACAGTCTCAATAAGTCTCCCGCTCTGAACCCTTCTGAGTTCATCCCGATCCATACATTCAAAATGTCTGTTCCAGATTTCCATAATAATTTGTCGTTCTATATAATCCCGAACTCGGTTTTCGGTCTTCAGTATTCAGTCTTCCATTATATTTTATACAACTCACTGGCATTCAGCAGTTCCATTTCATGATCCTTCAATGCTTTGATGGCATCGTCATTATTGCTGCACCTCAGGATGATTATCGACTTTGAACCGCGTGAGAACGCGTAGGTATATTCAACGCTTATGTCCAGATCGGATAGCACCTTAAGCACCTTTGCATAGTATTTTGCTTCATTCGGGGCCATAACTGAAATGACTTCCGACAGGTTCACAGTAAAAAGATGCTGTTTCAGTACTGACTTTGCCTTTTCAGGGTCTGAGACGATAAGTCTGAGTATGCCAAACTCCGAAGTGTCAGCAACGCTGAGAGCCGTGATCTTTATGTTCTCTTTTCCGAGAACCTCAAGCACCTCGGTGAGCCGTCCCGATTTGTTTTCAAGAAAAATTGAAAGTTGTGGAATTATCATATCTTAAGTTTTTTCTAACACAACAAATTCATGTCATAATACCCTTTAATGTGCAAAAAGCCGGACTAACATAGGAAAAAATATCCGACATTTTCCCAAAAACTGTGTTTATCATTTTTCAATCCTTATCCTGGCGTCGACAACTGTAATGTTTTTCTGACTGCCTATCAGCGGATTAAGATCCATTTCCTTTATCTCAGTTGCAAATCTGAGCAGACTTGACAGACGAACAATTATTTCAGCAAATTTGCTTTCATTTATCCCGGGTTTGCCGCGTGCACCTTTAATAATCTTATAAGCCCTAAGGCTCCTTATCATCGATTCTGCCTCATTGAATGTGAGCGGCGCAAGTCCGGATGAAACATCACCGAGTACTTCAACGAAAATTCCTCCCAGGCCGCAAAGAATAATATGTCCGAATCGTGGTTCATATTTGGCTCCAATGAACAGTTCAGTACCTGAAAGCATCTCCTGTACCATTACGCCCGTCACTCCTTCAATGCTTTTCATGCGGTTGAACTCGGCCTCGAGGTGTTTTTGTGATTTTATGTTAAGAGTTACCCCTCCCACATCTGATTTATGAACGGGGCCGACAACCTTAAGGGCCACGGGATAACCTATTTCGTCAGCAAGAGAAATTATTTCCTTACCTGAAGTAGCAACGGCTTCCCTTACAACAGGGATATGAGCTGCCGCAAGAAGCTTTTGTATTGAAGACGGTTCGAGATATCCGCTCCCGGAATTATCGATTATCTTGCGGATCTGAGGTACATCCACATTTTCAAGGAATATTTTCTCCTCTGCCGGGAATGGTGTGTTTGCTATTCTTGTCAGAGCCCTTCCGAGCACGACCTCATCCGGGAAATTGACATTCCCCTTGTTCATGAAGTTCTCGAGCTCCATGAAAGAGCTTGATATTGAAGGAAGTATCGGATAAAGAGGTTTGTTGCATTCGTTTATTTTCCTGTGAAGAAGTTCATAAACTTCAGTCATGTCATTCAGACCGTTATTTCCGAAAATAACGCTCATGCCATCAATTCCGGGCAGCTGCTTGTCGACATATTCAATTATTCTGTCAAGCTGGTCGACTGTTGCAGTTGCTATCATATCTATGGGATTCACAGCAGAAGCTCCCGGATTCATCATAGCCAGTATCTGGTTCTGATCCCCGGCTTCAAGTTTCGGAATATTCATTCCGCCTGACGATAAGGCATCTGTCAGCATTACTGCCGGACCTCCGGCATGGGTAATAATTGCTATATTCCTGCCTTTAAGAGGCTTATGCATGAACACCGAAGCCACTGTCGTAAGTTCCTCACGTCCAGAGCATCTTACAATGCCAGCTTTGCGGAAAAGGGCTTCAACGGCGGAATCGGATGATGCCATTGCTCCGGTATGGGAAGATGCTGCACGGCTTCCGGCTTCCGTGGTTCCCGCTTTTATGGCCGCTATCCTGCATCCCTTTCGTATCAAGGATGAAGCATGATGTAACAGCTTATCCGGATTTGGGATAGTTTCAACATAAATCAGCTTTATTGGTGAGCTTTCTCCAGGGACATAATTTAGATCCCAGTATTCCAGCACCTCCTCCGCTCCTGTTTGTGCACTGTTTCCGACTGAAAAGACGCTTGAGAAGCTGAGACCTTTCGGAAGGGCGGATTCAATTATGAACAATGCCGTTGCGCCCGATCCGGACACGAAATCGCATCCTTTATCGCTGAGTTTAGGTACCGGGGTCGTAAAGACGCCATGGTAGGTTTTTGTAACTACGCCGATGCAGTTGGGACCAATCAGGCATCCGCCTGAATTTTCTATAAGATCCGCGATCGCCTTTTCAAGCTTGCGGCCTTCTTCCCCGGCTTCACTGAAACCGGCCGAGATTATTATAAAAGCTGATGTCCCCTTTTCCTTAACAAGAACATTGACAATATCATAACAAAATCTGGAAGGAACAGCTATAATCGCCAGATCAACGGGAGGGATATCTCTGATATCCCTGTAGGATTTTACTCCCTGAACAACATCCTGTTTTGGATTGACCACAAAAAGGTCGCCGGGAAATTTTCCGTCGATAATGTTCTTCAGTATTTTACCGCCGGGTTTTAAAAGATCTTCTGATCCTCCAACAACCACGATACCGGAAGGATTTATTAGTTTGTCATTTATCATAGCTATTTGCCAGGCTTGTAATTAATTTTATTAACCGGATGATCTGAAGAAAGAAAATCAGAGACCTGCAAACCTTTTCAGAAAA
>JAAYUS010000227.1 GCA_012517605.1 Bacteroidales bacterium
CGGACCGCTGACAATTATATTGTCGCCTGTTCTGACCCTGCCTGCGGCACTTATGTGTGCAAAGGATGATTTCAGGAAACCAGTGCCTGATGTGGCAATAAAGAGCTTATCACATTTTCCCCTGCCAACGACTTTCGTGTCGCCGGTTACAATCCTCACGCCTGCCCTCTTTGCTTCATCAGCCATCGTATCAACGATAAGCTCAAGCTCCTGAAATCCGAATCCTTCTTCTATAATGAATGAAGCGGAGAGATATGAAGGGACAGCTCCTGAAACTGCCAGATCATTTACTGTCCCGCATACAGCAAGTTTTCCGATATTGCCTCCGGGGAAAAACAGCGGTTCCACAACATAAGAGTCGGTTGTAAATGCAAGAATGAAACCTTCTCCGGACAGGAGAGCCGAATCTGTAAGAGGCTTTTCCATGCCGAACCGTTCTGCAAAAAGTCTGTCAATCAGATCGTGCGACTGCCTGCCACCGCTCCCGTGGTTTAATGTAATGACCTTATTCATATCATGAATATCTGAAAAAAGTGTTACAGCTACCTTCAGCCGATACCATACATGCCCCTACAGGATTGTCGGGTGTGCATACATTTCCGAAAAGTCTGCAGTCGGAGGGTTTTTTAATTCCGCGAAGTATTTCACCGCATATACAGGCCTTGTTTTCTTCTGTTGATTTCAAATCAACAGGAATGACTGTATCAGCGTCGAAGGATCCGAATGATTCACGGATCTTGAGCCCGCTTCCCGGTATTGTCCCGAAACCGCGCCATATTGCATCACAGGGTTCAAAAACCTCAATGAGCTGCCTTTGGGCTTTAGTATTTCCCTCAGGAGTCACGGCACGGGAATACTGAATCTCCACTAAAGGCTTTCGGCAGTTCTTCTGATTTACAAGCATCAGCACCGACTGGAGGAGGTCGAGTGGTTCGAAACCTGAGACAACGCAGCCAATTCTGTACCTTTCAGGCAGAAACCTGTAAACATCCGAACCTGTAATTGCAGCAACATGACCCGGACAAATGAATCCGTCAAGATTTGAACTGCCGCGTGCGACAACTTCCATGGCTGGCGGCATAACCTTGTGAGCGGAAAGGACAAGGAAGTTTTTGAGCCCCATTGCCGCCGCCTGTTTTACTACAACGGCTGTACCCGGTGCAGTGGTCTCAAATCCGATGCCGGGAAATATTATGGTTTTCAAAGGTTCTGATTCTGCCATATGAAGTGCTTCGAGACCCGAAAAGACTATTCTGACATCGGCGCCGGCCGATCGCTCGTTCTCAAGCGATGATTGTGATCCGGGTACCCTTACAAGATCTCCGAATGTTGCAATTACGGTGTCAGGAAGCCCTGAATAAGTAACAAGCCTGTCAATAAAATCGATTGATGTTACGCAGACCGGACAGCCTGGTCCTGAAATCAGATTTATGTCAGGCGGCAATAAAGATGGCAATCCGAACCTGCGTATCGCAGCAGTATGGCCGCCGCATACCTCCATGAAATTATAGCTGCCTACAGCAGTATTCCTTATGGTCTCTGCAATTCTGCCTATCAGATCGCCATTCCTGTATTCCTCAATGAATCTCATAATCAAGCCTTTTCGCCGGCATTGTACATTTCATTCAGAATATCCAGTGTTTCCTGTGCCTCCTTATCCGATATCTTCTGAATGGCAAAACCTGCATGAAGCAGAACATAATCCCCTTCACTGACATCATCCAGAAGCTGGAGTCCGGCCTTAAAAAGAGCTCCCCCTACAGAGACATCCGCCGTGGTA
>JAAYUS010000038.1 GCA_012517605.1 Bacteroidales bacterium
TCGTTGATCACCATCTTTGTTTTTTCCGGAAGTATCTTGTATGTTTTTGAATATCTTTTGATTATTTCTTCAGAACTTGTAAAGATGAAGGTAACCCTGTAACCCCAGTCAATGTTAACCCTGACATCCTCTATAAAAGGGATAGCCGTCTCATCTGCTATAAGTACAATATTGACGAAGTTGAATCCCTTTGCCCTGTAAATCTTGAATACTTTGTACTCGAAGGTTCTGGCCAACAAAAGGAACAAAAAACCCAGAAAGGTAAACTCTATCAGGAACAGCCTTGAAAGGTAGCCCAGTTTGAACACAAAGTAGAAAACAAGAAGCACAGCACTTACGGCCACTGCCGACTGGATATATTCAAATATGAGAGTGCGGTATCTTTTTGTTCTCGGTATCTCCGTTGCATTGATTATGTAAAGCGTAAGCAGCCAGATGGGGAGAATTGCAATAAATATCAGTGTGAGGTCCCTTCTCTGGAAAAAGACTATGCCCGTATCTTCGCCGTAATAGTTAAACATGAATGCCAGCTGGAATGCAACTGCAATGGCAAGTATGTCAATTGCCCCCAGAACGACATTGAGAAGATTCCATCTCTCCAGGAATGGAATTATTCTGAGACGGATCATTGTATTGAATATATCCATGTTTTATAAACTCAGAAAACAGTAGTTTATTTTGACAAATTTCTTCTCCAAAGATTGTATTGCAAATTTAAATAATAACAATGGCAGAACCGAATTGTTTGTAATTATTTCTATTCCCCCTGCCGCCTTGTGCTCTGGGCCCAGAAATATGTAATGCCATTGATATCTGTTATGTCGATAAGCTTGAAATGGTGCTCCTCAAGAAGGGTTGTTACACTCCTTTTGGTCAGACTTCTTTCGGAGCTGCCTGTGAAAACATTCATAATGCCGTTTATGTATCCTGCAGGATTCTGAAGTCTTGCAGCCACGGTATTCTGACTGCAGTTTCTGAAACATCCGACAAAATATGCCTTTGCTGGTAATATCCTGTAAAGAATATGGAGAAAGCTCTCAAGATGCCTCACATGATTAAGCTTTTTAAGGTTAACCAGGGTTTTAATCCCCAGAAGGTCATTGTGATCGTAATAATAATGGTGGCTGGATGAGAGCACCATCAGGTTTGGATCCTTTGAAAGACCTATCCAGCTAAGGTAATTGTAAAAATCATCCCCCCCTTCGGAAAGGATGTTCTTTAAAACCGGATTATTGACACCCGTTTTATCACCAAACAAAAACCCTTTGTTTTCAGTGCCTGAAATGTCAGTCCTGACCCGTGTGTTTCTTAATGAGGATAGATTTTCCATTTTCAAGTGTTTTTGTGATGTGGTAAAAGTATCTATAAAATAGATGGCTGTCAAGCATGAAAAGCTCAATTAATGGGCAAATCCGGCATTTTGCCCAGACCTTTGTCAGGGAATTTCCGGCACAAATCCCATCATCCTGTCCGTTGGTAAAAGAAAAAGGGACTTAGGTCAAAATAAGAGTCGAATTTATCACTAGTCTTATCTTTTCCAGTGAAAAAGTGATTTTGACCTTAAGGTAAAATATTGAATATTAGTGGTATAGATAAAGAATAATATGCCTTAGAGGAGTGGTTGCTCCGGTTTTGACAAAATGCTTAAATTGTTTGATGAAAATTCCGGGACCGGAATTATTTTTTTGTGTTCTCAGCGCAGAAATAAGTGATATTGCTTATTTCAGTGATATCAAGAATGCCAAAATTGTGAGTCTCAAGAAGCTTTATAACATCCTTTCTTGACATAAATCTGTCGGATTTTGAGTCAAAAAGATTTATAAGGCTGGAAAGCCATCTGAACGACATATAAAAAGGAACGGCAATACCTCCTCGGATTTTGTTGTCAAGAAAACATCCTATGAACCTTGCCTTGTCAGGCAACACCCTGCCAACATTGCTGAGAAATGTATCAACGTGATTTATCTGATTAAGCTTCTTGAGATTGACAAGGATTTTTACTCCCTTGAGATCGTTGAAATCGTAGTAATAATGATGTATTGATGAAAGGATCATCAGGTTCTGTTCTTTGGAAAGGCCGAGCCAGTTCAGATAGTGATAAAAATTCTCCCCGCCCTCGGCAAGGAGACTTTCAAAAACAGGATTATTTTGATAATCATCCATTAAAATTCTCATTTTCCCAGTATCAGCATTAACGGATTGAGAACTTATTTGTTCGGTCTTTTCTATTGCAGTCTGCCTTTCCATCAACGGGATGCTGAGAATCCGTCTGTAAAATTAACAATTATGAATCTAGCTTTCAAACCTGTTACATGGGCGAACCATATAAACCGACCGGCATATTAGTTTTAAACAATATGCTTTTGCCTGATCATCATCAAAAAAGATGTGTTTGTCAATTAAAAAACCTGATTGGTCAAAATATGAACAAAATTTATCGGCTTCTTATGCTTTAAAGTATTATATGCAAAATTGTTGTTTTGTTAATTGTTTAACAATCAGCAATATATAAGGTTTTTATTAAAAAAGGTTAAAAAGCCGGCATTAAAAGGGTATTTTGACCAATGCAGTCTCCTGATAGATGAAAAATCAGGAAA
>JAAYUS010000228.1 GCA_012517605.1 Bacteroidales bacterium
CCATGAAGCCTCCTCCATATATGAAAAGAGTAAAAAAGAGTAAAAGGGAAATATCAATTCTGACTGTATGTAACAGAGATTTTGTTCTGATCTTTTTTATTGAATCAGTCTCATTTTTCTCTTTTGAGAAAACAACCATGCAGAATCCTGCAACCAATGATAAAATAATAAATTCATCAGCAACATTGGTCTTATAAATAGTAAAGAATTTTGTTTCGGTAAATGATGAGACAATTGCCAGAACAGGAATTTCGATCCTGATATTGACTACAAAATACAGGTAGGTAAGCACAAATCCCAGGATAATAAGAACATACCCGGGTATTTTAAATTTATTGGACAGCATTCCTTTTACCATTTTTTTACTTGTCCGTTTCCCCAGTACATTAATTTTGTAAGAATGCCAAAACGTTTTTTTTCATCTTCGGGTGTTTCCTCAAGCAGTTTTTCTGCAACTGGTTTCCATTTCTCTGCCAGCGGCCTTGTTTTCTCAACAAGTTCTTCAGGTGTTTCCGGATACCTGAGATGAGTTGATTTTACGCCTTCGGTCTTTGTAACCTCGAGAAATGCATCCGGGACATCCATCATGGGGCAAGGCCTGAGAAGATTCATTGAAAAAGGCTTGTGTTTCCTGAAGTTCCTGAAGAACGGAGACCTTATCGCCTCCAGTAATGTCATCTCATTGACATTGGAGTCGGAATAGTGACAGAAGGCACATGGCTCAAGATCGCCGTTCGAGTTTATATGTGCAAAATCGTTGCTCGCTGCCACGCATCCGATTGACTTATGTCCGCTGTTCGGGAAGTCTATAATAAGGTAATTGTGCTTTTTATTATATTCTTCAATTTTTCTTTTTACATACGCTCTCTGTTCGGCTGAACAGCATAAGGATATATCAGCATCTTTTCCTACAGGGATATAATTGAACATCCAGCCGAACCATGCGCCTTTCTCCCTCAAAAAATCAAGAAATTCATCACTTGTGACTACCTCATAGTTTTTTGAATGGTAGCATATTGAAAAACCAAAACCGATATTGTGTTTTTCCAGAAGGTCCATTGAAGCGATTACCCTGTCGTAAGTGCCAGCTCCTCTTCTGAAATCTGTGTGTTCCCTGAACCCCTCAATACTGACAAATACATTCAGGTTTTGAAGTCTTGTCATTTCTTTTACGAAATCCTCATCGATCAGGGTGCCGTTCGTAAAAAGCCCGTAAGTGATATTGTTATGTTTTTCACAAAGTCTGAGGATGTCATCTTTTCTGAGCAATGGTTCTCCGCCGCTCATAATAATCTGTCTTACCCCCAGTCTGCGGGCATCGGTGAACAGTTCATCAAGCTTTTCGTATGAAAGGTCGCTGTTGGTCTTGTAATCAGCTGACCAGCATCCGATGCATTTGAGGTTGCAACGGCTTGTAGGATCGATAAGCAGAAGCCGTGGAGTCACCGTTCTGTATTTCCTGTTCAGAAGCAGACGCTGGGGGACGAACATGATTCCGTCGACGGTAAGAAAACTTATAAGACTCTTTACCTCAAAGAACCGGTAACATCTGTATACCCATTCTTTATGGTGGGGGAAGACAGGAATTTTCTCCTTTTTTCCCCTTACAGTTAAATACTTCATCCGGGTGAATTTCTCTTTTTGGGAGATTTTACCGATTATCCGTTTTCCGCACTTGAATATACCGGGAATTTTGCAGTCGAGTTGTCATCAAAAGTAAATTCTATTCCAACAAGACCAAACCGGTGATTTGCCCAATATGTTGTTTTCTTTACGCCGAATTTATTTGTATTCTCTTCAACCTTGATAACCTTGATTTCCATGAAACCGTAAGGATAATCGTCATCTGTCGACCTGCTTGTAACAGTCCTGTTGCTGTCATATGTATCGCCGACCTTGGCATCATACTTGACAATAATGCCTGGAGCAAGCCCGGTAATACTTTCAATGCCCTCAGTGGTTATCTTGAGCTCCACGCCGCTTACTGTCACATTGTTGCCATTTATAGTAGTAAGAGGATGATTTGCAAGAATGTTTTTAATTGTACTGTTTGTTATTACCGCAGTTCCTGTAAATGAAGAGACACCGTCTTCAAGAGTGACAACTGTTCCGGCAATATTGCTTACACCGGCAATGGTGGCTGATGTTGAACCGACAGTCACTCCCACTTCGCCCATTGGCGACTGGTCGCCTCCAAGAACGGTTCCGTTGTCCTTTTTACAGGATGAGAAAATAATTATTCCCGAAAGAAGGAAAGTTAAAAGATTAGCTTTCATAAAAAGAGTTTTGAGTTAATAATAGTTTTTGTCTGGTAAACAAAAATATCAGTTTCCCCCAAATATTAACGTGGAATTTGACGAAACCTATATTTTTCCTGACCAATTAATTTTCGCCACCGGATAACCAATCCTGAAGCTCTTTCCTTCTTATTCTTTTAGTCTTTGCGCAATCTTTGCGCACTTCGCGGTTAAATGGATTTATTTTTGTTTTCTGCAAATGGTAATGGATTATCTGAGGCTGTTTTATGAATGGTTTTATATTAATCTGTAACTTTATTTTTGTTTAACCTGGAATTCCGGGCCCACTTAACTAAGAACATTATCTTTTTCCTTCACCTGATAAAATTTACAAAATGAAGAAAACAATAGGTTTTTTATTTCTGCTGCTGATTTCATATTCAGTTCTTTTGCCACAGAATATCGGCCTTGTCGATATTAAAAATGCCGGCTGCTTCATTACTGTGGGAGGCCCCGGTGCCGATATCCCGGGATTTGACTCCCGTGCCATTCAGATCGCACTTGATGCCCTTAAGGAAAGAGGGGGAGGTACTGTTAAGTTAAACCCCGGCACGTATGATATCACCGGACCGGTGAGGCTCTCCGATAACATTACGCTTACAGGTTCGGGCACTTCGACGATCTTAAGGAAGTGCGATGGTTTTAAAACGAGTTTTATCATTGATGCCGACTGGGGAATGCTGAAAGCCGTTGTTAAGGATGCCAGCGGATTCCGGATCGGAATGGGCATACAACTTTATGACAGCCAGCATGATCAGGGATGGGATGTTACAACAGCCGTCATTACGGATATTCAGGATAATACAATTTATTTTGACAACAGGACTGTAAATGATTATCTGGCATCACTCAATGGCACAATTACAAACGGATGCTCGATTATTGAAGCGGTTGATGCAGAAAATGTAAAGATTTCTGATCTTGTTATCGATGGAAACAAGAGCACAAATGATTATATAAACGGATGCAGGGGAGGAGGTGTCTATATTCACAAATCAAAAAACTGTCTTGTTGAAAACGTTAAAATACATGATTTCAACGGCGATACTTTCAGCTGGCAGATAACTGAAAACATAACAGTCAGAGGGTGTGAAGCTTCAGATGGTGATGGCCTTGGATTTCATCCCGGAACAGGTTCCGATCATTCAGTTGTTGAGAACTGCATAAGCCATAACAACATGGGCGACGGCATCTTCCTGTGCTGGAGGGTTCAGAACGGGATTTTCAGGAACAATACTGTTTATGCCAATGGCGGTAACGGATTCTCAATAGGGCATAAGGATACTGATAACATCTTTGAGAACAATCATGTTTATGAAAATGGCTACCACGGAGTTTTATTCAGGAACGAGAACGAACAAAACAGCGGCCACCGGAACGTTTTTAAAAACAATGTTATTGAGAATAACGGAACACAGCAGGAATCAGCCGGATTCTATATCGGAGGTGAAACACACGACATAACCATTACTGATAACGTTATAAGTTCATCTGGCAAAGGAAATCAGGGTACAGCCATCCTGATTGGAAAGAAGTCGACGAATGTTACAGCGACAGGTAACACGATAAAGGGTTCGCGCGAAATTGTCAGGGAAAAGTGAACAGACTTTTTGGTGTCTGACTGCTGATCCATTCAAACCATAAATCCATACCTTCTCCCGTCTTTGCAGACATTTCGATTATCTGAAGGTTGTGATTTACTGACAGCGCATTCCTGATGAAATCATCCCTTTTGAAATCAACATAGGGAGAAAGGTCCGATTTATTGAGGAGGCAAAGATGTGCCGTTTCGAACATCAGGGGGTATTTAAGCGGCTTGTCCTCACCTTCGGTTACGCTTGCAATCAGTACACGTTTATCTTCACCCAGGTCAAACATTGCAGGGCAGACAAGGTTACCGACATTTTCAATAAAAAGAACAGATTGCGGGTCTGGATCCATTTCTTTCAGGGCTTTGCTTATCATATGGGCATCAAGATGGCATCCGGTGCCTGTATTTATCTGATATGACGGAGCTCCTGCTTTCTTTATCCTGTCCGAATCAAGGAATGTCTGCTGGTCACCTTCAATGACGTATACTATGTTTCCGGTAATAAGTTTTCCTATAGTCTTTTCAAGTATTGTAGTCTTCCCCGACCCCGGAGAGCTTACCATATTGATGCAGAAGATCTTTCTGCCCATGAAAAATCCACGGTTCATGGCTGCCTCAATATTGTTGTGATTCATTATATCAATATTAAGGTCAACGACTTTCTTTTGGGTATGATGGTCATGATGATCATCAGCATGATTATGAGGATGATCATGTTCTCCGCAGCCGCAGGTTTCACACATGGATGTATATTTAAAATTAACACTATGAATTTTATAGCATCATCAGTTGCTGTCATCCAGTTCAACAACCATAGATACAACTCTGAATTCATTGCCACCCTTTATCTCCTCAGGCAATGAATGACAGCCGGGACATTCGTCAATTCTGTGTTCCATTTCAAATTCAATTCCGCATGAATGACATATCCCTGTCCCTTTTTTTCTTATAATTTTTATTCCGCTTTTATCAATTATCGAATTCTCTGATAATATTGCCAGTGCAAATTCAAAAGCATCTGCATCTATTCCGCTCAGATTGCCGACTTCCAGAGTGATTTCGCTTACTGAAATGGCATTGCGGCTTATGGCTTCCGATCCGGCAAGCCTGATTACCTCTTCTGCAAGTGATAGTTCATGCATGATATAAAGGTAAGCAAATTCATTGATCTGCTTACCTTATAGATACTATCTATTTTAACCCCTTTCCTGTTTCCCCCGGAGGGGAAAATCCGTCTTCAATCAACCTCCCGCTTAAACAAGGGAATTCCTTCCCCTTTGGGGGAAGGTTGGGAAGTGGGTAAAGTTACTTTTAGCAATCTTATTTATCGGTAATTACCCTCCTTGATTTTTACCCTCTTGTAATTTGTTCCTTGTCCTTGTCCCAGTACATTGTGCGTCCCTCAAGATATGCCCTTGTTCCCATATGGGCAGTCATAGCTTCCTCAAATGCCTGGTCGATGTTGCATGAAGGGGTCTTGCCCTGTCTTATGCATTCAAGCCATTCCCTCATATGAAGGTGGGTGGTGTCGTAGCGTTTCCCGTTTACATAAGTATAAAGCAGGCCGCGTTGAGCAAAGTAAAGCTCAGTGGCAGAGGTGACAGCATCGACCTTGCTTTGTCCCGGCACATAGGTGAAGAATGGCTTGTCTGTGGGAATAATTCCCTGTTTGATCTTTTCGGCATAACGTTCAGATTCCCTGTCGGCAGTAATACTGAGGATATCTGCAACCTCCATTGATGCATCATGTCCCATGAAGACTTTGCCCCTGTTTCTTGAGCTGGCAAGGGTGGCACTGTAAAGCATTGTCATATTCCTGTCGGGCCATTCAAATGTCGTCTGAAGGACATCAGGAACAGTACGGCCGTCTTTGAAGAAATATACGCCTCCCGATGAGGTTGCCGAATGCGGTATCCCAAGATGCATTATCTGGTTTGCCGCATCATATTCGTGTGTCAGCAGGTCGCCTGATAATCCTGTGCTGTAATCCCACCAGCAGCGCCAGCGGAAGAAACGCTCAAGGCTGAATTTGCTTCTCTCATCGGGACCGACATATTTTTCGAGCTTGTTTGAAAGCATGTAATCGTTATATTCCCTGATCCGTTCAGGATCTCCTTCGAACTGTTTCCAGTCGATTGTCTGCGGATTTGAACCTTCAATTATAGGATAAACCCATGCTCCGTTCGGATTGTTCCTGTTTGTGCAGACCTGGATCAGATTAACATTTCCCAGAAGGCCGTTTGAAATGATTTCCTCGGCTTTCTGATAGGATGCTGTCTGCCGGCCCTGGTGGCCCAGTTGGAACACAACACCTGTATCTTTAATTGCTTGCCGCACCATATATGTCTCAGGAACTGTCCAGGTCATAGGTTTTTCGCAATATACATGCTTTCCTGCTTTTGCAGCAGCAGCAGTGATAGTCCCATGCCAGTGATCAGGTGCCGCTATAACTATGGCGTCGACATCATCGGCAGCGATAAGTTCCTGGTAAGTCTTGTAACGTTTTGGAGCAGGACCGAATTTGCCATTTGTTCCTTCGCGGTGGATATTTGATCCTGTAAGTTGTGCAGCTTCGCTGTATTTGTCAAAAATATCACAGACACCGGTTATGACGACATTCAGATCATCCTGTTCCAGGAAAGCGTCATATCGTGTATCATCAGGATTTTTCTTTTTGGCTTCGATGAGGGTGTCGATATATGATGGTTCAGCAAATCCGAGAGCTCTCATAAGCTGCTTGCCCCTGATTCCAAATCCGACCAGTCCAAGGCGTATCTGTTTGCCATTTGCCATTGGCTCAAGGAAAACAGCATTCTTATCACTGAGTTTAAATACATCAGAAATATCCCTGTCGAGGATTGCAACTTTTCGGGTTTTAACAAGCCCGTAAGCTACAGCGCCTAGCACAGGCACCGTTACAAGGGTTTTTATAACATCGCGGCGTCCGATAGCAGAAGTTTTCTTTACTTCCTGCTGATCTTTTGTCTTGTTTATATTTTCTTTTTCCATTGTGTCAGATTATGAATTTACGAAAACCGGAAGGCAGCACTTTCACCAGCAGACTGTCAACACCTATTACTCTTGCTGAGGGGAAAACGAAGAGGACTCCGAGGGCAGCAAGTTCAACAAGGTTTTTATCGATAAGAAAATATGACCCTTCAAATGGCATGGCATATTTGGCTCCGATAAGTGCAGGATGTGAAAGTGTATACATAATTAACAGGAGAATACCGCCGATGCATGAGAGACGGGAGAAGGCACCGATTATAAGTCCAAGGCCTATAAGGACCAGCGCCCATTCATTAAGGAAATTGACGGTATTCATTAATCCGGCATTGCCTGCCATGTTAACAAAAAATGAACGGAAGTGGCCCTGTGAATCCATAAGATAGGGAGCTGCAGTCCAGTTAGGATTGAGGACCTTTACCATTCCTTCGAACAGGAAATGCCAGCCGACAAAGATGCGCAAAACCAGCAACCAGGTAAGTTGGGCTTTTGAGTAGTTGTTTTCCATATCAGATACTAAGATTTTAAAACTGTCAAAAAGCAGTTTGTTGATTGCAACTAAAAATGATTTACGTCAGGAGTTTTACTTTTACTGTAATACCCCATAAGGAGCGTAAACTTACAATTTTTCGGATTATCTTATAACAGTTTAACAATTTTTAATAATGTTTTCCTTTATAAAGATTAATTATTAAACGGATAATTTTAAAAATTGAAGTGAGATTCTTAGCTTCACTCCGTTGCGCTCACGATGACAGTTGTTTGCATGTTTAATAAGTGGTGGAGGTGTTTGTTGGGGGCCTCTGCTCCAACAAACACCTCCACCCCAACACTGCCTCTATAAATTTATGTCATTCTGAGCGAAGAAGAATCTCATTCTTTTAACCGGACGCTATTAATAATTTTTATCAAATAGAGTTATTCCCACAAGTGACAACATTCTCGCGTTCCTGACAGATTAATCCATGGAATCAGTGACATATAATGTTTAAAATGTTTAATTAAATGCCCGAAAATCACTAAATTTGAAAGATAAATACGATTTTAGTCAGTTAACAGGTAAAACAAAAGGCCATGTCAGATATTTTTAAAAAGACGTTTCTGGCCGGTCTGGGCGCCATGTCGCTGACACGCGAAAAAGCCCAGGAAATAACAAATGATCTGATAAAAAGGGGAGAACTGGCAAAAACAGACGAGGCGAAATTTGTCAGGGATCTTTTGGATCTGGCCGAAAAAAACAAATCCGGACTTGAGGACAAAATTGAGAAAGCAATCGAAAAAGTCATGGCAAAGCTCGACATCCCGACAAGAAAAGAGATCGAGGAATTAAAAGCTGAGATAGCAAGGCTTTCAAAGAAGATCAAATAAAACCTGGATTTCCCGGATTATTTTGGCAGGCTTTGTCAGAAATGAAGATGTTCAGGATATTCGACAAGTTCAGGCGAACAAGGCGTATCATAAGTGTTTTTACAAAATACGGCCTTGATTATTTCTTTGATAAGGGCAAAGCAGGCATTCTGGCTTTTATTACAAGGAGGGATGATTCCTTTCGGAAAATAAGTAGCGGTGCAGGATTCTGCCTTGCACTCCAGGAACTGGGCCCCACTTTTATCAAACTTGGTCAGATCCTGAGTACTAGGCCTGACCTTCTTCCTCCTGAATTTATTAAGGAACTCGAAAAACTTCAGGACCAGACTCCTCCTTTTGAAAGTACAGCCGCCATTGAAATAGTTGAGAGGGAATTAAAAAAACCACTCGGGGAATTATTCCGGAACTTTGAGTCAGTACCGGTGGCAGCTGCTTCCCTCAGCCAGGTTCACAGAGCCAAGATGCATGATGGCCGGATAGTGGCAGTAAAGATTCAGAGGCCGGGAATAAGAAAAACCATTGAAATTGATCTTGATATACTTCAGGATCTGGCTGGATTTGTCGAGAACCGCATACATAACGGCTGGAATTTCAGACCCCAGATGATGGTTGAGGAATTCAGAAAAGCAATAAGAAAGGAACTTGATTTTGTCCAGGAAGCCAATCACCTTAAGAAATTCAAATCAAACTTCAGGGATATCAAATACATAAGAGTGCCCGAGGTTTACTGGGAACTGACAACCCCCACCGTCCTTACAATGGAATTTATTGAAGGGATCAAGATCAACGAAGTGAATCAGGCGCAATATGAAGGCAAATATGATCCAAAGCTGGTGGCCATTCGCAGTACCGAGGCAATGCTTAAACAGGTATTTGAAGACGGATTCTTCCATGCCGATCCTCATCCGGCAAACCTTTTCGTCCAGCCCCCTGCCAATATAGTAATGCTTGATGTGGGAATGGTTGGTTATCTTGATAAAAGGACAAAAATACTGGGTACAAGAATAATCAAAGCCCTGGTTAATAATGATGTGGATATCGTAATATCATGTTTTGAGGATCTCAGGATAATTGTCAGGGATTTTGACAGGGATCTTCTCCGTCAGGATATGAGTGACTTGTTTGCCGGTTATATGGATATCCCTCTTAAAGATGTTGAGATTAACAGGGTCGCCCAAGATATAATGGCTATAATTTCCCGCCACAATCTGACACTGCCTTCCAATCTGGTTCTGATGATAAAGGCGCTTTCAATGATCGAATCAACGGGAAAGGACCTTTATCCCGAACTTGATATGATGACAATTGCACGACGCTTTGTCAGAAAGATCTCAAAAACCAGGTTCAGTCCTGAAAATTTGATTGAGAAGACTGATTCTGTTTTTCACGAAGGTGCGGAACTTATTGAGCAACTGCCTGGGAACCTTAATGTCATAATTAATAAGATCAGGGAAGGGAAACTAAGATTTGTTGTCGAATCGGAAGATTATCAAAAGATCGCAAGGTCAATAGACCGGTCAGGAACATGCATATCACTCAGCATAATTATTTCTGTCCTGATAATTACCTCTTCTGTCCTGATTTATTTCCCTCATTCCACTTCCGGAATCCCTGTCATATCTGTTGCCGGATATTCAGTAGCTTTGGTTCTTATTATCTGGCTTATTCTGTCATCCCATAGATAAATATCAGCGAATAAATAAATTTACGGAAACTTTCAATATGTACCGGAGAATTCTTGCAATCGTAACCATAACCTTAATGTTTACTGAAATTTCAGGACAACACCTTATCCCAGTATCTTGAGAAGCCGGTTCTGATAAACGGCATTTACAGGGTTAAATAAACCCCCTCATTCAACTTTATACGATATCAGCGAATCGTTGTCTTTAATGTAGATCCTGTTGCCAGAAACCACAGGATGCGAATAAATAGTATTGTCTGATACTTTTGTCTGCATTACCTGATCCATCTTTTGCCCGTCAGGTTTGAGTACCACCATGTTGGAGTTGCTTGATAAGGCAATGATCACGGATCCTGCATCAACTAAAGATCCGAAATTCTGGAATGCCCTGTCGTCTGACCAGCCTGTCTGACCGTTTGCAGCATTTACACAGAAAAGCCTTCCATTGTTGGCAAAGGCATATAGAAATCCATCTTTCAGTATGGGAGTGCAATATGCGGTGCTGAAATCGGGATTGGTCCACAATTTATTCACTGTGAATTCATTTCCCTGTTTTTTTATTTCAATTGCATTGACACCGTTATTCAATCCGGTAAAATACACCCTGTTCTGATCAATGACAGGACTTGATGCTATCTGTACTCTTCCTGTGCCAATCGGGGTGGGGTATTCCCAAAGTACCTTTCCATCACTGGTGTTAAGACTTACCAGCTTCGTTTGTGACTGGAAAATTATCTGTTTTGAACCATCAACAGTCAGAAGCATCGGTGATGCATAAGACGGCCCTTCTCCGGCAGTCTTCCATTTAATAGCACCCGACGACAGGTCGAAAGCAACAAACTGACCATTTTGAGGTCCTCCAAGGTTAGCGTAACAAACACCTCCTGAAATGAGAGGAGACATCCCTGTAAAAAACTGCGGTACTGATCCTTTGAATTCTTCGTTTCTCCAGATCAGCTTGCCTGTTGAAGCTTCATAGCAAGCGATGTCGCCTGCAACCCCGACAGTTACAACTTTGCCTTCAGAAACAGCAGGAGAACTCCTGGGGCCCGGATGAGATGCTGCAGGACCTGTAACAACAGTAGCCGGATATCCGTCAGACTGCCAGATCTTTTTACCTGTTGAAGCATCGAGACATTGAAGAACTTCATTATCTCCGGTTTTTGTAAAAACATAAAGCCGGTCTTTTACAAGCGCAGGTGTAGCATCGCCAAGACCGACTGCAACTTTCCATGCATGAGCAAGCTGTTGCGGCCATGCCTTAGGAGCTTTGAAACCAGTGACTTTTCCATCA
Organism: Bacteroidales bacterium; assembly: GCA_012517605.1. Taxonomy (GTDB): domain Bacteria; phylum Bacteroidota; class Bacteroidia; order Bacteroidales; family VadinHA17; genus LD21. The sequence continues at coordinate 11,241 of JAAYUS010000228.1, forward strand.
CGGTTTGTACCTCTCCATTGAGGCCAGTCC
>JAAYUS010000229.1 GCA_012517605.1 Bacteroidales bacterium
ACCTCTTTTTTCAGCCTGATATCTCCGGCCGAAGCGCCAACAAGCAGTTCAATATCACATGGATCATCTGCCCATTCATGTTTTGACTCGTTCCAGTATTGAAGGCTGCTTACAGGTATCTTTATTACCACCTTTCCTGTCGTACCGGGATCAAGGGGTGTCCGTGAGAATCCTTTAAGTTCCTTATAAGGCCATTCGACGGAAGGATTGATCCTGTGAACATACACCTGAGCCACCTCGCAGGCAGCTACCTTACCCGTGTTTGTAAGATCAAATGTAAGTTCAATAATATCCTTCCTGCCATATTTATTTCTGTCGGTATTTATTGAGGCATATTGAAATTTCGCATAGGTGAGTCCATATCCAAAGGGATACATTACTGGTATGTTTTTAGTATCGTACCACCGGTATCCGACCAGAGATTCTTCGGAGTAATATGCTGTATTGGGATCTTCAGCTGTTTTTGTATTCTTTGTTCCGTCATTCGGGGTATCAGTTCCGGCTACCAGACCGGCAAAAACATCTCCCCTCCCCGGACCAGGGGAATAGTTTTTAAGGGCAAATACAGGTGAGTCTTCCAGTTTTACAGGCAATGTAAAAGGCAATCTGCCTGAAGGCGAAATATTTCCCAGCAGAACGTCGGCAAGGGCGTTGCCTCCTTCTGTGCCGTTAAACCATGAAATCAGCAATGCTTTTGACAATGGATTAACGATATTAAGGTCATTTGGTGCACCGCTGACAAGAACTGTAATAATTTCAGGATTTATTTCTGCAATTTTCCTTAGCAGTTCATCCTGTCCTGAAGGAAGTTTAATATTTCGCCGGTCGCTTCCTTCGGTTTCAACGGCACGATTATCTCCACCGACAAAAATGACAAGGTCTGCCTTCTTTGCAACATATAGAGCTTCATCTGTGAGTTCCTTGATTTTTATCTGCTTTTCATTTTCCTCCTTTTTCAGCTCCTCCGGAGTTATTTTTCTGAACATCCTGCCAAAATCAAAAGTCTCAGGTATATAACCCTGTGCATAGATTATTTCTGCCTTTTCTCCGACTCTGTTCTTAAGACCCTCCAACGGTGTCACTTCATATAAGGTTTTGACGCCTGCTCCCATTCCTCCAAGGCCCATTGTCTGAACTGCGTTGGCTCCGATAACGGCTATCACAGGTTTTTTAACCAGGTTAAGCGGGAGAATACCATCATTTTTAAGAAGAACGATCGACTTGGTTGCTATATCATATGCAGTTTTCTGCTGCTCAGGAAGAGAAGTGATTCCCTTGTTTGCCTGGTCTGGAGGAACAGGTTTGACTGCAAGCCTTACCCGTAAGATCTCACGGACGCGCTGATTGATTACTTTTTCGGGTACCAGGCCTGCTTTTACAGAATCGAGAAGAGGTAAGCCAAGGAATTTGCTTCCGGGCATTTCAACATTAAGTCCGTTCATTACAGTCTGAACCGTATGATGGGTCCCGCCCCAGTCGGATACCGTCATGCCTGCGAATCCCCATTCGTCCCTTAATATTTTCTGAAGCAGGATATTGTTTTCAGAACACCACCATCCGTTAACCTTATTATATGCAGGCATCACCCCAAATGCATCAGCTTCCTCCACAGCGGCCCTGAAGGGCTGCAGATAAATCTCACGCATTGCTCGTTCTCCTATTATCACATTGACATTTCCTCTGTTGTTTTCCTGATTGTTCAGTGCAAAATGCTTTATGCATGAAGCGACACCATTGTCCTGGACTCCTTTTACATATCCCACTGAAAGTCTTGAGCTTAGAAATGGGTCCTCACTCAGGTATTCATAAGTTCGTCCTCCGGTTGGTATTCTTTGAATATTTATTGCAGGGCCAAGAAGCATGTCTTTCCCGCGCAGCCGGGCTTCCCGGGCAATGGCTTTACCATATGAATAAGCAAGTTCAGGGCTCCAGGTAGCTGCAAGTGCGGATCCTGTCGGGAAGAAGGTTGCCCTGTCGTTTTCCCATCCAAGCGGATTCCAACTTTCGGGTTCCATTTCTTCGCGTATGCCGAAGGGCCCGTCGGTATATATCATATCAGCAATGCCTAGTCTTTCCACTCCGGCTGAAGTAAACATATGTTTCCCATGGAGCATATTTACCTTTTCTTCGATTGTCATCTGAGCTATGATTCCGTCAATTTCAGCGTCATATCTCAGTAATGCTGATTTATGCACCCTGTATCCCGAACAACTGATGAGAAAAAGGAGGCAGGTTAAAGCAATAAGAATTTTACGATTCATTTTGATTTTAAGTTAATGTGGTAGTTTCTGATCGTAAATTTGGCAAATTAAATCGTATAAGACATGCGGTCTGGTCTGTTTTTTGAGACAGGTTCCGAAGATGAATAAAAATATAGTATCTTTGCATGAAAGGATTTATACTGAAGCAATATCCAGTATCCTTTCCGTTGAGTTGCTATTTTCAGGCGCCTGGCGGATGCCAAACCGGGGCTGACATGGTTTTGACAGCATGAGGGGTGGTATGCAAGCATGCAGGATGTGGTGACGCGTTCCTTGAACAGTGTTATAAAACAATAACTGGCGAATCTAATTACGCTCTCGCTGCTTAATTAATCTCAGATTAATGAGCTTTATCCAGGCACATGTGCCGGGACGGGACGTCTCCCGGGCGGTCAGGCCCTGATCCAACCCGATACGGAGGCGCACGCAATTCGGGGCTAGTCTGATGAGGGTCCCTCTCTGAAGGCGAAACACTTAGGGACTAAGGGCATTTTAGGTTGTTCTGCAGCTGGGATGCCACGAAAATCAAGCAGGACTAAGCATGTAGAAAACATATGGTCTCCATGTTTGGACGCGGGTTCGACTCCCGCCAGCTCCACAATAGACTCTAAACCAATAAGTTAGGGTCTTTTTCTTATCCCTTATAGCGCCGGATTATCAGGTGTTTACCCTTGTAAATCCCTATTCCTATTTAAGATTTAATTTCTTTTATAAATAAAATTTAACTAATTTTATAACACGAATATTTAAAAAGATAACACGATGGCATTGGCACGTTTCGGAGTAAGTCTGGATGAAGACCTTCTTAAAGCATTGGATGGCTTTGTTGTTGAAAATAACTTTCCCAATCGTTCACAGGCAATCCGTCATCTGGTTGAAAAGAACCTGGTGGAGAAAAAGTGGCAATGCAACCAGATGGTTGCAGGCGCAGTTGTACTGTTGTACGACCATCATAAAGGTGCTATCACAACAAAATCAAATGATATCCAGCACGATTATTATGACGTAATTCTATCTTCACTGCATTTTCATTTGAATCATGACAATTGTCTTGAAATAATTGCTGTCAAAGGAACTGCAAAAAGGTTAACTGAATTATCGGATAAATTGATTGGAATGAAGAATATAATTCATGGCAGATTGGTGATGAGCCGAACTGATTAGTCTTTTTCAAGTGAAGTACTGAATATTGCAGGTTTGGAATAATTGAAATACCCCGGCGGGTTTTATTTTTTATACTGTTAGTAACACGAAATATATAATATGTAACACTAAAACTGGTTTCCATGAAAAAGAACACCCTGGTATTCATCATTGTGGTTTTGATAAGTTCAAAATCAGGATTTTCGCAGCAAACAAAAAGTATCCTCAAGGACACAATCAGTATTGATGAAGTCGTAGTAACAGGTTCAAAGACATCTGTAAACCGTAACAATGTTCCCCTGACAGTTTCTGTTATTTCGAAAGAAAAAATTGAAAACAGTTCAGAATCAGCACTTTTACCAGTATTGTCAGAACAAGTGCCAGGTTTGTTTGTAACAGAGCGTGGTATTACAGGCTTTGGGGTGTCAACAGGTGCCGCAGGTCAAATAATGCTCAGAGGCATTGGGGGTAGTCCAAATACTGAAGTCCTGGTTCTGGTTGATGGCAATCCCCAATTCATGGGTGTGATGGGACATCCTTTGCCAGACACGTATATTGCTTCTGATGTCGAGAAGGTTGAAGTGATACGGGGAGCGGCTTCAACACTTTATGGAACAAATGCTATGGGCGGTGTAATAAACATTATTACCAAAGAACAGAAAGAAGATGGATTCTCAGCAAATGGACGCTTAATGTACGGATCTTACAACACTCAGAAGTATATGGCTAACGGAGGATTCAAAAAGGATGGACTCAATGTATTTGCATCCTTTAACCATGACCAGACAAATGGTCACCGGGATTCTTCTGATTTTAAAATAAATAACGGATATCTCAAAGCCGGATATGATATAAGCAAAAACTTAAGGATCAACGGAGATTTAAGCCTGGCCAATTTCGATGCCACAGATCCTGGCATGGAAGGCAGACATGCTGGTAATACTTATGATATCACACGCGGAATGGGCGCAATTGTTATTGACAACAAATTTGATAAATCAAATGGTTCTGTCAGGTTCTTTTACAATTTCGGAGAGCACAAAATAAGTGATGGATTTCACTCAAAAGACAAGAATTACGGAATTGTGCTTTATCAGGCATTTAACCTCTTCAAGGGAAACACAATAACATTTGGAGTTGATTACAAAAAATATGGAGGAATTGCAGAAAACGTCAAAGCCATGAATGGAAACGGGATGGTATTTGGTGACACGACTGTATTTGAAATGGCTGGTTATGCGTATGTCCAGCAGGAATTATTTAACAATCTCACATTAAATGCTGGTTTCAGGCTTGAAAAAAACAGCGTTTATGGCAATGAACCAGTACCTGCAGGCGGATTAGCATATCGTCCTACTCCGACGACTACTTTGAAGGCCTCGGTATCGAAAGGATTTCGTAGTCCTACCATCCGTGAACTCTACCTGTGGACCCCTGCAAATGTCAACTTAAAGCCTGAAAGAATGATGGATTATGAAATTGGTGTTCTGCAAAGATTTCTTGCAAATAAAATTTCACTTGAACTTACATTATTTAAAGCCGATGGAGACAACCTGATACAAACCGTGATGACTGAACGAGGACCAAAAAATGAAAATACAGGTAGTTTCTCGAATACAGGAGTGGAATTTGCAGGCAGTTACAGACCAGATGACAGGCTGGCTTTAAATGCCACTTACAGTTACATTTCAATGAAAGAACCGATTATTGCCTATCCTGAACAGCAATTAAATCTAAGCGGGACATATAAATGGAACAGATTTAATTTTAACCTGTCTGTCCAACACATTCAAAACCTTTACACTCAGGTCACCCCGGAAAAAGTGACTGAAAGTTATACACTTTTAAATTCAAAGATGTCATGCTTCATAAATAAGTACATCGATATTTTCGTCAAAGCAGAGAATTTGACGAACAAAAAATATTACATCAACTATGGCTATCCGATGCCGGGAGTTATAGTATTTGGCGGCATAAACCTGCATATTTAAAATACACAGGGCAATGGTCCAGATTGTAGCGATAATATAATTGTTGCGCCAGACAAGATAGTTTTGTAAACATTAATGCATTTCCCCGAAGTACTGAAACCGTCCTTCAGTCTTAAAATCTATTTTGTCGAAGAAAGAGGCAAAAAACCGTGTGCACAACTGAATGTTCAGGCAAAAAGCTTTATTTTTTATATTTGGAAAATCCTTCAGAAATATTAAGAATTTTCAAATAAATCCTATGAAAAAACTGATCTTCCTTTACTTCCTGTTTCTGACAGCAGGATTCACATGGGCACAAAACAAAACAGAATGCTCCGTCTGGAGAATCTCGAACATCAATCAGGTGTCACTTCCTGTTTTCGCAAATCAGCCATCTGTCGACGGCAAAAAATTTGATAATGCTGCTTTGCTCGGGAGCATACAGGCTGATGCCGGTGACATTAAGAACTGGACTGTCATCAGCGTCCGGCCCGACAGCCTTATTACTTTGGTAAACAAGGAGTACCAGTTTATCCAGATGGCCGGTTACGTTAAAAGTGACAGATGGACCAAAGCTTCAGTGAACATATCGACAAACGCGCTTTTCGAACTTTCCCTTGATGGCAAAAAAGTGAAAACACAGGGCCAGCCCTCTGAAAAGCCTGTTAAAACAGACATTACGTTGGGAACCGGCGTTCACAAGCTTCTGCTTACGGTGATAAGCATTGAGAAATCACTGCGGCTCGGTGCGAATATCACTGCTGACAAAGATTCCGTGAAACTGGCATGGAGCACCGATCCGAAAAGGACAGTGACTATCAATGATATTATTGAAGGAGAAAGCGTTACAGATGCAAAACTATCGGCTTCGGGTAAATACCTGCTGATCCAGACTGATGAGATCCTTCCCGGTACCGGGAAATCACAAAGGTCATTCCGGGTCATTAATATGGAACTGAAGCGGAACCTGTTCGCGTTGCGCAATAATGCTTTTCG
>JAAYUS010000230.1 GCA_012517605.1 Bacteroidales bacterium
ATCCATTCTTAATGTTGTTTTACCCTGCTCAAGGTCACGGATAAACCGCAATCCAACACCAGCTTTCCCGGCCAATTGTTGTTGAGTCAGATTTAATTGCTTTCTTTTGTTTTTAAGAAAGTCGGACAATGTCATTGGAATATGTTCCATCTTTTTATACCTTATCGGGTATAAAGATAATAATAAATAATATACCTATACCTTTTCGGGTATAAAAATCAAATAATTAAATATAAATATACCCGATCGGGTATATTTATTATATGGAAGTACATTATTATACCCGATAGGGTCTATCGTCAAGAGGGTGGATATTTTTCATCAAGAGAAATGATCTGTACCGGATTAGTAAAATAAATCCCAGCAAGAAGTTATAGATGAAAAATAATTGCCAGAGAGCAAAAGTCAGTTTACAGATTGATGATTTGGAAATTCAGAGCCTAAAATATGGGGTAAATTAAAAATTTAAAAATCCGGGTAGTATTACTACCAATATCGTAACATTTTCATTAGTGGTACAAAACGTAGTATTAAATTTATTCCTTCATGTGCTTCTTATCTTGTTTCGCTTTTAATTTATTAAATACCTGATCATTCTCCGGGTAATATATAAATACGTCTGACAACTGTGAACTGAAGACGTATGCTATCCGGAATGCCAACTCGAGAGACGGGAAGTATTTCCCATTTTCAATTGCCACAATAGTCTGGCGTGTAACTCCGGTTCTGTCTGCCAATTCCTGCTGGGTCATTTCGTTGGCAAAAAAACGGAGTCTGCGAATAGTGTTGCTTATTAAAGCCTTCCCGTTATCCATATTATACTCCTTTTCTGTAGTAGAAAATCTTTGCAACCTCAGATATAAGACTTGCCAGAAATCCTGATGAGATCAGGGTAAGAAACATAACAACAGGTTTCATACCCGCTGCAAGAGAACCCATAGCGAGCATAAAGCCAATTATGAAAATCCAATGCGAAATTCTTATTGATTTAAGTTCAATGAGTTTATCGCGCTCATCAGTTATCTCTTATATATCCTCCCGTGTGATAATCCTGTTTACAATGGCAAATATGATGTTGATCACAATTTGCACAACAATAGTAACAGGAATCAGAAACAGAAATGATTTCCCCCAGAACTGATAATTGTTCAGTATTTCAAGGTCTGTCTGAATGTAGTTTCTGTAAACATAAAGTGAGTAAAATACAATCACCAGCACTGAACCGATGATTGATACTACCGATTGTTTCTCCTTGTGTCCCATATTATAACCTCCATTTGTCTGAACTTTAAATTAAATGTATCAATGCTGTCCGGTGAACTATGTTTTGCCCGCAGGAGGGAATATGAAGTTTTGTTAAAAGCATATGTGAAATTATGAATTATTTTCTTGATGAGAATCAATAGTTTGCAGTTTAAATAACGTAAGCCTGAAAAGAGACAAACTTTGACAATTCAGATGTGGAAAGACGTACTTATCCATTGGCGGAATCTTTAATGCCACGGTTTTAGTCCATGGGTGCCTTTTTTCGGAGAAAGAAAATATTTTACTGAAAACTAAAACACCCCGTTCATGGTCTGAAATAAGCAATAAAGAACCCGTTCCGAAAGGCATGGATTTTAATATGTGGCTTGGCCAGGCACCCGTGCGAAGCTCCAACAGATATCGTTTGCATAGGAACATGCGTCATTCCCGGCACTATTGTGTCTGACCGGTCTACGGCTGGGATGTCCATCTGCCGGAACATTTACAACCATTTAAAATATGGTTTTAAAGCTTAATTAGCTTTTATAGGAGTGGCTGAATGATTATTTTTTGCTGCTATCTCTGTACTCCTTTATCAATGATTGAAAGACCTCTTTTACTGAAGATATTTTTGTGGCTCTGAAAGCGTTGCTTCCGGCAAATGCAAATCCATTCTCGAAGTTGCCTTTAAGTGCATTTATCAGTGCAACTATAATGCAATAAGGGCTTTTATCAATATCGCAAGTCTTTATACACTTGAACGGGCATTTTTTCGGTTGTTTTTTGCCATCTTTCACCTTTTGTATAAAGCTTGAAAAAATAGCTCTTCCCGGCATCCCTACAGGACTTTTTATTATTTCAATATCATTTTCCCGGGCGCCTATGTAAGCCTGTTTAAAACCTGATGAAGCATCACATTCATTTGTTGTTACGAACCGTGTTCCCATCTGCACTCCGGATGCCCCCAGTTTCATAATTTCGTCGATATCCTGTCCTGTGTAGATGCCACCGGCTGCGATCAGCGGGATCGGCTTATTATATTTTTCCTCAAAATTTTTCAACTCGACAACTATTTCCGGAACAAGTTTTTCAAGGGAATAATTTTCATCCCCGATTTGTTCCTCTTTAAACCCCAGATGTCCGCCTGCCTTCGGCCCTTCAACAATAACAGCGTCAGGAAGGTAATCGTAGTTTGCCTTCCATTTTTCGCAAATTATCCTGGCTGCTCTTGCCGATGAGACAATGGGTACGAGCTTTGTATTGCTGCCTTTTGTTAAAAAGGAAGGCAGATCAAGCGGAAGGCCGGCTCCTGCAATTATCATATCAACCTTCTCGGAGATTGAAGTCTTTATCATATCCACAAAATTTGTCATTGCAACCATGACATTGACTCCAATCACTCCACGTGTTTTTTCTCTTGCTTTGCGTATCTCCGCTTTCAGACCATGAATGCTGGCTTCAAGGTAGTTCTCGGAAAAATCTCTGTACAGAAGACCAAGCCCTGCACTTGATATGATTCCTGCGCCTCCTTCGTTTGCCACTGCGGCTGCAAGGCCTGATAAAGAAATACCCACTCCCATTCCCCCCTGTATCACAGGAACAGGAATACTCAGATTGCCTATACTTAGTGCTTTCATTCTTTTCATATTGTATTTTAGAACTTTTTGCTGGTGAGGTTCCGGGGGCGATTGGTTTTCTGATCCGGTTGAAGTGTACTTATTAGCAGACTGGACAAAAATGCGTGAAAGCGCTGTCGGGGAATCACCTTGTTATTAAAGGTGTAAAGATAAACAAAATATCCTGATTATAAAACTATTAGCGAAAGTTGTTAAAGTAGTCACAGCGGCCGTAATGTAGTTAATTTGCTGGTAATCAGCAGATACCAGCAGCCATAATTGAAAAACTGCGACAAATTGCTGCCTTCATCCGCGGAGGCAACAGGCCTTACCCGGAACATATATTTGACGAATATTATTAATTTATTGAAAATAAACTTAATAAACCAATATTAAAGTCTATCTTGTGCCAAATTTTATAAAAACATATTATGAGTAAAGGAACAGTTAAGTTTTTTAATGAATCAAAAGGATTCGGATTTATCAAGGAAGAGAATACACAGAAAGATTATTTTGTGCATTCATCGGGATTGAAGGACAGCATCAGGGAAAATGATGAGGTTACTTTTGATCTGGAAATGGGTAAAAAAGGATTAAATGCAGTAAATGTTAAACTGGCATAGTTTACCGATTAAAACTATTTAAACTTTTAGAGGTTGTATCAAAAGTTCTTTCAGTGCCTGCGTCAGATTTTGCCCCGGATACTGGGGAACATAGTAAGGAAGCAGGAACAAACGAAAGAAAATCAGAAATGGCTCTTTTGATACAGCCTCTTTTTTAAAAAATAAAAAAATTATGTTCGAGAAAAAACAAAATGTCTTTAAATCACCTGATCTCTCAAAGTTGAAGGAGGTTGTTATTGATCACAGGACGAAAATTTATGTTGCAGTTGATGCAGATATAGAGGAAGCAAAAAACAAATACTTATTCAGGATTGCTTCAAAGAGGATTAAATAATGATCTTCCTATTCTCTGAAAAGTCTGACTTTTAGTGCAGTAAGCCCTTTGGGGCCTCTGCCTGTTTCAAAGATAACAATATTGTCCTCCTTTACAGGTTCAAGCAAATTATTGGCGTGTACGAACACCTTCTGATCTGATTCAAGATCCCGTATAAAACCAAAGCCTTTCGATGCATTGTAAAAAGTAACAATACCCTTTTTTTCAGGATTTTCATCTCTTGCTGGCCTGTTTTTAGCCATATCCAGATCGATGCTTTCAGCAGAAACAGTTGTTTTTTTATCGGGATCGGGAGGTGTTGAGCTTATTTTTCCAAATTCATCCACATAAGCTATCATGTCTTCAAAACTGGTTTTTCTTCCTTCAGTTTTTTTCTGTGCCCGTTTTTTCTCCTTTTCTTTCCTCTTTTTCTCTTTCTTGGTTCTTACTTCTTTTTTGCCCAACGTTTCCTGAGATCTTCCCATATTTTAATTTTGTATTGGTATTGAATAGTGCAACTGCCAGCAGATAAAAATGTTACATCCAAAGATTGACTAACCGGATGAATGATCAGAATAAATGCTCAGGATCTGTAAGCTGGATCTGGCTGCAAAGATACCAAAAAATCATTAAAAAACTAAGCAATTAATTCTAAGGCCATTTGCAGGATACTGCTTGTATGTCAGCGGTTCTCTTTAACATGCACCGGGTAAAGTCCGAAATACATTTTGTAAATTATATCTGGTTAATATCCAGGAGTTTTAGGAAATTAGTATAAAAGTTCATTTTGTTATGTATTGAACATTTTATAGCAAATTCCTATGAGTAATTACTGGTGGTTCTATTTCGTCCTTTCCTGTCTCATCAGCTGGCCTGTCTGGAGTATAGGGAAACTGTTCCTTCCTGAAAATTTTAGAATCATTACCTCCATTATCGGCGCCTTTGGTCCTTTCGTTGCAGCTATAATTATGCAGAAAAGGGCAGGAGGAGACGGGCTCAGGAGCTGGTTCAAAACCACTTTCAATTTCAGGATTAAGGTCAAATGGTTTTTGCTTGGAGGAATAATTTTTCCCTTCCTGATTGCCGGCGTACATCATATTATTTATCTGGGCCTCGGAGGCAAATCAGGCATTTCCCCCGGCCCGGACTGGCTTATTTATTTTGTTTATCTTATATCAACAACGTTGCTGACTGGCGGTAATGAAGAACCAGGCTGGAGAGGTTATATTACTCCGGTCCTGATGGAACGTTTCCATCCTTTGATCGTATGTGTCATTGTCGGTATTGGATGGGCTGTATGGCATCTCCCTATGTATTTTTTTGAAGGCTGGGGAGGCAATAACCAGCCTTTTTTATGGCTGCTGATATATTGTATCCCATTATCAGTGATCCTGACCTGGCTCTACTACAGTTCCCGTAAAAGCATTATTCCCGTCATGCTTCTTCATGCAGGAACAAATGTCGTTTTCAGATACTTCCCGATGGAAACAAAGGTCCTTGTCAACGTTGCTGATGAATTCACTGTTATTAAAACGATATGTTACTTCTTTTTTGCAATTATTCTGATAGTAATTACAAAAGGATCAATTGGATATAGAAGAAATGTTTAAGGGGAAATTTAATATTCAAATGATGCCCCGTTTAATATGGAAGGCTTAACGGATGCACGGTTATTGCTGCTTTTAAAGGAGACAGAGCATATTTCGGAGGTAATGATGACTATATCAATCCTGACAGCTATTATTGGGTTGAACGTGGAGACTCATCCAAATACGGAGTTATTTGGATCGGAACACCCGATAACCCGCAGCAGGGAGTTAATGAAAAGGGACTGGCATACGATATGAACGGATTGCCGGCATTTGACGTGAATCCTCATTCTGAAAGAACCCCTTCGGACGGTCAGTATTATCACAATTAAATGATGCAGATGGCTGCTTAATTCATGCGATTGAAAATTTAAATTTTCATTTTAATTTGCCAGACTTTTGTAACTTTGAGTCTGATATCTCGCTGCTGGTAAAAGATTTTTAAACATGGAAACTGCCACAAACCAGGATATTATCTTAGCCAGGGATTTTGTACAATATACAAACCGAAGTATTTTCCTTACCGGCAAAGCGGGGACCGGGAAAACCACATTCCTGAAAGACCTCAGAAAGAACTCCCCGAAAAGGATGATTGTAGTCGCTCCGACCGGCGTTGCGGCAATAAATGCCGGAGGCGTGACAATCCATTCTTTCTTTCAACTCCCGTTTCACCCTTATGTTCCCGGATTTTACCTTCCGGAAAACAACCGCACCAGCCTTCCTGCCGCGAATGATCCTCCTGGTTATAAAATGAGCCGGGAAAAGATCAACATCATCAGAAGTCTCGACCTGCTTGTTATCGATGAAATCAGCATGGTCAGAGCTGATACCCTCGACGCTGTCGATTCGGCGCTGCGAAGATACAAAAACCGCTTTCTGCCTTTCGGCGGTGTTCAGTTACTCATGATAGGCGATCTTCAACAGCTTGCCCCCGTTGTCAGGGACGAAGACAGGGAAATACTATGCAAATATTATGATTCCTGTTTTTTCTTCGAGAGCAAAGCTCTCGGCAGCATCGATTATGTAACAATTGAACTGAGACATGTTTTCCGGCAGACCGACAAAACCTTTATCGACCTGCTAAATAAGATTCGCGACAATAATATTGATCAGGAGACACTCAATCAGCTGAATAAAAGATATATCCCCGATTTTGACCCTGATTCCGTAGGTGGATATATTACTCTTACAACCCACAACAATCAGGCACAGGCAATAAATGATTTAAAGCTTGAAGGGCTTCCCGGAAGAACTCATTCATTTACAGCAGTTATCAAAGATGATTTTCCGGAACTCTCATACCCTAACGCTGTTGAACTGGTACTTAAAGAAGGCGCTCAGGTAATGTTCGTAAAGAATGATTTGTCGGGCGACAAGCTTTTCTTCAATGGGAAAATCGGGAAGGTCATTTCGTTTGAAGACGACGTGATCGTTGTAAAATGCCCGGACGATGAAAGCAATATCAGGGTTGGGAAGGCGGAATGGCAAAACATGAAATATTCACTTAATGAAGCGACCAAAGAGATTGAAGAGACAGTAATCGGAACATTTACCCAATATCCTCTCAAACTGGCCTGGGCAATAACAATACATAAGAGTCAGGGACTTACTTTCGACAGGGCTGTTATAGACGCCGCTGCAGCCTTTGCGCACGGACAGGTGTATGTGGCTCTGAGCCGTTGCCGGTCACTTGACGGACTCGTATTAAGCAGTCCGATCAACAGCCGGTGCTTCAGGGATAATCCCGTTATTTCAGGATTTGTCGGCAATTCCCTTCAGAAACAGGCCGACAGAATCCAGCTTGATGAGTCAAAAAAGGCATACCAGAGGCAGTTGCTTTATGAACTCTTTGATTTTAATCCCCTTTCAAACTATCTCAATTATTGTATAAAAACAGTAAGGGAGCATGATGAAGCCATAATAGGGAATCCTGGTGAACAACTGGCTGATATTTTATCATCAGTCAGAACAGACCTTATTGAAGTCTCGGAAAAATTTCAGGTTCAGATGAAAATTCTTCTGAGCCGCGATCCCAACGTTGAAACCAACGTTGCCCTTCAGGAGCGGTTGAAGAAAGCTGCGGCCTATTTTTCGGATAAGCTTGAAGCTGATCTGAAAGGAATCCTGAACGGATTTGCTGTCGAAACAGATAATAAAACCGTGAGGAAATCAGTGAACGAGGCTCTGGAACGGGTAAGAAAGGAGGGTGCAACCATGCTTGCCTGTCTTAATGAATCCAGGTCGGGTTTTAACATTGTTAAATACCTGGATGCAAGGGCAAAATCGGCAATAGAGCTGCTACCTGTCAAACAGCGTTCATCCGGTTCAGTTGAAGATACTTCGGGCATTGTCAGTAATCCGGTGTTATTAAGACGGTTGAGGGAATGGCGGAACAGGAAAGCAGACGAATCCGGTCTTCCACATTACATGATACTGCCCCAGAAGACAATGGTCACGCTGGTGAATTTTCTGCCTCAGTCACTACGTGCCCTTAAGCAGGTGAAAGGCATGGGCACAAAAAAAACAGAAAAATACGGTGAAGAACTTCTTGACCTTATCACTTCATATTGCAGTGAGGAGAATATTGAAGCACCTGAAATTCCTGTCGCTGAGAAGAAAAAGCCAAAGAAGGAAAGGGAGGATACGAAAAAGATCACCTTCGGTCTTTTCAGTCAGGGCCTGACAATACCTCAGATAGCAAAGGAAAGAAATCTCAGCATTGCGACCATTGAAGGACATTTGTCGCATTATGTGCGGACTGGTGATATTCCGGTCGGGAAATTGGTATCAGGTGAGATCATTGAACTTATTTCCACCAGGTTTGAGGCTATGGATGATCTTAAAATGGGACCGGTAAAAGAGGCTCTTGGCGACAGGGTTACCTGGAGTGATATCAGATTTGTTGCAAACCATCTCACGTTTGTCAGGGGGAAGGCATATTAGCAGAGGGCAAGACAAAGCAGAAGCATATTTTTAAAAAGGGCTGCCTCAAAGACCATTTCGGGCTATCTTTCTTATCAATCCCCTGAAAATAAACGCATGGAACGGCATTACACTGTACCAGTATAACCGGCCCCATAATCCCAGCGGCCTGAAAGTTGCAGTCTGGTGAAGTATGTTTTCACTGTCGATTCTGAATTCCAGCCAGGCTTCTCCAGGTAGTTTCATCTCAGCAAAAAGCAGCAATCTCCTTTCACATCTGTCGGCGACAAGCACCCTCCAGAAATCAAGTGATTCCCCAGGCGAAATGTCGTCCTGGTTTTTCCGGCCTCTCCTTAATCCCACGCCTCCGAAAAGCTTGTCAATGAATCCGCGTACTCCCCACAGCCAGTTACCATAATACCAGCCTGTTGTCCCGCCAATTCCCCATATTTTTTCCAATGATTTTTCTGCATTGGCAACCTTCAGTTTCCTGTAATCTTTATAACATCCGTGTACCGGAACTTCCGCATATCTGGCAATCCCCGAATTCAGGGTCCGGGATGAAAGGGCATCCTTCCAGCTTGAAGGGACCTGGTTCAGCTCAATCCTTACAAAAGCTTCCCTGATGGCATCTTCATAGTTTACCGGATTGACAGAAAGCAATTTGCTGAGATCATTCTCCCTGCAGATCACTTCGACTTTCATACTGTCAACAAGGTTCTGAGCAAGACGATATGAAGTAGAAGTTATAAAATAGAGCCAGTATGAGGATAATTTTGGTGTCATAACCGGGACAGTCAGTATATGGCGTTTAAGACCTCTGACTTTTGCAAAAGACAAAAGCATTTGCTTATACGTAAGAATATCAGGGCCACCGATATCATAGCTTTTATCAAATGTATTTTCATTGAGCAATACTCCTGACAGAAATTCAATTACGTTCCTTATTGCAATTGGCTGAGAACGGGTATTTAGCCATTTCGGGGCAACCATTATGGGAAGCTTTTCAACAAGGTCACGTATTATTTCGAATGAGGCACTTCCTGATCCTATTATTATTCCGGCCCTCAGGGTGGTGAGCGAATAAGTTCCCGATCTTAGGATTTCTTCAACATTCCTTCGGCTTGCAAGGTGTTTTGAAAGCTTTTCCTCATTCACAATACCGCTAAGATAAATTACCTGCATGGCCGTTGTTTGCTGAATACTCTCCCTGAAACTGACAGCTGTTTCCTCTTCCATAATTTCAAAATCTCCTTTTGTTGCTGACATTGAATGGATAAGATAAAATGCAGCATCAATGTCACAAGGGATCTGATCAAGAGTTGACGGTTTTAAAAAATCAGTCTCAATTACTGATAAAGCTCCGGATCTGAACTTTTCGCTGTTAAACCTGGCTTTGTCCCGAACGCAGCAGATGACCTCATGGCCATTGTGGAGCAGGACAGGAATTAATCTCTGCCCGATATAACCTGTAGCCCCGGTAAGAAGTACCCTCATAAACTAGCTTTAGCTGAATTTAATCCTGAAATTAACAAGGTTGCAATGTCCTTCATGTTTTTCAGATACCTCAATATAAACAATATTTGCCGGAGTTTTGTTAAACCTTTTATATAGATTGCATAAATGAGTCTGCGATTATATAAACCCTCAGTTTTCCAGGGAAACCTGAAGAAAAAGAACTATTTCGAAGGCTGGTATTTTAAACAGGTTAACAGGGATCTCTCCCATACCTTTTCAATAATTCCCGGAATCTCGCTTGTTGAAAATGATCCTCATGCTTTCATCCAGATAATGGATGGATCTGAAGGTTACACAGACTATGCAAGGTACCCGATCGATCAATTCAGTTTCAGGACGAACCATTTTTACGTAAAAATCGGTTCATCAGAGTTTACAGAAAGGAAGATGATCCTGGATGTCACAGCAGAAAAAACCAAATTGACCGGCAAAATTTACTTTGACAATGGAGTACGCTATCCTCAGAGTCTGTTTTCTCCAGGAATTATGGGATGGTACTCATTTGTCCCTTTCATGGAGTGTAATCATGGCGTTGTTTCTGTAAACCATGATCTGAGAGGCGAAATGTCAATCAACGGGAAGCTCACTGATTTTAACGGAGGGAAAGGATATATTGAAAAGGACTGGGGAACTTCATTTCCGGAAGCCTGGATATGGATTCAAAGCAATAATTTTGAAGAACATGATGTTTCGTTCATGCTTTCAATAGCCAAGATCCCATGGATGGGAAGGTATTTTGTCGGACTGATCTCTTTTCTGTTTATCAATAGAAAATTCTATCTGTTCAGTACCTATAACGGATCATCTTTTTCAGAGGTCAGGAACGATAATGAATTACTGGAAATCACTTTAAGAAACAACATTAGCAAACTAAAGGTCAGGGTTGTTAAAAAATCGTTTTGTGATCTGGCTGCCCCTGTGGCAGGTGAAATGTCGCGAAGAATAAAGGAAAGCATCGACTCTGAAGTGCAACTTCAGCTGTTCAATAAATCAGGAGAACAAGTTTATTCCGGAACCGGAAGAAACGTGGGACTGGAGATCATTGAAGGAATTTTCAGGTACTTATGAATGATAAAGAACAGGTTGCAAGTGAAATTGTACTTTTCATAAATTCCAGCAGTAACATTGTCGCTTCTGAAATCTGTCCGGATTTCAGCCTTCCATCATAAATTCCTGATATATTATATTTTAATGTAGGTTTATTTTAAATGATCGGCCTTTGGATTTCACATGACAATATCCTCCAAAACAGTAACATCCACCGGAGAGGGAATCAGACTTCATCCCCGGGCTTAAGATAAAATCCGATGGCATTAAGCGATTCACCCTTTCGGTAATATTCAGGATCAGCCAGTTTTGCGTTTTCCAGTCTTTTACCTTTATCATCGAACTGCCTGCCTTCGGTTTCATGACCTGGACACCTTTTGTGGACCTGCTTCCCACAGCATTGATGAGGGAGGTGTTGAACACAACCACCTTGCGGATGCTGCTCTAGGAAAATATTATTCTTTCTGCCTCAATATTTAATTGTATTTTTTATCGTGCACTAAATCCGTTATCTTTCGGTTTGTTTAGGTAAAGACGTTTAACCATGAATAAGTCAACCTCTTTCTTTTTAGCTGTATTGGCTTTTTTTCTGTTTAGTCCTTCCAATGGTCAGAAGCCAACGTATAATCTCGACATAGTCTATATTGGCAACAGCATTACCCAGGGTGTACAACTTGATAATCCTGATGAAAATGCTCCTCCTGCCTTTGCAACCAAATATATACGAACTTTACAGGGTGTGGAGTCGGCCAGGTTCCTTAACCGAGGGAAGAGCGGCTATACAACAGTCAACTTCCTCCCTACACCTGATGGCGAACTATCAAAAGCCATCTCGGCAGTTAAGGAATTTCATACCGACAACAGCCGGCTGCTTGTTTTTTCAATAATGCTCGGCACCAACGACAGTGCAGAAGAAGGACCAAAGGGATCACCTCTTTATCCTGAAGAATATCATTTCAATATTAAAGCGATCACTGACAAGCTTCTCTTAGAGTTTCCGGGATGTAAGGTCATTTATCAGCAACCGATTTGGTATAGTCCCACTACTTATAATCGTTCGAGATATCTGAAAGCAGGGCTTGAACGGCTGCAATCCTATTTCCCTGAACTAAAGACACTTGTCACCGAATATGCACTGTCAAATCCCGGAGAGGTGCTTATGGGAGACACAACGGCATTTGACTATTTCAGGGAGAACTACCTTACTGACCTTATCCCTGAATCGGGCAATGCAGGGACATTCTATCTTCATCCAAACAGGAAAGGAGCCGAAGTGCTTGGAAGGTTCTGGGCTAATGGGATATTCGAGGCATTGTCGACATTGCAGTAAAGTATTACTGGATCATCATATTTAATACCGGGCCTGAATGACTTTAATGATCTGAATGGCATCATTTAAGCCGGCAACACCTTACTCCATGTATTTCGGGATCCTAAATTCGCCTCAGTATGATCATCAGTTGGCTATTGAATCATTTGTTTCACTTGCGGTCAGCCACATTATTGCAAATACACCTTGCCCTCTTATTTTAATTCCTGAAATTTTCAGCCCGGCCTCTCCTGCAAGACTTTTCAATCCCCCGGATTTCATGTACAACCTGAAATTTCTGTAATGTTCTCCCCCTGCAATCCACTCTATCATCCATGCAAGCAATCCTGCCGGTCCGTGACCTATTGGGCAGTTATAATCCGCAATTACTATCCGTTTTGCGACTCGTTTCATTTCCGACAGAACTCTTAAGGCAGTTTTGTGGTCAAACTGGTGCATTGATAGTGAAGTCACTGCGGCATCGAAGCTGCTATCAGAATAACGGGAGAGATCTGTTGCATCAAGAACCTTAAATGAAGTGTTCCCCATATTCATCCTTTTTGCTGCCTGTCTGGCTGTAACTATCATATCTTCTGAAAGATCAATGCCTGTGACAAGTCTGGATCCGGCAGCCAGACTCAGCGACAATGCTCCTGTCCCGCATGCGACATCCAGGACATTGTCTCCGGGCCGGATCAATGAATTTATGCCCTGCCTTATTGGCATGGTAAGAGGATCAATAAAGATCCGGTACAGAAGACCCTTTAAAGAAAGCGCCATATTCCCGGTTTTTACCAAAGATAATCTTTAAATGTTTATGTCCGCGATTATCAATTACATGGATTTATATGGTCAGGATTAATGCTGACACTGACCACCCTTATCAAACAACCGGATCTTTATTGATAGCAACTGACTTTATACCAAGCTGATCCTATAAAATGTCACCATAAGCCTGGAGTGCAACAATCCTGAGCAATAAATTGTTAATATTACACCATCATTTTGCAATGTAATTTTCGATTTCCAATGTTCAATTTCACAGGTTTATATACTGATCAATATCAGTTGACAATGGCCCAGGCATATTATATGAACGGGCAGAAGGATAACATTACCGTCTTTGATTATTTTTTCAGGAAACTTCCGTTCAGCGGTGGCTATGTAGTTTTTGCAGGGCTTGAGGTTCTGCTCGATATTCTTGAAAACTTGCGATTTGTTAAAAATGATATTGAATTTCTCAAGGAAAAACGTTTTCATCCCGGCTTTATCAGTTTCCTTGAGAAATTCCGGTTCACCGGCAACATTTATTCTGCCAGTGAAGGTGATCTTGTTTTTCCGGTACGTCCCGTTCTGCAGGTTGAAGCGAATATCATAGAAGCCCAGATCATAGAGACTATACTTTTAAACCTGCTGAATTTTCAGTCGTTGATTGCGACAAAGGCCAGCCGCATGCGACTTGCTGCCGGGGAACGGACTCTCATTGATTTTGGGTTGCGGAGGGCACAGGGCCCCGGAGGTTATTATGCAAGCAGGGCAGCAGTTATCGGGGGATTTAATGCAACCAGCAATGTTGCTGCAGGACGCGATTTTGACATTCCTGTTTCGGGAACCATGGCACACTCATTTATTGAAAGCTTCGACAGTGAGCTTGCAGCATTTGAACATTTTGCCAAGGTACATCCAGATGAATGTGTTTTGCTTGTTGATACTTATGATACGCTTAACAGCGGCCTTCCAAATGCAATCATTACGGCAAAGAGGATGGAAGAAAAAGGTCACAGGCTGAAAGGCATCAGGCTTGACAGCGGTGACCTTGCCTATTTGTCCAAAAAGAGCCGCGAGATGCTTAACAATGCTGGTCTTGGTTATGTGAAAATAGCTGTATCAAACCAGCTGGATGAATATATCATCCAGAGTCTTCTGGAACAGCAGGCACCAATTGATATTTTTGGCGTCGGAACAAGCCTTGTCACAGGTTATCCTGATGCTGCCCTTGACGGTGTTTATAAACTGGCATTTGCTGATGGGAAACCCCGTATTAAACTGTCGGAGAACGTGACCAAGATTACTTTACCTCACAGGAAGCAGGTATTCAGGATACTCGAAAATGACGGGAGTTTTACCGGAGCCGACGCAATAACTCTTGCACATGAGCAGGATGTCGATATTATTTACCATCCTCTTTTCCCGGCCAAAACGATGTTGACAGGGAACAATAAGAAGGAACCCTTGCTTAACAAAGTGATGGAAGGGGGAAAACGTCTGAGCGGCTCCCGGACTTTAGACCAAATAAAGGATTACAGTAAAGCCCGCCTCGATCTTTTACCTGGAGAATACAAGCGTTTCAACAATCCGCATGTCTACAAGGTAGGACTGAGTGAAAAACTGCGGAATGAGCGCGACAGGCTGATAGAAGAGTTTAAAAAACAATGATATGAATGCCCTGGTTATAATTGATGTTCAGAACGATTTCATGCCTTACGGCTCTTTGGGAGTGCCTGATGGCCAGTCGATAGTGCCGGTCATAAATAAGATCCAGCCATATTATGACCTGGTTGTGGCAACCCAGGACTGGCATCCTCAGGATCATATAAGCTTTGCATCGAAACACCCGGGGAAAAAGCCTTTTGATAATATCGAACTTGCCGGATCAAATCAGGTCCTGTGGCCTGACCATTGTGTCCAGGGAACTGAAGGAGCGATGTTCCATCCGGACCTTGAGACCAGGAAGCTTGCAGCGATCTTTCGCAAAGGCATGGATCCTCAGGTCGACAGCTACAGCGGATTTTATGACAACCGGCACCTGATATCAACTGGTCTGGCAGGATATCTTAGGGATAAAGGTATCTCCGATGTTCATTTTTGCGGCCTTGCCTCAGATATATGTGTCTATTTCACTATAAGAGATGCCGTTATGGAAGGATTTTCAGCTACACTTGTTGAAGATGCTTCACGTCCCCTTAATGCTGAGACTTTTGAAATTCTCAAAAAGGAAATGAAAGGAATGGGAGTGAAGATTTATACAAGTGAGTACCTGAATTTCGTCTCAGAATAGCCATCGCGATTAAAGACCTATGACAAAATTCAGTTGGAAGCCTCGATATCTGGTGTTGCTGATTACAATAATATCCTCAGTAATTCTTTATTATTTAAGCTATCTTTTAACCCATGCTCTGATTTATTCATCGTTTTCAAAACTTTTTGTCAGGGTTTTTTCGATAATGGACTATTTCTCCTATGTAATAGGTATTGATATCATAATACTTGCAATTCTGACCCTTCATTTTATGACAACAAGTAAACTCAGAGGGAATATTGAGTTTTACAGGGGATTTCTATACTCTTTTTTTTATGTGATCATTCTGGCTGCCGCTTACTCAATTTTGTGGATATTCGGGATATTTTGAAATTCCCTGGAGTCCGTTTGTGAAAAGCTTGGTCCCAGTGACCCGGGATCGTGGTAAAAGGGATTTTCAGTCAACAACCATAACAAGGGTTCCACCCGGAATGCAAGGAAATCTGCACCTGCAGATTTTACCCGGATTCATAATTTACCATCCCATTCCTTATAGAACCTTTCCAGGAATTGTTCCATGTACTTATGTCTTCCTTCTGCCATCTTTTTTGCTGTAGTGGTATTCATAAGGTCCTTCAGGAGAAGCAGTTTTTCGTAAAAATGATTTATTACCGGGCCAGTCCCGTTTTTGTATTTTTCAAATGTATCATGTAACTCCGGACTGGTTTCGGGATTGTGGATTTCCCTTTTCTTATAACCTCCATAAGCAAAGGTTCTGGCGATTCCGATTGCGCCTATTGCGTCAAGTCTGTCTGCATCCTGAACAACCATGCCCTCCTTAGTCCGTATTGGCGTCTTTACTCCTGCACCCTTGAAAGAGATGTCTTTAATGATTTCGCAGACATGAGCAACAACAGCTTCTTCAACATTCATTTTTTCAAGCCATTCCCTTGCCAGCCGCGGGCCGGCATCACAATCGCCGTCATTAAATTTCCAGTCTGATATATCATGGAGTAATGCTGCAAGCTGAACGGTAAAAAGTTCAGCATTTTCTTTCGAGGCAATATGAACGGCATTTTTCCATACCCGGTAAACATGCCACCAGTCGTGGCCCGAACCCTCGCCGGATAACTTTTCTCTGATGTAATCTGCTGTTTTTCTGATTATTGTTTCTTCGTTCATAGTGCAGGGGAATAGTAGAAACAGGTAAGAGAATCCCGCTGAGTGATTAATTTAAAAATTAAGTGCAATCTGGATTTTACGGTAAAATAATGACTAAAGATAATTACTGCAACCGTTAAATACCTTAACCTGACTCATATTTTAATTTTGTAACTTTCATGGGCGGAAGCCGGTAATAAAGCTTCCGGGTAAAATATTACATCTATGGCAGCAAATTCGGGTGAAGGGCATATAAACTGGAAAGGTGAATGGGTGCCGGGTGATTCTCCTTTTGACAAGGCAAATGAATATTCTCTGAAACAGGACCTGATAAAGGAATTGTTCGATGTGACTGAAAAATATCACGGGAGACTTACTGACAAAGCAATTGCTGAAGCAGCAATGAGAATTGTCAGAAAATATGAAATGTGAAGATTGCCCGGTACAGCTGATCACATCATCCTGGTCTTTTCAGGCATCACACCTGTACGTTCAAAGATGCAATCGATTCCTTTAGGACGCTTGCCGAGTGTCGCAACAGCTCTTTTTCATTTTCCGACAGAGGTCCATCAACCACCCTGACAATTCCAGTATCGGACACAACAGCGGGAAGACTTAAACAAACATCACTGATCCCGTATTCGCCCTGCAGCAGGGTTGAGACAGTCAGAACGGAATTCTGTCGCCTCAATATTGATTCAGTGATTTTTACAAGGGCAAGGCCTACAGCAAAATGTGTCGATCCCTTGGCATTAATTATATGGTATGCCGACTCCCTGACTTTCTGTTCTATGCTTTTCCTCTCTTCCTTCCACCCTGGGCATCCTCCGCAGAGCGGACAATACCTGTCGATGGGGATACCGCCTACATGAGTCATCGACCATGCCGCCACTTCACTGTCGCCATGTTCTCCAAGTATATATGCATGAACATTATGGACATCAACATCGCAATGCCCGGCTATGAAATGCCTGAAGCGGGCGCTGTCGAGAACTGTTCCGGAACCAATAACCCGGCCTGGTTCCCATCCCGACCTTTTCAGTGCAACCCAGGTAAGTACATCAACAGGATTGGTGACAATAAGCATTACACCCTTTGAATTGGTTACTGAAACATCTTCTGCAATTCCCCCGACTATTGAAGCATTTTTTTTAAGCAGATCGAGCCTTGTCTCTCCGGGTTTCTGGGCAGAGCCCGCGGTTATTACAATCAGGTTTGCATCACCATAATCACTTGAAGATCCCTGGCGAATGCTAACCGTTGGGAAGAAGGGTTGTCCGTGCACGAGGTCAGAGACCTGTCCTTCTGCAAGATCAGTATTTCTGTCAATGATCACTATTTCGTCGGCCAGTCCGCTCTGAGCCAGTGAGTAACAGTATGTTGCGCCAACGGCTCCGGCTCCGACCACAACTACTTTTCTACTGTTTTTTTTATTCTCAGATTCCATTTCAGTTATTTCTTTGTTCTGTTAATTAATTAACAATTGCCTGTCGGGGTTGTTCATTTTTTCCCCCATCCTGACGATGAATATTAAAATGATATCTGAAAATCTGTGTCATTTATAATTTCACTTTCTGAATAAATCAAAAAATCAGAATATCTTAGATATGAAATAAGATATCCTTGTTTCACCATAACACAGAACAAAATGAAAAAAGGTATGATCCTTCCATTCCTGCGAGAAATTGAGCTTTTCAAAAATCTGGATGATGAAGAGTTTAAGGAACTGGCCCGGAGTATGAAGGAAAAACATTGTCAACCCGGGGAAATGCTTTTCAGCCAAAATAATCCAAGGGAGGATATCTTTATAATCCTTGAAGGTAAGGTTGAATTATACAAGACCGATCTATATGGAACAAAGATCAGGCTTGCACTATTCGGCAAAGGCGATTTTCTGGGCGAGGGCATTCTTGACCCCGATTCGCTGCATTCGACCTCTGCCAGGGCTGTCACAAAGGCAATCCTTCTCGATGTAAAGAAAGATTTTCTCAGTTATAATGCCGGGACGACACTGAAGGTACTTTCAAATATTATAGGTATAGTATCGAGGAGGATGCGCAATGCAAACAGCAGAATAATGAATACTGCGGCACAATATGTTTCAGGAAGGACGCGCATGGAAAGCGATCTTCTGGGGCAGCGCGAGGTTCCATGGGAGTCTTACTATGGCATTCAGACTCTCAGGGCAGTCGAAAATTTCAATATCACGGGAATTACCCTGAACTTTTTTCCGGCACTTATTGAAGCCCTGGCTACCGTTAAGGAAGCTGCGGCTGAGGCCAACTTCAGACTTGGCCTACTTGACATGACGATTAAAGACGCTATTGTCCAGGCATGCCGTGAGATCAGGTATGGGAAATTTCATAATCACTTTGCAGTGGATATGATACAGGGAGGGGCCGGAACATCGACCAACATGAATGCCAATGAGGTTATAGCAAACCGTGCATTAAGGATACTCGGATACAACAGGGGTGAATACAAGCATTGCCATCCAAACAACCATGTGAATCTTTCTCAATCTACAAATGACGCATATCCGACAGCAGTAAAAATCGCATTGTTCAATTCAAACAGTAATCTGGTTGCCGTTCTGACAAATCTTGTCGATTCATTCAAAAGAAAAGGGGAGGAGTTTTCCAACATAATCAAGATGGGAAGAACCCAGCTTCAGGATGCTGTGCCTATGACCCTCGGCCAGGAATTTGAAGCTTATGCAGTTACGCTGGCCGAAGAAATTGAAAGGCTTAATCAGAATGCAAAGCTGTTCCTCGAGATCAACATGGGAGCTACGGCTATCGGAACAGGCATAAATACGGTTCCGGGCTATGCAGAACTTGTTGTAAGATACCTCCGGAAAATATCAGGCCTTAAACTGTCACTCTCATCCAACCTTGTAGAGGCCACACAGGATACAGGCGCTTTCGTAATGTATTCATCTGCTGTAAAGCGACTCGCAGTAAAACTTTCGAAAATTTGCAATGATCTCAGGCTTCTTTCTTCAGGCCCCAGGGCAGGTATTAATGAGATAAACCTGCCTCCCATGCAGCCCGGTTCATCAATAATGCCGGGAAAGGTCAATCCTGTTATCCCGGAGGTAGTAAACCAGATAGCCTTCAAAGTCATAGGGAATGACCTTACAGTAACAATGGCATCTGAAGCAGGTCAGCTCGAACTTAATGTTTTTGAACCTGTAATAGTTCATTCCATTTTCGAATCGGTCGAAATGCTGATTAACGGGATGAATACTCTCAGGTACAGATGTATAGAAGGGATCACCGCAAATGAGGAAAGATGCCGTGATCTTGTCCGGAACAGCATCGGGCTTATTACAGCTCTTGTACCATGGATTGGGTATCAGGATCTTAATGACATAGCAAAAGATGCCCTCGAAAATAAAAAGAGCGTCTATTCACTTGTCCTCGAGAGGGGCCTTCTTTCAAAGGAAAAACTCGATCAGATACTGGCACCTGAAAATATGATCAGGCCGGTAAAGATCAATTAGTTCTGTTAACATCAGCACCTGAGAGAAAACAGTCTTTAATTGTAATAGTGTCTTTCCGCTTTTTGTCTTTTGTCGCTACGTCTTTTTTCAGGGCGTTGAGAAGACCTTTTTCCACGGAATTCATTTGTTCTGTTATTTCTTTCCGTTTTTTCCTGTGCCTTCTGAAGCACAAGCCTGTTATCCATATATTGCTTATTATGAAGCGCCCTGATAAGCATATCAGCATGGTCGGATCCGACTTCAAAAAATGAAAAATCCTTCATTAGATCTATCCTTCCAATTGGTACTTTTGTCCCTCTTGTATTCTGGTTTATAAGATCTATTAACTGTTCGGGATAAAAACCATCTGATTTCCCGCGATTTATAAATAACCTTGTATAATCGCCATCCTTATTGTCGCGCGATCTTTTACCGTTTCTTCCCTCCTGCCTGAGAGCTTTTTCGGGAACCGGAGCAATAAGGTCCTCGCCATGACGATAGTCGCCGAGGAACCTTTCGAACTCAAGGGTTACAACTCTTCTGAGAAGCTCTTCCCTGTCGAGGTTTTCAAACCTTTCCTTGATTCCGGGAATGTATTTTTCTATCTCCTTATGGCCGGTGGTGACATTTTCAATCTTTGCGGCCCAGTTGAACAGCTGTTTTTCGCAGATCTCCGTACCAGTGGGTATGGGAAGCGGCTTGAATGCCTTCTTAATAAGACGTTCAATTTTGTTGAGGTTGTTCTTTTCCTTAAGATGGACAAGGGCAATTGATATCCCTGTTTTTCCTGCTCTTCCGGTTCGTCCAGACCTGTGGGTATAGATCTCAGGATCGTCAGGCAGGCTGTAATTAATAACATGTGTCAGATCGTCGACATCGAGTCCGCGTGCAGCCACATCTGTTGCAACAAGAATCTGGAGGTTCTTCTGGCGGAATTTCTGCATCACCGCGTCGCGCTGTGATTGGGACAGATCACCATGAAGAGCATCGGCATCATAACCGTCGTTTATCAGATTCGATGCAACTTCCTGTGTTTCTTTGCGGGTACGGCAGAAAACAATACCGTAAATATCGGGTTCAAAATCTGCAATGCGCTTCAGCACTTTGTATTTGTCCCTTGCATGTACCAGGTAATAATTGTGGCTGACATTTTCAGCTGAGGAGTTTTTGGTCCCGATAGTTATCTCTGACGGACTGTTCATGTATTTTCTGGCGATCGATCCTATTTCAGGCGACATGGTTGCCGAAAAGAGAAGCGTTCTTCTTCCTTCCGGAACTTCCTCAAGGATCTCATTTATACTGTCGAGGAAACCCATATTGAGCATTTCATCCGCTTCATCAAGAACGACAGTATGAACATTGTTCAGCCTTGCTGCCCTTCTTCCTATAAGGTCGATAAGACGACCTGGTGTTGCTACTATTATATGTACTCCTTTTTTAAGCTCCCTTATCTGGTTCTCGATGCTCGAACCTCCATATACTGCCAGAATTCTCAGGTCGCCTGTATGCTTTGAGTAATCGGTGAGATCGCCTGTGATCTGAATGCAGAGTTCCCTTGTGGGACAGAGTATAAGTGCCTGTGTCGAATTCATTTCCGGATCGGTCGACAGGACAAGCGGAAGGCCGAATGCGGCAGTCTTTCCGGTTCCTGTCTGTGCGAGTGCGATAATATCGTTTTCTGTGCCCAGCATCATCGGGATAACCTTCTCCTGTACGGGCATAGGATGTTCAAAACCAAGTTCCTTAATAGCTTTAAGGATGCCGGGAGTAAATCCCATTTCTTCAAATTGTATCATTTATTCTGTTTATGGTGCAGATCCGGGAGCGACTGATTTTTTATCCCGGCTGAAATGAACTCAAATGCAGACTGGATTAAATGCGTGACAACGCTACTTGGAAATCACCCTGTTAATAAGGGCGCAAAGATAATCAATTTATCGGGAATGCAAATGTTGTGTTGTTATTCTGAAAATCAATAAATCAGAATAACCATTACCGCTTCATTTCTTCCGGTCTCCTGTAAGTTTCAGCATCAGCCTGACAACCAGGTAGATTACGAGGACCACGGTAAAGATGGCCCCCATTCCCATGACGGTTAGTTTTAAAGCGCTTATTATATCCTCATTCATGATAAGCCTCCTATAAAAATCCGGGAACAAGTCCGATTATAACACCACCCGCAATGACAGAAGCTATCTGTCCCGAAACATTGGCTCCTGCAGCGTGCATGAGCAGATGATTCTGGGGATCGGCTTCAAGTCCCATCCTCTGTATGACCCTCGACGACATCGGGAATGCGGATATCCCTGCTGCTCCGACCATGGGGTTTATCTTTTGCTTAAGGAACAGATTCAGGATTCTGGCAAATGTAGCCCCGGCAATTGTATCAAAAATAAATGCCAGCAGACCAAGGCACATGATAAGTATGGTTTTCACGGTAACGAACGACTCGGCTTTCATGGTGGCTGCAATAGTTATGCCAAGGAGAAG
This sequence comes from Bacteroidales bacterium, assembly GCA_012517605.1. Taxonomy (GTDB): domain Bacteria; phylum Bacteroidota; class Bacteroidia; order Bacteroidales; family VadinHA17; genus LD21. Next base: position 22,337 of record JAAYUS010000230.1, read on the forward strand.
TGTGATAAGATTAACAAAATCCCTCTGGGCCGTTTCCGATAGAGACCTTAGCACCCCGCACTCCCTGATCAGGTTCCCGAACATCAGAAAACCAACAAGGGCTATCGACGCCGGTGCAACGAGACCTGCTATAATCGTAACCACTACCGGGAAAAGGATCCTTGTAAGCTTTGAAACACTCTCAGGATTATATTTCATTCTTATTTTTCTTTCCTTTTCAGTAGTGCAGAGCTTTATCGCAAAGGGCTGAATAATAGGCACCAGAGCCATATAAGAATACGCCGCGATGGCAATTGGCCCAATATACTGGCTCTTAAGCACCTGGGAAACAAGTATTGAGGTTGGTCCGTCGGCTGCACCTATAATACCAATCGATGCTGCATCTTTAAGATCGAATCCGAGCAGAGTTGCAATAATTACTGTAGCAAAAATGCCAAACTGGGCAGCAGCGCCAAATAAAAACAGCCGTGGATTTGACAGGAGGGGACCGAAATCTATCATTGCCCCAATTCCGATAAAAAGGAGAAGCGGCATTGCTTCCGATGCTTCAATACCAGTTTTGAACAGCCAGTCGATTATCCCGGTTACCTGCCCTATCCCCTGAATGTTCTGATCGAGCGCTCCCGACAAGGGAAGATTTACAAGGATAGCCCCGAATCCCATGGGGAGCAGCAACGAAGGCTCAAGTTGCCTGTCTATGGCAAGATAAATCAGGATGCCTCCGATAATCCACATCAATATCTGCTTCCATGTTATGAGGATGATGCCGTCAAGTAAGAAATCCATTCAGATGAGTTTTGTCAATATCCTTTAGATGGATCTAATATGAACTGTAAAGATATTTAATTAAGATGATTTTTGCTTTATTTCACAATGAACGATTTGGTGGCTGAGATCATTTTTCCCGGTCCCGAAATTCCATGTATGGTTATTGAATATTCACCCGGTACATCCGGTGTCCAGAATCCGAATTCAGCCTTTCCGTCAGCATCAGTCGTTACTGATGGATTCCAGTAAAGGGTATTTCTGAGATCTGGTTTTCGTCCCGACTTTGCATGGTCATCGTTATATGAAGGAGAGACAAAATCACGGGCCGGTTCAACAGTCCTGTAAGGTACTATTGCAGCATAATCAGGCATGGTTACCTTGCTGAAATCACCTGATTTTGTTATTACATTGACAATTCCGTGAAGAATCAGATCACCGGTAAGATATGGGGTTTTGACGACTTCTATCTTCTCGACAAGCCCAGGGTCGAGGCTGACAAGTACATTAAGGTCGTTAAGTATAACACCATCAATCATTACAAGAGGGGGTTCCTCATAGAATGTTCCTGTAAGCGGATTTGTTATCTTCACTTCATATCCATTTTTACCCTTTCTTAAAATTATGCCAGGGACAAGCTCAAAAAAGACCTCTGTCATATCAGGGAGCCTGATATAGTCGTCGAGGAATATTTCCATCTCCGGGATCCCATAGAACCTTCTTTTAAGTATGTTCCCGGGCTCATCTGTTTTTTCCTCACTTCTTGCAGTTATTCCATATATCCTGTTAACCTGATGGTTGAAACTTAAATTTTCGAAAATTTCCGTTTCCCTTCCATGGAGCGAATCTTTAAAATGCACCGATCCGGGCAACTTCAATGAAAAAGACGGCTCAATCTCAAGCCTCATCTCATTATCCGGAACCTCCGGCTGAAGTATGTAAGTTCTTTGCCTGCTGTCGACCGGAATTATAAAAGTATAGCGACCCGAAGAATCCTTCTCAGCATACCTGAATCCGGCAATCTTGCCCTGAACAGACATGAACAACCGGTTCTGTCTGCCCGAAGTACCGCCTTCCTCATTCCTTATCCTCAGGGTTAGGAAATGGCCTTCGCTCTCATAATCATTCCGTAAGGCGGATATCTGAGAACCGGCTTTCCCACTGAATTCAAAGCCTGAGTCCGAAACAGACGAAGGGGCAACAGAAACGCTCATATCAGCAAACCGGGAAGTGACTGGACCCGCTTTTCCTGCAAGGATTTTTACTACAACCTTTTCACGGTATCCGAAAACGGTATCTGCAAGGATGCTTACTGTCTCATAATCCATATGAATGTTTCTTTGCGGAAAATTACGTGATGAATCTGAAGGATTGACATTTCTTAAATATGATAATGCCTTGAACGGGTTATAAATTCCGATTGTTTTCATAGTGCAGCCGTCAGGAAGATTGTTCTTCATCCTGTTTGTATATGCCCTTATAATGTAATCACCTGAGCTGATTGTATCAGGAATGGGAAATGTTCCCTCACCTTTTCCTTCATTCAGCTTTATCCTGAGCTGAACGACCGGAGTGTTCCATGGACTTATCAGCTCGACGTATGCAACCAGGCTGACAGGCGTCAGCCTTCCTGTTGCCTGATCGGTGTTGTAAATGCTGAACCAAAGGTCTTCCCCTGCAACGTATTTATTCCTGTCGGCATGAATCCCGATCTGCTCAATCGGCTGGCCTTTCAGCATGGCCGTTAAGGACAGGATGATCAGAAGTGAAAATATTTTTACAGGAGTTTTCATCATTTTCATTTATCTTCCTCAGAATTCTTCCCAGAATGGTGGCCTTACCTTTGTCCCCCGTGTTGAACAATCGGCACATTCCTTGAAAGTGGTGATTACCCAGAATGGCGGAATTTCATCACTGAAATCCTCAATCACCCAGTAATCGCTGTTAAGGCCGGTGTCCGGAAGAACCCCTTGAAGTGTGTCGGTGGCACAGTATGTTACAAAAACCGGCAGTCCAAGGAACGTATCATGAATGAACAGCCTCTTTTCCGTAACTGCAGATACGCTGAAATAACCCAGCACTGTTTCCTCAGGATCATCGCAGCAACGTATGTTGCCCTGGATTGACATCGGGGTTACATCATAAAGGTTTCCGACATTCTGGGATACATTCCTGATCTTTTCCCAGAAATTGTATTCTTCTTCGCTTACCGAATACTGACGTACAAGAATGCTGTAAGTCTCCTTGAGCCTGTCGGATTTGTTTGAAACAAAAAGAACAGGGAATTTTGAAACCTTTGCCTGGCTGTAAAGGGAAGTGTTTTTAACAAGGATCTCATCCGAACGCTCTGTGACCCAGCAGATCTTATTTACCACATTGTAAGGGATCTGGTATTCCCATGTTTCGACATAATCCCATCTGAAGAAGAGACATTTGCCCGACGGATCATAGGAATCGACATATATCCTTGCGCCTTCATCAATATCGTTTGAATCTCTTGCAGCCGTTATCACAACCTTTTCGTAATAAAGTGAATTTATTGGCGGCACAGGAAGCATCTCAACGAATCCGGTTTCATAGCTCTTTCCGTTTACTTTTACGTTCAGAGCATACCGACCTCCTGTCCGGCCTCTGAAAACCGTGGAATCGGTGACATAAGTTCCTGCAGGAGATTCCCTGAGCGTTGTTACAATCCCATTTTCATCAGTTATTGTAACAACAGCCCCTGTCACTTTGTTTGTGCCTACCGGTTTTCCGATCCTTGTAGATAAGGACAGCTTTATCCTGTTAACACTATTCTGGTCGGTTATCATCCCTTCCACAACAAGAAGCTCCTCATCCGTCCTGATCTCCGGGTCAAATTCGATGGTGCAGCCCTCTGCAAGAGACAGAATGTAAAACATCAATATGATCGCCGAAAGTCTTATCATTGTCAGAAGTCAAAGTTGAATGAGAGTGATGGAATTGGTTTTGAAAATATTGAAAGATAATATCCCCTCACTGTGTTATTCACATTCCTGAAATATGCCGAGTAAACATTATCTCTTCCGAAAACATTGTAAATCGAGAATATCCAGTGAGGCTGTGCTATTTTCTTCGATTTCAGGGTGCCGCTTATCTTTACGGAAAGATCAAGCCTCGAGTAATACGGGATTCTGTAGCTGTTCCTGTCGGAATAATGGTTTATTATAATATCTCCTATCTTGTAGGATGTTACGGGGTATGTAACCGGACGACCGGAACTGAAATCGTAATTAGCAGAAAGACTGACGCGCCGCGACCATATACAGTTAAGAGTAAGAACCAGGTCGTGGGGCCTGTCAAAACTTGCAGAGAACCATTTCCCGGAGTTGATTATCTCATCCCTGAAAGATCCTGTACTTTTAAGAAGAACTCTTGAATAGGTATAGCCGGCGCTCCAGCGGATCCTTCCCTCCGGCTTTTTAAGCAGCAGTTCGATTCCGTAAGCTTTTCCCCTGACATTCACAAGATCACGTTCAACACATTCGTTCATGACAAGATTTGTCCCTCCCTTGAAATCTGTAAGGTTCTCCATGATCTTGTAATAAATTTCTGCAGAGAATTCTACCTTATTCCTGTTGATTATCCTGTAGTAGCCTGCTGCAAATTGCTCCCCTGTCTGAGGCTTAAGGTAGTAATCACTTAATTTCCAGATATCGGTAGGGGCGATGGATGTAGTATTGGAAAGCTGGTGGAGGTATTGCCTGGTATGGTTATAATTAAGTTTCAGCGAGCTGTAATCGCCAAGTCTGAAATTTGCAGACAGCCTGATTTCGGGGCCTGAATATTTCCTGTAAATCCCGGATCTTTTAAAAGAGACCGTATCCATGACCGACGAAAGGCTTCTTGAGGATTCAGGATTGTAAATAAACACTGTCTGAGGTCCGAGGGCAAAGAATGTTGAAAACCTTAAACCTGCATTCAGGGAAAGATAATCTGTAAGGGTATATTTGTCCTCAAGCCATACAGATCCTTCAATTGCTCTCTGGTTCTGAATCGAATTTGGCAAAACAAGAGATGAATCATCTGCCGGCCTGTAATTCCCCGGTACAACATTGTAACGGGTAAGTTCGCTCCCGAAATTAAATTCGCTTCTTCCTTTGAAAAGGTTGAATTCTGCCTTCAATCCTGTACTGTTAATGCTGTGTATCAGGCTGAAGGCTTCTTCGGGAACCCTGACGCTTGAAATATTGTATTTGTAATAACTGTTATTGACTGTCAGAGAGGAAAAAAACATGCTGGTGAAATAATGGCGCCACCTCGCCGACACTATGCTGTTCATGTATTTGTATGAAGTATCGGAGTTGAGCCTGAAGGCATCATGGCTGTAATATGCCGAGAGGTCAATCTTGTTTTTCCTGCCGGGATCCCATGCTATCCGGGCATTCAGATCATTGAATGAGGCGCTGCTGTTATTGAGCTGTGTATTCTCAACAGCCCTCAGGATCCAGTCGGAATATGTTGTTCTGCCTGTAAGAAGGTAAAAGAGAGTGTCTTTTTTTATCGGACCTTCAACCGAAAAATGTGCAGTTACCGGGCTTATACCCGCGTTGCCTGCGAATTCTCTTCTGTTGCCTTCCCTTGGCACTATCTCAAGCACCGAAGATAATCTCCCTCCGAACCTTCCAGGAATGCCCCCCTTATACAATGTCACATCCCTGATGATATCAGGATTCACTGCGGAAAAGAATCCGAAGAAATGATTTGAATTATAAAGGGGTGCACCATAAAGAAGAATGAGGTTCTGGTCGGCAGAGCCGCCTCTTACATTGAACCCTGCCGATCCTTCCCCGATAGTATTAACTCCGGGCACCAGCAGAATACTCTTTACAATATCCGATTCCCCCATAGATGTAGGCATGAGACGAAATGATGTTACATTGACCTTTTCGACGCCTACTTCAAAGCGTTGGACCGTTACATCCTTTTCGGCAGTAATGACAGCTTCTTTAAGGGGAACAAGCACATTTTTCATTTCAATATTCAGTTCACCCTGATCAAAAATGTTGAGTTCTACCGTCTTTTCCTTCATCCCCACGAATGAAAACCGGACCTGGTGTGATCCCTTTGGGATAATCAGCCTGTAAAATCCGTACTGGTTGGAAATTGTACCTGATGAAAGTCCGGCTATATAGATTGTCGCTCCTGCAACAGGTTCCCTGGTGTCCTCATTAGTTATATAGCCTGACAACATTACATCTCCGGGAATATCCCTGCCTGCAGGATTTCCAATTACAGTTACGAGGTTGCCCTGACTAACAACACTTCCGGTTCCCGGTAAGCGATCAGGCCCGGGAATATATTTCCCGCCTCCGCCCGGTGCCTCTCCCGCAAGTTTAATTACGTATGATTTTGTTAATATTATGCTGCCCTTTCTGAATTCATACCAGTAAATATCTTTTTCAGCGAACAAGGAGTCGAGGATCTCTCCAAGCACTTTCTTTCCAGGATAGTCACCCAGGACAATGTCATTTATCCAGCCTTTTTCATAGAAGAACTTAATATTATGGGCGGCTTCGGCTTTCTGAACAAACGACTCAAACTGCTCACCGCTGTAATCCCAGTCGATGATATAATTCTCCTGGGCAGCAGCAGAGGCAGCTATCAGAACAAGTATTGCAACTACGGCGGATCTGAATCGCATTTATTCGTTTTTAAGGCTGTCGTAATATTTTAATAAGGGTAAAAAAGTTTCAGGCTCTTTCACAGACAACCTGTATCCATTTGTCCTGTTATTGCTTATAAAGCCCCTGATTTCTTTCTTTTTATCCTTCAGGAGGTTAAGCAGGTCCTTTTTACTTTCCACACGAACCATTTCTGTATGATGCTTTACGAACATCCTTGTTTCCTGATAGAAGAGATCGGAGCGGCCATCAACGGCAAGCGGCTGGATTCTTTTTGTATATTTTACGTAAAAAGCCGAAGGACCCTCATAAAGGACATTGATATAACCTCCATGGATGGCATTTGTATCTGTCCTTTTATTTATTATTTTATAAACCTTTTCGCCATTCCGGAGTGTGAAGCTGTCGACCATTTCCTTGTTCAGAATAATTACCGGATATGACTCAGACTTAAGAATAAGTTCGTCATCTGCAATGTCGTACAGAAGGTCGAGATTGTTGTATTTCCGGCCGTTCATAGTGACTGAACCTATCAGGAATGAATTTGTAAGGAAGAACTGGTGGCCGAATACTTTCTGATATTTGTTGTGCCATATCCTCCCGTTAAGCATATCCTGATCACCCGGCCTTTTTTCCTGTTCCGGACCAAGGCCCGTTTCAGCAAAGGCATTGACGGAACAAAATGCGAAAAAGAAGATAAATAAAATCGATTTCCGATTACTTCCGGACGCCATTATCATTCAAATCTTTAATTGCTTTCTGCAGGTACATAATTGTATAAAAATAACAATTTTGCAATTACTAAGTTCGTGAACGGTAAGATCGCTTCCGAACTGACCGGTCTTATCTTATTTCTTCGTATGGGGTGTAAAAGAATATCCGATGCATGGCCGGGGTTTAATATTCTTTAACATTATATATCATAACATTTTAATTAAATTTGATAATTAAAAATTAAACCACTTACCATGAAAACCCGTTACTCATTCCTTATCTTACTGCTTGCAGTAACATTAGCCTCATCGGCCCAGGAACCACGTTTTAAGATTTCGCTTGCCGAGTGGTCCCTTAACAAGAGCCTCTTCAAGAAGACTATAACCAATATGGATTTTCCGAGAATTGCAAAGGAAACCTATGGACTTGATGCAGTTGAATATGTCAACCAATTTTTCAAGGATAAGGCTGAGGATACACAGTATCTTACCCAGCTTAAGAATGAATGTGAGAAGTATGGAGTTAAAAGCCTGCTCATCATGGTCGACGGCGAAGGCAACCTTGCTGATACATCGGCTGCAGCCCGCAATAAGGCAGTGGAAAACCACTATAAATGGGTGAAGGCTGCTAAATTCCTCGGCTGCCATTCGATAAGGGTCAATGCAGGCGGAAGAGGTACGATGGGACAAATGCAGGCTGCAGCTATTGATGCCCTGACAAAGCTTTCTAATTACGCCGCTGACTATGGTATCAATGTAATTGTTGAAAACCACGGCGGCAATTCTTCTTATGGTAAATGGCTTGCCGAAATAATGAAATCTGTAAACAAGCCCAACTGCGGTACGCTGCCTGATCTTGGCAATTTCTATGAATATGACCGTTACAAGGGTGTAACCGAACTTATGCCATTTGCAAAGGGTGTCAGTGCAAAAACGCACGATTTTGATGCAAACGGCAATGAGACGCAGATCGATTATGAGAAAATGATGAAGATAATTGCAGATTCAGGTTTCAAAGGATATATCGATGTCGAATATGAAGGCACAAAACTGAATGAGGATGAGGGTATAAAAGCAACAATAGCCCTTCTGAAAAAAGTCATAGAACCTTATAATAAATAGCGGAAAGCTGCTTTCCCCTGCGCCCTGCGCCCTGCGCCTTTATATAAAGCCGCCATCATAATCCATCGCCGGATCATCGAACTCAAGGTCGATGACCCTGTGAAACCCAACACTGTCGTTTTTATGTGTTGAGGAGCCTGCGTTATAGCATCTCCTGATCCCCCATTTGCCGTGGTAGGTCTTTCCGGGGCTTGAAGGGTCAGCATGATAATGGCCGAAAAGGATCATTTCAATCCTGTTCTCAATTATAGGTTTCAGGTCATCACTGTCCTTAAGCCGCATGCCCGGCTTGAAGTCGAATGGGTGGTGGTGGAGGTAAACAACCTTCTGCAAATGGGCAATTGATTTGTCATCAAGCAGCCTGCCAAGACGATTGAGCTGTTCCCTGCCCAGTTCTCCCTGCGAAAGTATCCTGTCGAACCAGTGAAGCTCCTCAGCCGTCGAATCAAGGCCAATAAAGGCAACTCCGTCAATGATATCAAGCTTTGGATACTCAATGGCAGTAGTTCCAAAAAACCTCTCCTTGAAAATGTCAATGAATTTGTCATTGCCCAGAATTCCCGTTCCATAATCATGGTTGCCCGGTATGACAAGCATTTGAAAACCATTGTCCTCAAGCCTTCCGAAGGCGGCAACTGCATCATCTGTAAAACCGGAATGGTTTGCATTTTCGACAATATCGCCTGTCACAATTACGACATAGTCTTCCGCCGGCTGCATCCTCAGAATAATATTGTCAACAATCGAATGGAATTTTGAGGTACAATCCTCGTGTCCGATATGCAGGTCGGATAAATGAATTATTTTCTTCACAGTCAGGAAAGTGCTGATTCTGTTAATTGAGCTTCACCCAAGCAATTGTTTTACTTTGGCAGAGATCTCCTTGCCGTCGGCTTTTCCTGCAAGTTCCTTCATTGCAGCTCCCATGACTTTTCCCAGATCAGAAATAGATTTGGCCCCGATCTTTTCAATTACATCCTTAACCACCAGTGTAAGTTCTTCATCACTTATTTTTGCCGGCAGGTATTTTTCAAGGATATCGGCTTCCGCAACTTCTTTTTCACTCAGGTCGGGTCTGTTCTGTGATTTATATATCTCTGCCGATTCCCTCCTTTGCTTGACAAGCTTCTGAATTATTTTCAGCTCTTCTTCTTCAGTAAGAACACTTCCGGGCCCTTTTTCGGAATGTGCAAGCAGAAATGCAGTCTTGGCAGCCCTGATTGCTTCCAGCGAAACCTTGTCCTTCGACTTCATTGATTTAATGAGATCGGCGGCAATTCTTTCAGTAAGTGACATGGTCTGTTTGTTTTTTGTATTAAGGTTTAAAATTAATAAAAAGTTATTGCCTGTATGGTTAATAATGGATAATATCTGCAGCCATTGGCAATCATAATAAAGATTACTGCTAAAAGTGGTGAGAAACAATTAAATAAAATGATATTTTTGAAATACGACTGGATCAAGTAAAAACTTCAACATCAATTAAACCACATAAAATGAAAAGTACAATCCTGATCTTTGCGGCATTATCAGTTTCTTTTCTGGCAGTCTCGCAGGAGCCTGTAACTCCTGATGCATTACCGGAGTCAAAGGCGCTTCTTAAATATATTTACAGTATTAGCGGAAAATATATCCTTGCAGGTCAGCATAATTTTCCGAATTCGGGGTCCAGAAACACTCTCTTTGCAGCAAATTATATTGGGGAAACACCTCCTGTATGGAGCCAGGATTTTGGTTTTGCAGCTGAGGGGGACAAAGATTCTTATCTTGCCCGGCCTGAAATTATCAGGGAAGCAATAAAGCAGCATAAGAATGGCTTCATTATTACACTTTGCTGGCATGCAGTGCCTCCTACAGCTGAGGAACCTGTTACGTTTCAGCCTGCTCGCGCGACTGATCCTTCGGCTCCGCTGTCAAGCGTACAGGGAAGGCTGACTGACAAACAATTCCGCGACATTCTGACACCGGGCACTGCTCTTTACAAACAGTGGGTTAAACAGGTAGATGAAATTGCAGGATTTCTCAGACAGCTCCAGGAAGCTCATGTTCCTGTTCTTTGGCGACCATATCACGAAATGAACGGCGACTGGTTCTGGTGGGGAGGAAGGTTTGAGGGTAAATATACAACGGCCGCCCTTTACAGACAGATTTTCGACAGGTTGGTAAAATACCATAAGCTGAAAAACCTTATCTGGGTTTGGAGTGTCGACAGGCCAAGCCAGCCGGGAAGGGAATTTGAAAGATATTTTCCGGGGACAAAATACCTCGATATCCTTGCGATCGATATTTACGGGAATGACTTCAACAAGTCGTATTATGACGGGCTCAAGGCATTATCAGGAGGTAAGCCTGTTACTCTTGGAGAGGTTGGAAATCCTCCCTCTCCGGATATAATTAAACAACAACCCGGCTGGGTATATTGGGTTGTATGGGCAGGAATGGCAAGGGGAACATCAGCAGAAGACTATAAAAAGCTCGTAAATTCGCCCAATGTTCTTTTCCTGGAGGATCAGGCTTATCTGGATGGAACTGCAGAATACAGGGCTGCATGCGGATTTGAACCTGTAAAAATTGACAGGACAGCTGATTTTACTGGAGAGTGGAGGATTGATGAATCGGAAAGCTCCATATCACGCAACACCGGATTTTCAAACACACCATATAAGCTTGTTGTTAAACATGATCAAAAAAACATCTCAGTAAGATCATTTTCGGTTGTAGAATGGGATGATGATGATGTTACTGAACTCACTCTTCCTCTTGATGGAAAAGAAATCACGTCAACAGGATTCATGAACTCACCTCGTGTTCAGGTCATTTTTTTATCACCTGCAAAAGACACACTGACAATTGACACCCGGATAACGACAAAATTTGGTGATAAACCGCCCGTGGATATTAAATCAAAGGAAGTATGGACTCTTGCTGAAAGAGGACGGAAACTTATAATAATCCAGAAATCTGATGGGATGATGGGCCGGGGCCCTGTAACCAACCGGCTTGTCTATAACAAATATTGATTTTTCGGAATCCCGTCATGACATTATCATTTCAAAGCCAAAATATTCCGGAACAAACATTCCGGAACAATTCCGTATTATAAATGTTATACATTGTTAACATTGCTTAATGATAGCGATTTATGAGTCAGGATGTAAAAACAGGTCAGGGTGCAGACACAAAAATACGAAAGATTGTCACCAGGCAATTTCCCGTTACAGGTATGTC
>JAAYUS010000231.1 GCA_012517605.1 Bacteroidales bacterium
TCAAAGATAATATTCTTTCTCTTGCTTCTTTCAGCCTGCTGTTTTCAGCACACAATGAGATCCTTATGTATCTCTCTCCGCGGCTTCCGAAGATAAATCCGGGAGTGATGAAAACCAGTGCCTTATTGAGTATTTCTTCTACAAACGTTTCACAGCTTCCTATACTGTCGGGTATCCTGCCCCAGAGGAACATTCCCGACTGATTTTTATCATAAGTGCAGCCCAGGATCTCCATTATCGATTCAGCGGTCTTTCGCCTTTCAGCATAAGCTTCATTTACTGTTTCATACCACGATTCCGGATTATTGAGGGCTTCGACTGCCGCAAGCTGAAGCGGAAGAAACATACCTGAATCCATATTGCTCTTGACCTTCAGAATGTTCTTTATGTACGCCCTGTCACCGGCGACCATGCCTATCCTCCATCCTGCCATGTTGTGTGATTTGCTCAATGAATTCAGTTCCAGGACAGTTTCCCTTGCTCCTTCGACGGCAAGTATGCTCAGGTAATCGTTATTAAGGATAAAGCTGTAAGGATTATCATTAATTAGAAGTATACCGTGTTCGCGTGAAAATGCGACAAGATCACTGAATAGTTGTTCTGACGCCCTCGCACCGGTTGGCATGTTGGGATAGTTTGTCCACATGAGCTTTACCTTTGATAGATCGCTTTTTTCAAGTGCCTTAAGACAGGGATGCCAACCGTTTTCCTCATCAAGGTCGTAATATCTGATCTTTCCTCCTACAAGATTTGTAACTGATGAATAGGTGGGATAACCGGGATTTGGGACCAGTACCTCATCGCCCGGATCCACAAATGCCATGCTAATATGCATTATGCCTTCCTTGCTTCCCATCAGTGGAAGTATTTCGCTGTCAGGATCGAGTTGTACATGGAAATATTTCAGGTACCAATCCGAGAGTGCCTTTCGGAGTGCAGGGCTGCCATTATAGCTCTGGTAGCCGTGCACATTTGGTTTGCGGGCCTCAGCTGCAAGCCTCTCAATAGTATTCTCTGATGGAGGTTTGTCGGGGCTTCCGATGCCCAGGCTTATAACATCAGCACCTTCTCTGCGCATCTGGTCGATCTGGCGGAGTTTTGCAGAGAAATAGTATTCCTGAACGGATTCAGTTCGTATAGCAGGTTTAACTTTCATAAAGCATGTCCCCTTTATTGTATATCCCAAGAATTTCCAGATTGCTTGTAAGATTCCTGAGAACCGATTCAATCTTTTCAAGAGTGATGTCACCCGGCAATTCCAGGTCGAGATAGAACATGTACTCCCAGTCTCCATTCAGCCTTGGCACCGATTGTATTTTTGAGAGGTTGACATTCATCTCAGCAAGTTTTACCAGCACGGCAGCAAGAGATCCGGGTTTGTGCCCCGTGGCAAAACATACCGAGACCTTATTGCCGTTCCTGTTTCCTTTTTCAGGATTCCCTACAACCAGGAACCTGGTATAGTTCTTCGGATAAGTCTCAATCCCCTCAGCAATGATCTCAAGGCCGTAGATCTCTGCGGCACTGGCAGATGCGATAGCTGCAATTTTCTTGAGCCTGTGTTCAGCTATCAGCTTTGCGCTTCCTGCAGTATCGTCTGTCTCGACAAGAGTGATTTCCGGATACTTATTAAGAAATTCCATACACTGGGAAAGAGCGATAGGATGTGACCGTATCTGCCTGATGTCATGAATTGTCTGACCCGGAAGCGCCATAAGGTTCTGTTTTACCCTGAGATTATGCTCCCCAAGCATTTTGAGTCCCGATTCCCTTATCAGGGTGTAATTGTAGAGTATGCTTCCTGATCGGGCATTTTCGATTGCCATCATGGCATAGTCGGCCTCGCCTTCAATAACCTTTGACAGCGTAAGGTCGAAGGTGGAGCAGGGGACAATTTCTATTTCGTCGTAGCAGAAGAACTGCCTTGCCGCTACTTCATGGAAACAACCCTTTTCTCCCTGTATTGATATTTTCATTTCACTGATGTGTTAAAAAAAGCAAGGGTCCCTTTCGGGGACCCTTGCTACCATTTATATCTTTTGCATGTATACAACAATCCCCTTTAACTCTTTTTGTAATAAAAAAAGAAAAAGAAATAAAAGAAGTTGTTGTAAATAATATTCATTATTCCGGTCTATTGGGTTACAAAAGTAATGTAAAATTCATAATCAGCAAATGATTTTAAGATTATTTTGAAATTGCGGGAATTTTATATTTTGCCGACCCGGTTCAACATAGCA
>JAAYUS010000232.1 GCA_012517605.1 Bacteroidales bacterium
AAAATTATGGGTTTAATCTTGTAGCGGTTGGATCAATTCTTACCCCCTTCCCGACCTTCCCCCAGGGGGGACGGAGACCTCCGATTAAAGTTTTTCTCTGTATTGATTTTTTTTCAAGTTTGGAATATTCCTATCCCGGGTTATCGGACAATCCATGTGTTAACATTTTCAAGAACCTTCAGAGTTGCAAAAAAAATCCTGAATAAGCAATGAGATCATCTTTTCCCCCGTGGGGGAAATAAGAAAGGGGGTAAAACAAAGATCGGGAATGATTGTAAAAACCAGCTGATCTTAACATTAACCCCTTACAGGCCCTACTATTGCATGACGGATTTTACCACTATCCTTTCCCCCATGGGTGAAAAAGAAAGGGGTTAAAAACAACGAGTCCACATCCTGTAAAAGACCATATTATTTATTCCCAACATCCAAAATGCTCAATGTGACATGCGACGGATTCGCAGCATCATGATAAATCCTGTGAGTGGCCTTCTGGAAATCATCTTCGGAGCATTTATAGATATTCACGAATTTCTGGGGATTCCTGTCAACAAGAGGGAACCATGAATTCTGAACCTGGACCATTATCCTGTGTCCTTTTTTGAAGGTGTGTGCAACATCGGGTATCTGATATTTAACTTCAGTGACTTTCCCGGGAACAAAAGGTTCGGGCTTTTCAAAGCTGTTACGATATTTTCCCCGGAAAACCTCCCCCCGGACAAGCATCTGGTATCCTCCCATCGGATAAGTGTTTTCTTCGTCTTCATATTGGAAATCAGGCGGGAAAACATCAATGAGCTTTACAACATAGTCGGCATCTGTTCCTGTTGTCGATACAAAAAGATCAGCAACGATTGGTCCGGTCACTGTAATGTCGTCTGTCAGAACATCTGTCTGGTAAACCATCACATCAGGTCTTCTTGAAGCAAACCTCTGGTCATCCGTCATATAGGCTTCGGTGCGGTTTGTGTGTACATCTTCGGTATATGGCACCGGATGCATGGGATCGGAACAGTATTCATCGTATCCGGCCTTTCCTGAAGGCGAGGTGAACGAAGCATTTTCTGATGAGTGGAAATACAGATTCTTTGTAATTATATTCTTTGGCGGCCATTCGGTAAAATCCTTCCATTCATTTGAACCTGTAACGAAAATAGTTGCTTCGGCGGGTTCCGTCTTTCCTTTTTCTTTCAGGTAATAATTGAAGAAAGCTTTTTCGAGTTTTTGATATTTTTCATTTGCATCAAGTCCCCAGTAGACATTGCCCAGGTTCCTGCCGGTGCCGAAAGCCCACTGGCCGTGTGACCATGGTCCCATCACCAGAAAGTTCCGCGTTGCCGGAGGATTCTGTGTCTCAATAGCCTTGTAGGTGTTCAGGGCTCCATACAGATCTTCGGCGTCGAACCATCCGCCGACCGTCATTACAGCAGGAGTCACATTTTTAAGGTACTGACGGGGATCCCGGGCCTTCCAGAAGCTGTCATAATCGGGGTGAGCGAAGGCGTCGTTCCAGAATTTTACACTGTCGCCCAGGTATAGTGGTGCAATGTTCCTGATGGCGCCAAGGGAAAGAAAGAAATTGTAATTGTCAGGTTCGGGATATACAAAACCCGGATTACCCCTTCTTGTGGGAGTCTTGAACTGTCTTCCGTTGCTGTAGTAGAAATTGAAGCAGTCCTGAAGGAAGAATGCCCCGTTATGATGGAAATCGTCGCCGATGAACCAGGCTGTCACCGGCGCCTGGGGCGAAACAGCCTTTACAGCAGGATGGGCATTTATTATCCCCATTGTTGAATAGAAACCGGGGTATGAGATCCCGAAAATTCCTACCCTTCCGTTATTATTGTTTACATTTTTAACAAGCCAGTCGACAGTATCCCAGGTATCCGTCGTTTCATCAATGTCGGTATTTCCTTTTTTAACTGGAATAACTGGCCGGATATCCTCAAATTTGCCTTCGCTCATATATCTTCCCCTTACATCCTGAAAAACCATTATGTATTCTTCCTCAGCATACCTGCTGTATAGCTGCATGAAGACATTGAAGTTGTCTGGACCTCCCGGTTCAATGTTATACGGTGTCCGGTTCAGAAGTATAGGGTGAGCGACATCATTGTTTCTTGGTGAATATATTGACGTGAAAAGCCTGACCCCGTCACGCATAGTGATATAGACTTCTTTCTTTTCATATTTTTCCTTAAGGGCTTCCTGGCTGTTCGAAGCGGCTTCGATTTTATCCCTTCCAAAGATGATTTCCGTTTTCCGGTCTCCCTGTTCAAGAAATCCGTTTATCCGGGTATATGAATCATTTACCTGGCCTTTGTATTTTACTCCTGTTGCTGTGTGGGTAAAATAAAAATCGGGGTAAATGAATGTCGTGGACGTTGAGGGAATTCCGAATGCATTCTGGTCGGGGCTGTCCCAGGTTGATGTGTATCCGTCTCCTGAGGCTTTTACATGAACCGTCAGCCTTAATATTAATCCGTCAATATCAGCTTTTCCGTACCAGTCGCCTTCTATCGACTGGGGAAATGCCGCGGAAAGTGAAATCATCGTAAAAATGATTGCACAAAGCGCTTTGGGATAAAGGTGATTTGATTTCATTTTGGTTTTTTAAAGTTTATTCAAGACCCAGTTGTTTGATCAGTTCAGCAGGGAAAACCGGCTTTCCGTTCCTGGTGGCGGCCGTTGTTATCTTAGCTTTGACGATCAGCTTGTTGTCGGGTATCCTGTAAATTTCCTGATAGAAGACGATCCTTACGTTTCCTTCCCTTGCCATATTTACTGTTACAACAAATGAATCGCGGCTTCGTAAAGGATACTTGTATTCTATCTCGACCTTTGTCACGATAAGATCAAGCCCCTCATCATGAAGTGCGGCAAAGCTTATTCCCTTCGAGACAAGGAATTCATGGCGGGCATGCTCAAGGTAATGCTGGTAATTGGCATTATTAACAACACCCTGTAAATCACATTCATAATCCCTTACCCGGAATTCAACACTATGCATGTTCCCGGTCCTTTCCATTGGTTTCATTAATATTTATGATTATAAGGCTGCAATTTACAAAGTTTATTTTCCGGTACCCTTAATCAATCCCGACAAGAAAAAATTTTGATTCATGCGGTTTCAGGATATTCAAACTCCTGCCGGTGGGTTTGCCTGCAGGATCTGCTTCAGTAATGACCAGTTTCCGGCCAGTCAGCCCGTTGTAAAGTTCAGGTACTGTCTCATTCCCTTCGGTCTCCCTCATTTGCACAAGCAGAGACTTTCCGTCATCTGCAGGACGGGAGCTTATAAGAATTACGTTACCCGGCCATCCTTCAATGAATGATCCTGAATCCATGTTGTCACCGGTACCATTTCCGGGAAGGATCCTTGTGAGAAAAGGTACTCGGGAGCCCCATCCGAATCTAGTAGCGAAACTTCCCGAAACATCATCTGACGAAGTAAGGTAATATGTCCAGGTATGTCCTCCCCTCTGGTCGGCATTGAAATTTGTCACCCAGTAATTGTTCATCGGCCATGAGAAAATGCTGGTTGTCTGAGGCATCGCACCGGCCCTGTATCTTCCTGTATTTATTGCCCCGAACTGCATAAGGGGCATTTCAGCGCATCCCATTACCAGCTGGGCATTCTGGTTCTTTACTGATGTGAAATTCTGAACCGTGTACCAGTCGTTTGAAGATCCTGTTATCTGATCTTTTCCGGTTTCTATAATTCCGCCCTGCACTTCGGTAAAATGCCTTCCATCATTCAGATACAACGGGAAGGCGATATAGAAGCTCTCTGGATCCGTAATGCTTTTCTTTACAATTGAGCAAACAGCTTCAAGTCTTTTTTCAGTATTATATAAACGGAACTCTATTGAATACCCGGCCGGATTGACTGCCGTTTCAGATTCTCCGCGGAAAATAATGCTGTTAAAGACAGGTCCTTCAGCCGCTGATTCGAACCAGACAGTATCAAGTCCCAGCCTTCTGAAGTCAACAAGCTTTTTGCTTTCCATCTGGCTTCTGTTTCCCAGCTGTTCAAGGATAAATTCAGCCAGGCCGTATTTTGAATTTTTATCAACAAGTTCAAGCTGAATGTCTTTGTCGAACCAGGAACTTAAAGTACCGCGCGAATAGTCCGGAACAATACTGTACCATTTATTTTCAAGCAGCTGAGGCTTCTCCGTTTTTATCCGGGATGATTTTTCATCCAGCGGACGGATAATGTATTTCCTGTAACCGAATGCCGGCACCGTGTCGAGCCATATTGCCCAATATGTTCCGTCAGCCCTGTGGGAAAGAGCCTGTGCGGGAATGCGGTTTCCCGACCTGTCAAAAACACCTGCCTCGCTGTTAAGAGGAACAATCTGGTGATCGATATATACTACTGTAAGTCCTGACCTGCTCCAGTTAAGTGAGTTGAATACAACAAGGGAAGGCTCTTTTTCTCTTTTGAACAATGACTGGAGAAGCCCCATCGCATCTTCACCAAGTGAGGCCGCCCTCCTGTTTGCTTCCCAGGCATACGATTCCTTCATGGCGCGTTGTTCCATTGTCGGCTGGCTGAGTGGTTCCCTCACGCTTTCCGAATAACCAGTGGTATGTTCTGTATAGAACAGCAAGGCATCATTTACAAGTCGGGGTTTACATGCAACCTGCTCCGGAATGTCAATGCCGGCAATGGCTGCCATCGACAGCGCTCCGGTATTTGCGATCAGAGAGGCAGCTGTCTTTCTTGTGACCGATGTTTCCCTTGCAGAAGCACCGAATCCGTCGGTCCACCAGTCGGGCCAGGCGCCCCTTATAACCGGGAATTCGCTTCCATGTTCCTTCTCCATTCTGCTGAAAAAGGAGACCGCTGTTGATGTTGATAATTTAGGCCATTCAAAGACCTCATCCCACTTCCTTATCATATCGCTTGCTATGGTTGATGGAGGGGAATTGTCGGTCAGATAGCCTGAAAGCTGTATCGCCATATCCTCGTAAGGATAATTCAGTTTTTCAAGGTTACGCAGATAATTCAGGAGGTTGTAGCGGAACTTATCCAGGTCGCCGCTTTGTATCTCAAAGACGGTGTTCCCGGTCATATAATGCTCAGCCCTGAATGTCAGGATCCTGTTGCCCGATGGAGATTCCCACCAGAACATGGTAGGCTTGTCAAAGCAGATGAGAGCCCTGTGGCCATGTGTTCCCATGTTCAGGTATTTGATGCCGAGCTGGTTGAAGTAGTCGTTCATGCACCAGCCGATACCGTTTACATCGTTCTGCATGGCAAGGGTGACGGGTATCCCCTTATCTCTTATCCTTCCTGCTGCCGCCAGGGATGATGCCAGGATCTGTTCGTCGGGGATCTCATCGAAATTGAAATACATGCCGGTTACTTCAATCCGGCCTTCACGGATCCTTTTAATCAGCCTTTCGACCTGAGCCGGAGGCCTCGATTTCAGATATTCATCGACAGGCCATGATGCTTCACATGTCCATCGGAACCTGGCATTATCAGGAAAACTGTCGGTGGCGTCGCAATAGTCGAGGGCATAATCTATATAGCGAAGGTGCTCGGCAAGTATTTCGGTCTGCGACCTTGTATAACCGATATCAGTATGTGAATGCTGTATGAAACTCAAATTCCATTTTCGTACCGGATCAAGCGTGACCTGACCTTTGGCAGTAAAATCGCCGGCAACGACTTTTAGGTTTATTTTCGTAGGTTTTGATACCTGTGGCAGCCCGGCATCGACTTTATTATAGCCAAATTTCAGCATCGATTGTGCAACGAGTTTATTGTTTGCGTAAATGCTGCATTCGGAATCATTGCCGAAATAAAAAACCGCGACTTCAACAAGCTGCAGACGGGCGTTGTCTTTTTTCAGGATGGCAGGGAAAGCATTAAGGGTTATCCCTGTTTTTATCTGCTTCTTGAATGTCATATACCAGGAAGTCAGATGTGCATTGCCTCCGGTAACCTTTATGTTAAGTGGTTTACCTTCCCGCAGTTTTTCACTGGGTATCCTCAGTATCATGTATCCGTGATGATTTCCGTGCTGGTCTGTCATTATCGCATTGAAAGCCAGTGAAGAGCCGTCATCAGAATCTATTTTCCATTCTTTCCTGCCGTCAGAATAAAAAGTGAATTTGTTGTTGAGGCTTGTAGTCAAAACCATTGGCGCCAGACCGGTATTGCTGCCTATTGCTGTCACCCAAATGAAAGCTGCATACTTCTTTTTTCCGGCCGGAACGGGTTTGTCTGTTTCCCATTCCATAAAATCAGTGCCGTTTTCAGCTCTTACAATCATGCACTCCCTGAAACCCGGAATGCACGAATGATAATCGTAATCAGTTCCGGCTATTTTTACGTTATACCCGTTTACCAGTTCATCTTCTGATGATATGAACGACTGGCTTTTAAGATGTATCACATCTGCAAAAAGCAATAATACCGCGATTATCAATGACTTCTTCATAGGTTCGATTATTTTACAAAAGCTGAAACGAGAACTGCTTCTTCATGCGATCTGTTTATAACCCTTATGCTTTCTGCTGCTGCCGGAACAACAAAAGTCTCGGCAAAGCTGAAATTCCGGCTGAGGCCTGATGATGTCAGGACCTCGATCTCTTCGCCACCCGTAAGGTTCATTACAAGGCATTTATTTCCTGTTTTTATTTCCTTTTCGCCCGTAATATGATACCTGTTTACATCGTACAAGTGCGTTTCGTGAGTGGGAAGATGATAATGCCTCCAGTCTCTGCCTGATGAAATAAGAACTGGTCTGGAAATTAATTTTTCTTCCACAACCGGACCTTTTCTGTCAAAATAAAGGTTATCCATACCCCTTTCAATGTTGAGAGGCCGTGGCTTGCCGTCAAGATCAGGCCTCAGCCAGTCGTACATTTTGAAGGTGAAGATATAGGGAGTGGAGCTTATTTCAAGAACAAGATTATTTCTTCCCGAACCGTGTATAGTTCCATATGGTATCAGCAGGAGATCATGTTTTTTGACCAGGTGACTCATAACGAATTTATCTATATCTGCTGGCCTGCCGGTGACCTGGCTTTCTTCAAGTTCTTTCCGGAATTCATCCGGAACGGTGTCTTCGCTGAATCCGAGGTAGACGACGGCATTATCCTTTGTGTCGAGGATGTAATATGCTTCTTCCTGTGTAAAATCCTCACCGAAATGCTGTTTCATGTACCCTGGACGGGGATGGCACTGAATCGACAGGTTTCCGCCGTCAAAGGTGTCGAGGAAGTCAAAGCGGATGGGGAATTCATTTCCGAACCTTGAATGGCAGTCGCCAAGCACGGCACCGCCCTCGAGAAACATCAGGCAGTCGAACGATACCTCAAGCAACCTGGAAGAGCTTTCAATAAGCAGGCCGTTTTCCGGTGTTATTAGTTCATACGACCATGCATAGTTCGGAACATCCTTCCCAAGCCCGGGGATATTGTTCCTTATCCAGCTTCCTCCCCATGCTCCCGGCTCGAACCACGGTCTTGCCCTGAAAATGTTTCGTGCCATCTCACCGAGTGTCTGCCTGAGAATTGACGCTTCCATCCAGACAGGTGCAGAGCGGTTCTGGCCGTCAATATAAGTATCAGTGAATGGCAGCAATTTCTCCTTGTGCCTGTTCAGGACAATCCATTCGACAAAGTAGAAATACTTGTACATTTCCCTGAAGTCTGAAGGAGATGATAGTCCGAGGTTTGCCATTTCGCCCCTTCGTGCTGCAGCAAGTATCTCGTTTTTGGGGATGTCGATATAAATCAGAAAGCCGGGCAGGGGAACCAGGGAGGCACCGGGACCAATGACAAAATTTATGTCACATTCAGGATCAGGCATGTAGGAATCCTTTTTCCCCGGGATAAGGAAATCCTCCAGGGAAAGAGATGTTCTTTTACCGAAAAGAGGATCTTTTCCTCCAAGGAAAGGTTCTGTAATTTCCCTTATCTTATGCTCAGGGAGATAATAATCCTTAAAACTTTTCCATGAGCTGCTGATGCCTTTTCTTTCAAGTATCTTTTTAATGTTTTCACGGAAAACATCAAATCCGGCACCATTAAATCCGTCGACAACGACAAAATCATGCTTTCCAATACGTTCAGAAAGAGATTCAAATCCCTCGGAGATATTGTTGTCCCCAATTCTGTAAGAGGGATAAATATCATATTTCCCATTCCGGGAAGGTGGCTTTATCAGGGGCAGCAAGGGATCCTTATTTTGGGAACCGGCCGAAGAATTTTCTTAATCCGGCATGAAATTTATGTATGCTGTGTGGTTTATAATGCATAAGGATACATTCCTTTGTTATGTAATTTATGCCTGAACCTTCAAGTTCCTTTAGAGCTTCCTTCGATTCTGCCATCTGCTGTATCCATATCTGCTTTATTCCCTTTGTTTTTGCATCCCGTATGACGCTGGCAGTCTGGTTTTTGCCGGTCATGACAATAAGCCCCCTGACATTATCGGGGAGGCTCATTATGTCTTTATAAACCGTGCAACCATGAATTTCCTCAGCATAGGGGTTAACGGGAATAACGTTCATTCCTTTTTCCTTCAGTTCCCTGAATGCAGCGAAGCCAAATTTTTTGGGATTGCGTGAAACTCCGGCCATTGCAATGGGTTCAGATCCGAGAAATTCTTCAATTTGTTTCCGGGTAACCATAGATAGTTTGATTTTAGTTAAAAAGACTGATCCTGTGAAATTTCGGTTAGTAAGTATAAAGACTTAAAATTACGATAAAAAAAACAACCAAGAATATTTTTTATTTATTTGGCAGGGGTTAACCTGTAAAACCTATGAAAACCACGGATACCCGCGAGGGATATCTTTTTTCGAAAAAGTATTCCAACTACGTATTTGTTCTGCTTTTCCTGTTGTATATGTTCGATTATATCGACAGGTCGATAGTGACATCGATGTTCACCTCCATTGAAAGGGACTGGGGTATAACACATACTCAGAGCGGCATGCTTATGTCGGCGGTTTACTGGGCAATAGTGATACTTACCTTTCCCGTTTCACTTCTTGTTGACCGCTGGAGCCGCACAAAGACAATAGGGCTGATGGCAATTTTGTGGAGCCTTGCCACAGCTCTCTGTGCCCTTACCGGGAATTATGTCCAGCTTTTCATGGCGAGGCTTCTGATAGGTGTCGGCGAAGCAGGATATGCTCCAGGAGGAAGCGCCATGATCTCAGGTCTTTATCCGATAGAGAAGAGATCAAAGATGATGGGTATATGGAATGCTTCCATACCTCTTGGAACCGCTATAGGAGTGCTCCTTGGGGGTATTATTGCAACAAA
Organism: Bacteroidales bacterium; assembly: GCA_012517605.1. GTDB lineage: Bacteria > Bacteroidota > Bacteroidia > Bacteroidales > VadinHA17 > LD21. Next base: position 9,298 of record JAAYUS010000232.1, read on the forward strand.
ATGGGGATGGAGGCATGCTTTCGGGCTCGTCGCTTTTCCCGGATTTATAGTGGCAATAATGTTCCTGTTCGTAAAAGATTACAAGACAGTCGATCTTTCATTTGTTGACAAATCAGCCAACAGGATCAGGATGGAGCGTAAAGATATAATCAGGGAGTTCCTTTCGAAACCATCAATTATTTACACCTATTTCGGCATCGCGGCAGTTGTCTTTGTCACGACATCGCTTATTACCTGGCTTGCCACATATTTTCAGTCTGTGAACCAGCTTCCTCAGGCCAAGGCGGGAACAATGGCCAGTGCTGTAATGGTCCTGGCGCTTGTGGGGGCTCCCCTGGGGGGGATCCTCACCGACAGATGGAGGAAGACAAGGATAAATGCAAGATTGCTTCTTCCGATGCTCTCATCACTGCTGTCGGCTGTATTGCTTTTCCTTGCCCTTAATGTTTTTCACGGAATTGCGCAATATGTTGTTTTTCTTCTGATGGGAATCACGATCATGATGTTCATTTCCGGGGCATCGGCAGTAACCCAGGATGTCATACACCCCGGTCTACGCGCAACCTCGTATGCGATTGCAGTTGTAGTTCAGAATCTGCTTGGCTCATCAATGGCTCCGCTTGTTGTTGGGAAAATCTATGATTCGTCTTCTAATATAAGAACTGCACTTGCGATCCTTCCTCTGGTTCTTGTTCTGGGTGCAGTTCTTTTTTACTTGGGATCGAGATATTACGGGAAAGATATGGATAAGGTGACAAAGATAAACCTGGAGGCAGCCTGATATCAGTTGATAACTCTTTTATCAGAGTATATGGGTGAGGGTCATTTATTCCTTGTTACAGTATAATTTACAAATTCCAGGAGGGAGTTTTTCACTTCCGAACCCGGGTAGGTATCAAGTATTGCAAGAGCCCTGTCGCGATACTGGTTCATTTTCATTGTTGCATACTCAATACCGCCGTTCTCCATAACAAACCTGACAACTTCGGCAATATCCTGACCTGATTTTCTGCCGTTGCCAACAATTCCGAGGATTTGCTTTTTCCTGGGAGAAGGTACGTTCCCGAGGGCATGGATAAGCGGGAGTGTTATTTTCTTTTCTTTTATGTCATTGCCTGAAGGCTTGCCTGTCAGTCCTGTGCTTTCATAATCGAGTATGTCATCCCTTATCTGAAAAGCTATCCCGAGTGATTCCCCGAAATCCTTCATGAGGTTAATTACGTCCTGGTCATCGGTTGCTGACTTTGCACCGCAAGCCGTGCATGCTGAAATAAGGGCTGCGGTTTTTCCTGTTATGATCCTGAAATAATCCTCTTCCCTGATGTTCAGCTTTCTTGATTTCTGGAGCTGCAGCAGTTCTGCCTCTGTCATCGATTTTACTGCTTCGGATACTATCTCGAGCATATCCGTTCTGTTTTTCTCTATGCTTATCAGCAGTCCTTTCGACAGCAGATAGTCGCCCAGGAGTACTGCAATTTTGGAATTCCACAAGGCATTTACGGAAAGAGCTCCCCTTCTTTCATCTGAATTGTCAACTACGTCGTCATGGACAAGCGAAGCCGTATGAAGGAGCTCTATAAGAGTGGCCGCCACATATGATGGTTCTGAAATTTCGCCATTGAGCCTGGCAGAAAGAAAGACAAGCAACGGCCGCATCTGTTTTCCCTTGCGTCTGAAAACATAATTCAGAATTATTTTCAGAAGCGGGATTTTGGTCTGAATGGTCCTGCTGAAATAAGTTTCAAAGTGATCCATCTCATCACTTACAGGTTTTCTTATGTTTCCCAGGCCCGGCATAAAGAAGTTTCACCAAATATAATAAATTCGTCTGTGCTTAAAATAAATATTATTCTCGGCAGGTTATAATAACTAATAAAATCGTATGAAAGAAATTAATATATATTTGTTGAAGAAATGGAAAATTAATGGAAATAAAAAATCTTAATCCCGAAAGTCTTGAAAGAGCAGCCGGTATGCTTAAAGCCATGGCGCACCCGGTAAGAATTGCAATAATTGGATGTCTCGACGGAAAGAACACAAGATCCGTGACAGAGATTCACAATCAGCTTGGAATTGAACAATCAGCGGCATCTCATCATCTGGGGATACTCAAGGATAAGGGTGTTCTGGGTTCGAAAAGAGACGGTAAAAACACTTATTATTTTCTGAAAAATGAAAACCTGATTGATTTCCTGGACTGTGTGGCAGAATGCTGCGTTCAGTAAGCATTCCGGTAAAAATTCACGTTATTCAATATCCCTGAACATCTTCTTCTGAAAAATTATTATAGCAAATACCCCGCAGGTAATTGCTGAATCTGCTATGTTGAATACCGGTCTGAAAAAGACAAGGGATTCACCAGGCCTGAAAGGCGACCAGTCAGGCCATGTTGTATTGATCACAGGGAAATAGAACATATCAACCACCCTCCCCAGCATAAAGGAAGAATATCCTCCTTCAGGCGGGAACAATACTGCTGGCTGTGTAAAGCTTTCGCTGAAAATCAGACCATAAAAAGCGCTGTCGATCATATTCCCGATTGCCCCGGCCAGGATCGCGCTGACCGCCAGTATCAGACCGGTGTTTGCTTTTTTCCTGAGAAGATTAGAAAGGAACCAGCCTATTGCAGCTATGGCAACGACCCTGAAAAGGCTCAATACTATTTTGCCTGTCTGCCCTCCCATTTCCATACCGAAAGCCATTCCGTTGTTTTCAATAAAATGGAGAAGGCCCCAGTTACCGAAAAGATGGATCTCCTGACCAATCACCATTGTTGTCTTAACCCAGAACTTAAGCGCCTGGTCTGCTATAAGTATTGCAACTATAAGAAATACAGCTTTTTTCCGGTCTGACATTATTGAATGTTATGAGATTAACTGCCGCAAAGTAACAAAAAATGCTGAAATACTCCCGTTGAATGAACAGGTAAAAAAAGACCTCTTTTGGTGAAAAGAGGTCTCGTGACTGTAGCCTTTCCTTTTTATTGCAGTCCGTTTATCAGGGGCACGTTACATTCAGAAAATTTGAATCCCAGCAATACCAGTCTGTATTACCAAAATATTCCGCACATTTTACCCTGCCGTTATGCTGGGTTGTACTCCATTCCACATTCAGACTTATGAATTTCTGATATGAAGCATTGTAATATGAAATTGTATAATATGCATTAAGGGTATTTGATGTAAGACCGTATTCGATATAACTGTCCTTAAGCGGGTTTCCGGATTTCGTATACGTATATTTCACGGATCCGATTTTATTGCCTGTAACTGTCCAGTCAATAGTCATAAGCTCCACGGGATTAGCCTGGCTCTCATACAGCTTCCATTGTCCTGACGTACCATCAGGTTTGGAAGTTCCTTCAAACCAGAGAAAATCGGTATAGCCTCCAGTTCCTTCCTTTGTGATATACATTTTCCATATTACGTCCGATTCAGTTATCTGCCCGGTAAGTCTGGCCTGGTAAGTCGTGTTCAGCAGGGTAGCCGTGGCTGTCCACTGCCATGTTTTGTCCTCGAGGTAAACCGGTTTCTGTTCGGTCACCTTGTTGAAAGAATATACAGGTACGGCAAGTGTCGTCACAATAACGGCATTCCAGAGCTGTGCAGCAATTGCTGCAAATTCCCAGTTGCTGTTCTGGGTGCCTTTCGGAATTGATATCTCATCAGCGCCTTTTTTGCCCTGCTGAAAATTGCTGAAATCTATCGTCATGGAACCCGCAGGCGGCAAAACAGGCGGATCGCCCTTGTCCTTTTTGCATCCTGTGAAGGTCGGCGACAGCAATGAAATAATGATGAGTAAGGAAATAAATCTTTTCATATTTTTTCAGTTTTGTTTATCAATAAACGCCAAAGTAATCGGGATAGTATTAAAACCTTCAAATAACATAATTCATGCCATGTTTCCCGGTCAGAGGGATAAAAAAGAAATCAGACTGTCAGATCCTGAAGATGGAGTAACTTTGAACAATGGTTTAACTTCCTTGTTTAATGTTAAAATAAAACAATCATGGAACAAAAAAACATTATTAAGAAATCAGTCCCCGGCCTTCTGGCTGCACTCCTTTTCAGCGCTGCAGTATTTGCAGGAGATCCGGGCACATTAAAAAACAGCACTATGGAAAAATTTGATATTCATGTATTTCCGGCATTGCCTTACGCCTATGACGCCCTTGAACCTTACATTGATGCACGTACAATGGAGATACATTATGACAAGCATCACAGGGCTTATTTTAACAATTTCGTTGCTGCAATTAAAGGAACGAAGTATGATCAGAGCACAATTGAAGACATCTTTGAAAAGATTTCTGAAGCAGGTGATGCCATAAGGAACAATGGAGGAGGCTTTTACAACCACGTATTCTTCTGGAACAGCCTGGCTCCCAAATCGTCAGGTCCGTCGGCTGAACTTTCAGCTGCCCTGGCAAAGGAATTTGGCTCATTTGACAAATTCAAGGAGCTTTTCAGCAATGCGGCAAAAACCCGTTTCGGAAGCGGCTGGGCCTGGCTTTATCTGACTTCAGATAGGAAACTTGCTGTAGGCAGTACTCCTAACCAGGACAATCCACTGATGGATTTATCACCGGTTAAAGGAACACCCCTGCTGGCTCTCGATGTATGGGAGCATGCATATTACCTTAAATATCAGAACAGACGTCCTGAATATGTTGAAGCCTTCTGGAATGTTGTAAACTGGGAGGAAGTAAGCCGTAGATATAAAGATGCACTAAAATAAGTTGGCTGTGATTTTTGATTGTTTTGCAGCTGGGGGATGAAAATCCCCCTTTTTTATGTGTAAAGGAATCTTTTTATCTTAAGTGTTGCAGTCTTCTGAAATGGGGAAGGCTGTGAAACAACCTTGTTGATCTGGCAGTATTTGCTGACCTTCGAATTTACATATTCCTGCAATTCAGAAAGAAGTTCCCTTTTCTTTTCCTCCAGCATGTTTGCCATGTCCTGTTTTTGCCTTGCAACATCCTGTTTCAGGTTCTGGTATTTTTTCTCGAGCTCTTCCATGTTAAGATGAACAAGGGCAACAAGCTTGCCTTTCTGCTGAATGACAAGGGACTCGGTGACAAATCTGAAATTGTTTATTACCGACTCAATCTCTTCGGGGTATATATTTTCTCCGCTGGCTCCAAGGATCATATTCTTAAGCCTGCCTTTTATAAAAAGATAGTTGTTTTTATCGAGCACGCCAAGGTCTCCTGTTTTGAACCAGCCGTCAGAAGTCAGAACTTCTGCTGTCATCCCCGGATCCTTGTAATAGCCTTTCATGATGTTTGGTCCGCGGGCCCATATCTCGCCTTCCCCGGTAACTTTGTCGGGTTTGTTGATCATCAGCTCGATCCCTTCAATTGCAGGTCCGGTCGATTCAAAAACCGATTTGCCCGGATTGGCTCCTGCGAGAAGAGGAGATGTTTCTGTAAGTCCGTATCCAATGGCATATGGGAAACCTGCTTCGATAAGGAACTTTTCCACAGCCCTGTTGAGCTTTGCTCCGCCAATGCCGTAAAACTTAAGCTCTCCGCCAAAAGTTTTCCGAAGTTTTTTACCGGCAACGGCATTCAGCTTCTTCCTTATTAAGGGTAACCTGTACAGCATCCTGAGGATGAAATTGCCCTGAAATGAAGGCAATATCTTGTTGTAATAAATCTTTTCCATTATCAGGGGAACTGTAAGCATCATTGTCGGTCTGACAATTTCAAGCGCAGGCAGAAGAACAGATGGTGTCGGCGGTTTTCTAAGATAATAAACGCATGATCCCGCCAGCATCGGGAGAATAAGCCCGAGTGTATTTTCGTATGTATGCGAAAGCGGAAGCACCGAAAGGAATCTGTCCTTTTCATCTATAGGCTGGATGACTCTCCCTTTCATTGCATTGAAGGAAATATTCCTGTGCGTCAGCATAACGCCTTTTGAACGCCCGGTGGTGCCCGATGTGTATATTATTGAAGCAAGATCATCCTCCTTCACGTCATAATCCTTTTGTGGTGTTGCATCAGGCAGATATACGGGAGCATTCTCCAGTGCCGAGATAACTGTATAATCCTCGATAATGATGATGGTTTTAAGATCATCGCTTTTGAAATCAACGATCTTCGGCTTCAGCAATGACGATACAAAAACAGCCTTTGATCCCGAATGTGTCAGCACATTAACAATCTCAGCAGATGAAAAATCAGGCAGTATCGGCACTGCAACAGCTCCCATAAATGTTATGGAAAAATATGCCGAGCTCCAGTTCGGCATGTTGCCGCTAAGAATTGCCACCCTGTCACCGGGATTTATGCCAAGTTTTTCCATAAGGGCGATAAGCGACCGTATTTCCCTGTAAGTCTCTTTATAGGTCCTTGGTTCCTCCCCAACAAACGAATATGCATTGCAGTCTCCAAAGCTGTTCAAAGTCTTTGTGAACAATGCCGGAAAGGTCAGGAGCATATTGTTTTCTTCCATGGGGGGGAGGGTATTATTATTGATTAGAGGCTGTAAAGATGCGCATAATTTTTTCTTCCTGCTGTTAATAACATGTTAAATATTCTTTTATTGCCTGAATTACTTGACCGTTTTGCTAAACTTTTTCCGCATAAGTTGGTTAAATTTGTGCATGTAAACTAAAAGATTATGAGTTCGGTGATCAGGGTGACAAAAGAGTTTGGCTTCGAAATGGCTCATGCGCTTTTCAATCACGACGGGCCCTGCCGGAATGTGCATGGCCATTCCTACAGGCTTTTTGTAACTGTCTCGGGCGTTCCGTTAAACGATCCTGCCAGCCCAAAGAATGGTATGGTTATCGACTTTTCGGATCTGAAAAGAATTGTCAGGGATGAGATTATTGACAGATTCGATCATGCATTTGTTATATCCGACAGTTACAACATTGAGAAACTCGACAGGTTCCGGGAATTGTCAGCAAATACCCTTGTTGTGAATTACCAGCCCACATGTGAAAATCTTGTCTCTGACTTTGCAGGAAGGATACTTAAAAGACTCCCTGAAGGAGTAAGGCTTCTCAGCCTGAAGTTGTACGAAACTGCAAGCTCATATGCCGAATGGTTTGCTTCCGATAATGAATAAATCAAAATGACAGAAAATCAAGAGAAAAAACTTTTCCTTCTCGATGCTTATGCCCTGATCTTCAGGGCGTACTACGCATTCATCAAAAATCCGAGAGTAACCTCGAAAGGCATGAATACTTCTGCAATATTCGGCTTTTTGCTGACTCTGAGGGAAGTACTGCAGAAGCATAAGCCTACGCATATCGCGGTAGCATTTGACAGGCCCGAACCCACGTTCAGGCATGAAATGTTCCCTGCATACAAGGCAACACGCGATGAAACACCCGAGGATATCAGGAATTCTGTTCCTTATATCCATAAACTTCTTGAGGCATACAGGATTCCCATTATATCCTGCCCCGGTTTCGAAGCCGACGATGTAATTGGCACCCTGTCGAGGAAAGCTTCTGAAAAAGGTTTTCTGACTTTTATGATGACTCCCGACAAGGATTTTGCCCAGCTTGTGACCGACAGGGTTTTTATGCTTAAACCGTCGCGGAGCGGCAATGAATCAGTAAAATGGGGAGTAGAGGATGTTAAAAGGGAGTTTTCAGTGAGGGAGCCGTTGCAGGTAATTGACATACTTGCCCTTATGGGCGATACGGCAGACAATATTCCTGGTGCCCCGGGAGTAGGCCCTAAAACTGCAATGAAGCTCATTTCCGAATATGGTTCGGTGGAGGAACTTTTCAACCATACTTCCGAACTAAAGGGTAAGCTTAAGGAGATAATTGAAAGCAACCGCGAACAGATTGAATTGTCAAAAAAGCTGGCAACGATAGAACTCGATGTACCTGTTGATCTTAAAGAAGAAGAGCTTATCCTTGAAGCTCCCGACACCGAGAAACTAAGAAGTATTTTCAATGAACTTGAATTCCGTACAATAGCAACTGAAATACTGCATGATGCACCGAAACCGATGCGTCAACAGGAACCTGAACTTATACCTGCATCCGGAACAGAGGCTGCTCAGGGAACGCTGTTTGGTGAAATCCCACAGGCGCCGGCCGCTGATAAACTTACAATTGATACTGTTCCACACAATTATGAATTGATTGATACCGAAGAGGAGCTCAGGCAATTCGCTGAAAAGCTTATGACAATGAAAGAGTTCTGCTTCGACTCGGAAACAACCGGCATTAATCCTCTTGAATCGGAAATTGTAGCACTGGCCTTTTCATGGGAAAAAGCCTCGGGCTGTCTTGTCCACTTCCCGGCTTCTGAAAAAGAAACAATGGCCAGGCTTGAAATACTGAAGCCGGTTTTTGAAAATCCGGACATCACCAAAATCGGACAGAACATGAAATTTGATATCCAGGTCCTTGGAAATTACGGAATTGAAGTAAAGGGCCCGCTCTTTGACACAATGATTGCCCACTATCTTCTTGAACCTGACATGAGGCACAATATGAATCTGCTCGCGGAAACATATCTTTCATACAGCCCGGTACATATAGAATCGCTCATAGGTGAAAAAGGGGCAAACCAGAAAAACATGAGGGATGTTCCTGTAGAACAGATCCGTGAATATGCAGTTGAGGATGCCGATGTCACTTACCAGCTTAAGGAAGTGTTTCTTCCTAAAATAAAGTCGGAAGGGCTTGCCGACCTTTCCGAAAATATAGAAATGCCTCTTATCAGGGTTCTTGCCGATATGGAACGGACAGGAGTGAGACTGAACAAGGATGATCTGAAAGGCATAGCAGACGGGCTCAGGGAAGATATCATCGCTCTTGAAAAAGAGATTTACACTCTAGCCGGCGCTGAATTCAATATTTCTTCACCAAAACAACTGGGCGATATCCTGTTTGTCAGGCTTAAGCTCGACGACAAGGCACGTGTTACAAAGACCAAACAATTCAATACGAGTGAAGAAATACTTCAGAGATTATCATCGAGGCATCCGATCATCGGGAAAGTCCTTGAATACAGGGGACTTAAAAAGCTGCTGTCTACATATGTGGAGACGCTGCCGGAACTTGCCGATAAAAGGACAGGAAGGATACATACCTCCTATAACCAGGCTGTTGCCTCAACAGGCAGGCTAAGTTCAAATAACCCTAATCTGCAGAATATACCTGTTAAGGATGAAAGGGGCAGGGAGATCCGTAAAGCATTTATACCGGAAGAGGGAAATATCTTTCTCTCGGCCGACTATTCACAGATTGAGCTGAGGCTGATGGCACACCTGAGCAAGGACCGCAGCATGATCGACGATTTTCTTTCGGGAAGCGATATCCATGCGGCAACAGCATCCAAAATTTTCGGGGTGGAGATAGAGAAGGTGACAAGGGAAATGAGAAGCCGGGCCAAGACAGCCAACTTCGGCATCATATACGGCATATCATCCTTTGGACTCTCTGAAAGACTGACAATCGGAAGGAAAGAAGCAAAGGACCTTATCGACGGATATTTCAGCTCATATCCGGGAGTGAAAAGATATATGGATGAAAGCATTGCAAAAGCCAGGGAACAGGGTTATGTTACTACCATGTTCGGACGCAGGAGATATTTGCGCGACATTCATTCCCGCAACCAGGTTGTAAGGGGTAATGCCGAGAGGAACGCGATCAATGCACCTATTCAGGGAACGGCCGCCGACATTATAAAGATCGCCATGGTAAGGATCTTCGACAGGCTGAATGCCGCGAAGCTTGCGTCCAAAATGATACTTCAGGTGCATGACGAACTTATTTTTGATGTGGTTCCGGAAGAGCTTGAAAAGCTTAAGGATATTGTTATCTATGAAATGACAAATGCCGCAAAGCTTGATGTTCCGCTGAAAGTCGACTGGGGAACAGGCAATAACTGGCTTGAAGCACATTGAGCTGCAGGTTAACAATTGCCGGCTTTACCACGATGAAGGAATAAAAAGCAGGCATGGAAAGAATATTGTGATGGAAATCAACGTTTTATTTTTTGGAGTTCTTACTGAGGTCACTGGGACTCACCGGAAACACTACCGCGGAATCAGGTCATTTTCTGATCTTAAATACAGGATCCGCGACGATTTTCCGGGGATTGAGAATTATAATTTCAGGATAGCTGTGAATAACAGGATAGTTAATGAAGATCCTGTTCTGAATGATAATGACGAGGTTGCTTATATGCCACCATTTACCGGGGGATGATTAAGTTTAGAAACCATTCCAGACCTGTTTAAAATGCGTATAATCGAGGGACCAATATCACCCGCTGCGATTTCTGAAATTGTTGTCAGGGGAGGCACAAACACCGATTCGGGAGCACATTCACTTTTCCTGGGCCAGGTGCGGAAAGACCTGATCAAAGGAAAATATGTAAAAGCAATTGAATATTCCGCTTATGAAGAGATGGTGATGATGGAAGCAAACAAGATCCTTAAGTCTGTCATGTCGGAATTCAATGATCTGATATCATTAGAGATACTGCATTCCAAAGGTCTTGTAAATGCCGGAGAGATATCTCTTGTTGTAATGGTGACCGCAGGTCATCGTGAACAGGCTATCAAAGCGTGTGCAAAGCTTGTTGAGCTGATAAAGGATAAACTCCCCATCTGGAAGAAGGAGATTCTTGAGGATGATTCCGAAAAGTGGAAACAGGAATGACTTATCCTAAATAAAACTGTCGTTGCCGCCAAAGCCTGTCAGACCAGCTGAGAGCAAAGAAGGCGCAGTATTTCCGTTTGTTATCAGTATCGATCCGGCTTTTCCCTGGAGAATTGAATTATAATTGTTCCTGTTGTTGAGGATCTCAATGGCTTTTTTTACCTGCTCATCTGTTTTCAGTGACCATTCTATTGATCCTTCTTCATAAAAATACCTGCTGAGGATCTCGTCCTCAAGAAGATCGGTAATCTCGGCCCTGAACGTTACAAGGTCCTGATCGAGAGTATGGTTCAGCTCCTTTTCCAGGTTTGTGAAAAGGTCCTTATGGAGATCGTAATATTTTTCCTTTTTGGCATTTGCAATAAGTTCTGAGAGGGATTCTTCGGTATTGGTCTTGTAACTGAATTTGCGGCTTTCAAGATAGCTCCTGAACTCATTGTAATCCTGGTCGGTAAACGAGAACTGCGATAATGATTTTACAGCAGGATGGGTCCAGTAGTATCGGCTGGCAAAATCAAATATATAATTCCGAAGATACAATTCGGCTGCTACCTGGCTGAGTTGTGCAGGTACAACCTCGATATCAGGCTTTATTCCGCCGCCATCCTTTACGGTCCTTCCATTTTTTGTCCTGAATTCCGAAATAAGTGAATCAGGGATGATGCCTACGCTTCCATCTTCGTTGGGATGTGAAAAATCGAGTGCCTGTATGCATCTGCCGCTTGGGATGTAGTATTTTGCGGTGGTTATCTTGAGCTGGGTGTTGTAGCTCAGGGGACGTGTAATCTGGACAAGGCCCTTTCCGTAGGATCTCTGTCCCACAATTATTCCCCTGTCGAGATCCTGTATTGCCCCGGCAACGATTTCGGATGCTGATGCCGACCCCCTGTTGATGATCACGGCAAGGGGGATATTTTCGTCTACAGCGACATGTGTTGTCTTGAATGTCTCATCAAACTGCTCCACTTTTCCCTTTGTTTTGACGATCTCGTTACCCGGACCGACAAAAAGATTTACAATGTCGACAGCTTCAGTGAGTAGACCTCCGGGATTGCCCCGAAGGTCGAGGATTATCTGACGCGGATTCTTTGCTTTAAGTGCAACAAGGGCATTCTTTACATCTTCCGAGCAATCCTGGGTGAAATTTGTAAACCGTATATAACCGGTATTCTCGTCGACCATTCCATAATAAGGGACTGGCGGAACCGCGATCTTCTCCCGCTTTACGGGTATTTCCATCTCAACCCCGTTCCTTTCAATTGTTAAATTAATAACAGTACCGGGGTTTCCCTTAAGCTTCTCACTGACTTTTTCCGTGGGATAACCTTTTAATGATACGCCGTCAGCTTTCTTCAGGATGTCTCCGGGCCTGATGCCTGCAACATCTGCGGGAAATCCCTTATATACAAGTGAAACCACAACATAATCGCCGCTTCCCCTTACAAGCGAGCCTATGCCGCCGTATTTGCCGGTGGTCATGAAAGCCACCTCGTCGCCTTCCGACTCAGGATAATAAACTGTGTAGGGATCGAGTGTCTTAAGCATGTTGTCGATGCCTGTTTTTACCAGCTTGTCAGGGTTAAGTTCATCGACATAGAAGGTGTTAAGTTCCCTGAACAATGTGAAGAATATATCAAGGTTTTTCGCTATCCTGAAATCCCTGGTTTCCTGTGTGGAAAGGAAGGCTACGCTTGTTACGGCAGTTATGAGGACAGCGGCTATTATAATAAATCTTGCTGAACGTATCTTTCTCATGTTCTGATGCTTTTTGTTCCGAGGTGCGAAAATAAAAAGAAAATCCGGCAATTATTCTGGCATTGAAATATTTAAAACAACTTTAACATATGGGATGTCTGTAGCCGAGCTTTTCTGTAAGCTTTGCAATAATTTCATTTACTGCATTCTCAATGGTTTTATAATCAGGGATTGACTTTTGACGGTATATTACTATGAATGCGACCTGAATATTCCGTTCTCCGAGAAAATCGTAAAGAGATTGTTTTCTAAGCCTGTATGCTTCCCTCATTCGTCTTCTTATAAGGTTCCTGGCAACTGCAGGTCTGATGCTTTTTTTGGGAACGGCAAAGGCCACCTGTGCCGGAGAGGGAAGCCCGGATGTCTGAAGCCATACAACCCTGAAAATCGGAGTGTTGATTGCAGAACCCCTTTCAAAAATCTCTCCTATCAATTTTGTACTGCATAGCCTCTCTTTTTTATTGAAGGTCAGTCGTGTACCTTTATCCATGGCAGGGCGGGATTTTTCCGGGATGAATATTAAGAATGCACCGGAATCCGGGAAAATGTTTTAAAAGAAATGGATTACCTGCAGTTCCTGTTATACTCCTTAAGGTACTCATCCAGGGCCATTGTCATCGAGGGAGCTTTCGGATTCGGAGCATTGATATCAAGCCTTAATCCTTCCTGCTCTACTGCAACTGCAGTAGTCGGGCCGAAAGCAGCAATCTTGATCTCACCCTGGACAAAGTCGGGGAAATTCTCTTTCAGGGATTTGATGCCTGACGGGCTGTAAAAGACCAGGATGTCATAATCGAAGTCGCCATTGTTTGAAAAATGGCTCGGGATGGTCTTATAAAGGGTCCCTATCGAGTATTTTATGCCGTTTTTGTCGAGAAGATCAGGGATCTCCGCATTATGCGGTTCTGACAGGGGCACAAAGAAATTATCATCCCTGTGTTTTATGATGACATCAATAAGGTCCTGGAATTTGGCTTTCCCATGGAAAATCTTGCGCTTTCTGTAAACGATATATTTCTGCAGATAAAAAGCCACATTTTCAGTGATACAGAAATATTTCATTGTGTCAGGCACACAAATTCTGAGTTCGTTGCAAATTCTGAAAAAATGGTCAATCCCTGTTTTGCTCGTAAAAATAACGGCTGTAAAATCAAGAATATTGATTTTCTGCTGGCGGAAATCCTTGGCTGAAACGCCCTCAACCTGACTGAAAGGTTTGAAATCAATCTTCAGATTATATTTTTTTGCCAGATCATAATATGGGGATTTCGGATTGTTAGGCTCTGGCTGGGAAACTAAGATCTTTCTGATTTTCAATGCTATACTTTTTTAGTTTTACTTTCCTAGTAACACTACCATGTCAACCTCCAAAAAGACCGGACAGGTATTTTATTATTATCAGAACTGGTAAAATTTCCAGCGCACAAAGGTACAAAAACAAATATAAAATTGAAATATTACGCTTTATAAATATGAAAAACAGCCTGAGAACCCTGTAGATATAGAATATGCCCAGAATTATCACACCTGCAATAAAATACACTTCCGAGAGTGTTGAGCCTGTGTAAAGCATCAGAACTATCAGCCAGAAAATAAAAACGGAACTGAACCTGTACGACTGGTATATTGTAATTAAATACTCATCGAACATCTCATTCTGTCCGCTCAGATTGCCGGTTGTAAGGCATATGAAATGACGTGTTGTTACTGCAGCTATTACGATTCCCATTAATCCAAGGAGTAACAGAATCCCGGGGAATCCTGAAGGGATAAGCTCATTATAAGCAACTCCGCAATATGCGAACAGCGCCAGAACCAGGAACGATACGAAATTCAGCACTGTCGACTGCCAGTAAAAGAGAGATCCTGTATCGCGTGACGAAGATTCATTAATCCCCCTGAACAGAATGAATCTCTTGAGTTCCGGCAGCAGTCCTCTTGTTGTCAACCGTACCGTAAGCCACAAAATGGCCGAAAGGAACAATACTCCCGTAATCCAGTCGGCATGAAGCGGTTTTGCAGGAAGTGGTGTCCCCTCCCTCAGTGATTTTATTATTGTAAAGGATTGCCCCTGTGCTGTTGCCTGAATTTTGTCGACCAGCTGAAACGGAAACTGCCCCTGCGGGTAAGGGACAGGATTTCTGACAAAGGAGGAAGAGTCAGAAAATGTATAATCGGCAATTAAATTTCTTGAGCAAACCGATGTCGTATCAGTAATGACAATTTCGGGAAGAGAGGCACTTTTTTTTCTTAACCCTGCCGAATCAGCGTTCCTTATGTGGGCAGGAACCTCATCGAGTCTTCTGAATACTGAATCAGGAATAAGCTTCCCGGGATCAATCCTGATAACAAGCCCGGGTCTTATGGTATCCTGTGTAACTAAGCCTGTTATCATATTCCCTTTGCAGATTAGACCACAAAAGTAATTATTATTAGGCACACAAAAATAAAAGGATGACGATCAGAATAATCAGAAATAATCATTCCTGGTCCCTGAAAGATCGGCCAGCACATTATTTGCAAGCCGGCTCGCACCAATCCTGAATAGTTTGTTTGAAAGCCATTCGTCGCCAAGACAATGCTTTACGATATTGTAATACATCAGGGCATCGTTTGTGCTGACAATCCCGCCTGCCGCCTTGAACCCTACCCTGATGCCTGTTTCGGAATAGAAGTTAAGTATTGCCTGGCACATGACGTAAGCAGCTTCAGGAGTTGCAGAGACAGATGTTTTACCTGTGGAAGTCTTGATAAAATCAGCTCCTGCGTCCATGGCTATCATCGATGCCTGGAAAATAAGCTCGTTATCGCCGAGCAGTCCCGATTCAATTATCACTTTCAGGGTTTTGTCGCCAATGGCTTCTTTGATTTCAAGAATCTCTTCAGCAACCGATTCGTAGTCTTTTCCCATGAATGCACCGACAGGGATCACCATGTCAATTTCATCAGCTCCGTCCTCAACTGCCATTTTGCACTCCGAGATCTTGAGAATCCTGAAGCTTTGCGATGTGGGAAAAGCTCCGGCAACCGAGGCAATTTTCACATTTTTCACCTTGAGCTTCTCCTTTACGACTTGTACGAAATTAGGGTAAACGCATATTGCCGCCACATTCGGGATGTTCGAAAATCTTCCCGAGAAGCTGTTGACCCTCCCGGTCAGCTGAAGGATGCTGCTTTTATTATCAACAGTGTTGAGGCTTGTAAGGTCGATTGAGTTCAGAAGGTTCATCAGAAGATGTTTATCCGGAGCCTCGGCCGACATTGATTCGACAGATTTAAGGCCTTTCTTTATCTCTGCTTCTGAAGGGCACTTTTTTATGAGTTTCTGATATAATTTCGTCATAAACGGTCAGTTAGGTTCTATCACATTTTATTTCTTTACAGTAGAAAAAGAACGGAGTCAATATACTGCTTTTTTTAAAAAGCAAGCTGTTTGTAATTTAAATTCTGTTAACAGAAAATATTTATCAGAGATGGAAGTTAAATAAGTAAGTTGCAGGGTGCAAGGTGCAGGGTGGGAAATCCGCCTACTGCACCTGGTACCGGGCATCGGCAGAACAAATGTTTTTAGCCGCATACAATCCGATTCACTATAAACTTCGGCGATGACATATAAAAACCTTTTCCGCGGGATCTTTTTCCCGGCCGGAGGACGGCCAAGACACTCTTTAACCTGAACTGATAACGGGTTCAGGGCAGGAATTTCGGTTGGCTGGTATTTCGCAAAACGGGCTGAACAATAACAGTCTCTCAGGATCTGCTGTTCCTTGCCAGCGATGCAAAAATTCCAAGCACCGACAGGATCGAAAATATTACAAATCCGGTTTTCATTCCGGATATAAATCCCGGGTAAGTGGAAGGATTGATAGTTTGTTTTCCAATAAAAAGGGATAGTATCATCATGGCGATCCCCATGCTGAACATCTGACCTACCATCCTCATCGTCCCCACAACCCCGGAGGCGACACCCAGGTACCTTTTTTCAACGGAACTCATTATCGCATTTGAATTGGGAGAGGAGAACAAGCCGAAACCTGTTCCGAGGATGATGAATAGAAACACAATTGCACTGACCGGCGTTTCCGGGGTCAGAAAACAAAGTGCAAGCAATCCGGCTGCCGTGAATCCCATACCAATGGAAGCAATTTTTCCGGGATCATATTTATCCGACAATCTCCCCGCGACAGGGGAAAGCAGTGCCATTGCAACAGGCTGGGATATCATAATAAGCCCGGCTTCCCTTGCTTCAAATCCTTTTATGTACTGAAGGTAAAGACTTATAAAAAAACCAATGGCGCTTGTTGCCGAATAGTTGATAAGAGCTGCCATCCCTGAAAAGGCAAATACCCTGTTCCTGAAAAACAGCCTTACATCGAAAACAGGATTTCCGGATTTCTTTTCAAACAAAACGAATACGACCGACAGTATGACCCCTGAGATCAGAAAGATCCATCCCATGGATGACGGAAGCTTCGAGAATCCATACATGACACCGAAAAGGGTAATACCATAGATAACTGATCCCCATCCATCGAATTTCTCACCTTTCGAGTCGGCCCATTCTGCCTTGATCTTCGTTTTAATAAGAATGAATGCTGCAATGCCAAAGGGAACAAGAAAGGCAAAGATGCTTCGCCAGCCAAAGTACTGCGTCAGCAGTCCCCCGATAACAGGACCTGTTGATAACCCAAGGTATACTGCAGTTACATTTATGCCGAGGGCTTTTCCCCTTTCCCCCGCAGGAAAAACAGATGTTATTATGGCCATGCTTGTTCCGAATATCATGGCGCCCGATACTCCCTGAACGATTCTGAGAATGATGAGAGTTGAAAGGTTCCATGAGAAAACAATGGCAAGTGTTGAAATTGTAAAAAGTACGATACCGGCTGTGAAAACCTTTTTCCTCCCTGCAATATCGGCAAGGCGGCCAAAGGGAAGAAGAAATATCGCCGATGAGAGAATAAAGCTGCTCATTACCCAGCCGAGGCCAATGGCACTCGCACCAAGGTCTTTCCCTATTGACGGCAGAGCCAGGTTTACTGCAGATCCGAGGAACGGAGTCAGATAGGCCGCAAAGGCGGTCACTGTCAATACTGACCTTCTGAATATTTTCTCTGAATGCATCCGGGTGATGTCTGCCATTAAGCTGCCTGAATTGGATTTTTACTCTTTTTCCTTTGTATCGATGATTATAGTAACAGGTCCGTCGTTGATAAGTTCAACCTGCATCATTGCGCCGAACTCTCCTGTTGCAATTTCCCGGCCATGAAGGGCAGAAAGCCGGTTGATGAAGCTGTTGTAAAGGGGTATTGCGACTTCGGGACGAGCGGCTTTTATATAGGAAGGCCTGTTTCCCTTTTTGGTCTTCGCATGAAGCGTAAACTGGCTTATTACCATTATGCTGCCACCCGTTTCCTGTATGGAGAGGTTCATGATGCCATCCCTGTCGTTGAATATCCTCAGCTGTACTATCTTTTTGCAGAGCCATTCGATATCATTGCTGTCATCCGAATCTTCAATGCCAAGGAGAACAAGTAAACCGGGTCCGATCTCCGATTTTTTCCTTCCTTCTATCGAGACTGAAGCCCTGGTCACTCTTTGTATAACAGTTCTCATGATGACTTCATTTGAGGTGACCAAATATATGCATTCAAATTAAAAATCCGCAAAAGGGTGTTTTATATTATATTTGGCACATCATTTCTTATTTCATGGATTTCATTACAATTGTTGCCGTTGCCCTTGGCCTCTCATTCGACACTTTTGCCGTTTCGCTGTCGTATGGCGTTGTCAGGAACCAGATCCTTTTCAGACAGGCAGTGAGAATCGCTCTCGTACTTGCTTTCTTCCAGGCGGGACTGCTGGTTACAGGATTTTTCCTCGGCTCCTTCATTAGCGAGATAGTTAGGGCTGCCGATCACTGGGTTGCCCTCGTTCTGCTTTCATTTCTCGGGATTAGGATGATCGCTGAAGGGATAAGAAGAAAAGACGGCAGTGAGCCAAGGGATTTCAGCAAGCCGGCTGAACTTCTTGCTGCCGCTGTAGGAACAAGCATTGATGCATTTGCGGTAGGAATAAGTTTTGCCCTCCTCAGCATCAGGATATGGTATTCTTCAATCATTATAGGTGCGGTGACTTTTCTTGCATCAATGACTGCAATAAGGATTGGGAAGTCGGCAGGCTTGCATCTCGGGAAAAAAGTTGAAATAACAGGCGGGCTGATCCTTATCGCAATAGGAGTAAAGATATTCCTTGAACATATCCTGGCTAAATAAATGGTATCATGTACCTTTCCCTTTTATCAAAAACAGCCATTTCAGTATAACCGGCATCTTTAAGAAGCTTATAAGCCTCATCAAAGTATTGACCGACTCTCGACGGCATATGGCCATCGGAATTGACGCAGACAGGTACATTCTCTTCCCTGAAAATCTTCATAAATCTCCTGTCGGGATAAAAATCCCCCACAGGCCTGTTCCTGCCATTTGTATTTATTTCATATGCAACATCATGCATCCTGAGGCTCTTCGCCAGTCTTCTGTATAACGGTTCAGGGTCGGATGATGGCATAAAGCCGTAAATCCTTATCAGATCGCAATGGGCTATCATATCGAACAGTCCGGAGGCGGCAGATGCAATGACATTTTCAAAATAATTCTCCCAGAGCCTGTCAATATTTTTTCCCTCATATGATTCGGGACCCATGTCGACAGGGAAATCGCCAAGATAATGAACCGAACCAATGGCATAATCGAGTTCGACACCTTCGAGAAAGGATGAAATCTCTTCCTCCAGTCCGGGCATGTAATCGATTTCAAGGCCTGTCCTGACCTTGATATTTTTTGTAAGCCGGCTCAGTTTTCCTATATAATCAAGATATGGCCCGGCCTCTTCAGCACTCATTGACCAGTCAGTATCCTTAAGAAAAAGTGTCAGATGTTCTGAAAATCCTATCTCTTTCAAACCTGCTTCAACAGCCGGCATTATGTAATCCTCAGGTGCAGCCTTACCATCGCTGAACCATGAATGTATGTGATAATCAGTCTTGTAAATCATTTTAATCAAATATGAAACATTTATAAATGTTCATTGCCTCAAAGTAGATTCAATTTTATTAATAAAACAAATCAGCGGAGATAAAGTAAATCGTAAAATAATAACTTTGTGCAAAACCTACTGCTGTGGATAATGAATTTAAACCCTGCAGTTGTGAAAACTGCGAATTCAGGGAAGTTGTTTTTTCTACTCTCGATGAGGATAAGATTTTGGAACTTTGCCGGTTCAAGGAAGAACAGGCTTACCGTAAAGGTGATATAATAAATCATGAGGGTGAAAAAATTACCGATTTCAAATACCTCAAATCCGGACTTGTGAAACTGTTTCGCAGAACTTCAGACGGTGATGAACAGGTAATTACGATAACCCGTCCCTTTGAGTTTGTCAGTAACCTGAGTATTTTTTCCGAGGACAAATACAAATATTCTGTTTCGGCCCTCGAAGATTCGGTAGTATGTTCAGTAAGGCTCGATTTTATCAGGGAACTTTTCCTGAAAAACGGGGAATTTGCAATAAGCCTGATGACAAGGATATCAAAGATTAATGACAAGATTATTTCCCAGACACTTGATATAAGGCTGAAGAATCTCGCAGGCCGTGTTGCCTTCGTCCTGCTTTATTTCACAAACGAAATATATAAATCAAGGGTGTTCGATCTGCCTGTTTCACGAAAGGAGATTGCCGATTATATAGGAATGAGTTCAGCCAATGTGATAAGGACTTTGTCGGATTTCAAAAGGGATGGCATTATCAAGGTGTATGGAAAAACAATCGAAGTTGTTGACATCAACAAGCTTGAGATAATATCAAAACGAGGATGATTTCTACCCCGGATCCCCACGGGATCAGTAAAAATGGTTTAATTATTTCCAATTTCCCCGGGGATGGGGAAAAAACTTATGTTTTATGAGAATATATCCACTGATCGCCGGCCTGCTCATTTTACCGGGATTACTGACAGCTCAGCCCGGCACAGGCGATCCCCGGCAGGATAACGGGATAAAAAAAGAATTTTACACTGTCTCCGGCTTCAGGCACGGAGTGAGCTTTTTCCCGAAGATAAAATTCAGGGAAGTACAGTACGAAGCTGGTGATTCGCTTACATTCGACAGGTACCACAGCCAGGATGTCATTTATTCCTGGCTCGAAAGATGGGAAAAAGAATATCCTGATCTGGTCAGCCTTTATGAGGTGGGATATAGCTTTGAGGGAAGGCCGATCCTTCAGATGACTCTTACAAATAAAAAAACAGGAAAGGATACTGACAAGCCGGCGGCATTCTTTGAAGGCGGGCGCCACAGCGGGGAAGTAACAGGCTCGGAATGTGTGATGTGGATGGCACAGTATCTTCTTTCAAATTATGGAAAGGATCCGGAAATAACCCGCCTTATTGATACAAGGGCCATATACCTTAAACCTGTCAATAATCCTGACGGACACAACCTCTACCTGAATACACTTCAGGCCAACAGGAGCACTGTAAGGCCCGAGGACAACGATGGCGACGGCCTCCTTGATGAGGATGCCCCCGAAGATATTGACGGCGACGGGATGATACTGACAATGCGCTGGAAAGATGAAAAGAAGGGGAATCTTATTCCCGATCCGAAAGATTCTACGGGAAGGATAATGAAAAGAGTGCCTGCCGGGAAAGGCATTTACCTTTCTGCCACCGAGGGTGTTGATAACGATGGTGACGGAAGGCTCAATGAAGACGGCATAGGAGGACTCGACCTGCACAGGAATTATCCTGAAAACTGGAGGCCGTCAGCTGAACAAACTGGCAGAGGATACACTCAGGGCGGCTCCGGCGAGTATCCGCTAAGTGAAACCGAAACAAGGGCTGTTGTTGAGTTCCTTCTTACACACCCTAACATTTATGTTGTTAATTCTATGGATACAAGCGTTCCCATGCATCTGCGCCCTCCGTCAACATCCCCATCGGCAGAGAGAATGTACCCCGAAGACCTTGCCTGGTATAAAACCTTTGATGCCATTGGCAAAAAGCTGACAGGGTACGAAAAAGCCGGTGATGTATATGATGATTACGGAAGCGGAAGCCCTTTGTTTGGCCACGGGCCCGACTTCGGCTACTGGTATTATGGGGCTATATGGTATGGCGATGAAATATGGAACGGAGCACGATACAAGGATTTTAACAATGACGGTGTTACCGATCAGCTCGACATGCTGATATGGGATGATACAGAGAATAACGGGGAAGGATTCATAGAATGGAAGCCGGCCAAACATCCTGTTTACGGAGATGTCGAAACGGGCGGATTCGTTACTAAATTCTTTTCCCAGAATCCCCCTGCACGTCATCTGGAGCCCTGGATAAGAAATGAAGGATTGTTCAATATTGAAATGATAAAATATCTGCCTGAACTTGAATGGGGTAAGACAGAAGTCAAAAAGATAAAGACTTTTAAAGCGGATTCGGCTGATTACCAGTTAAAAATAGCAATAAGGAACACTGGTAAACTACCTACCGCCCTTAAGCAGGCATATCTGGTCAAGATTGTCAGGGCCGACAGGCTCGAGCTTGAATTCGACAGTGCAGCCGCCACAGGAGAAAAACCGGGCTACAGGGTGATAGAGGAGAAGAAACAGTCACCTCAGAGGACGGGAAGAGCTATGTCCGGCGAAACCGAAAGGCCTGAGAACCGGAGAGTTATTTCAAGGGATATCCCGTTTACTGAAGGTGGATCGGCAACCGAAGCAGTTTTCACGATAAGGCTTTACAAAAGGCAGGATCTTAAAGGAAAAGCAACAATGTATTCAACCCGCGGGGGTGTTCTCAGAAACATGGAATTTGTTGTTAAATAATTAACAATCAGGTAATTTAAATATCACAATTGATAATAAACAATAGTTAATGAAAATGGAAAAATACAGAGTAAGGGATATTCCGCGAAGAAAATTCCTGGAAATGAGTCTGAAAGGCGGTTTGCTGGTAGCTGCAACTCCGACGCTCCTTTCACAGCTTGTCTCATGCAGGAGCGGCCTGAAACCATCCTCGCAGCTGGATATGGACAAGGACACGCTGGCGAAGGTCATCGCGAAAGCTCTTGAAAAAGGAGGGGATTTCGCCGACGTCTATCTCGAAAACAGGATCTCCCGTCAGATCGTAATGGAAGAATCAGCATTTAAAAGCGGTCTGTACGGCATCAGCCAGGGCGCCGGAGTAAGAGTCATTTCAGGGAACAAAACCGGGTACGCCTACACGGATGAGATAACCGAAGAAAAACTGATGCGCGCTGCTGAAGTGGCATCGTATGTGGCCGCAAACGGCTCTATGACAACTCCTGCAGGGATATCGGTAACAACCAGGCCTTCATATGTCACCGTCAGAGAACCTCTTGGTGAAATAGCTGACGAAAAAAGGATAGAGATTATACGTCGCGCCGATCAGGCCGCTAAGGACTATGACAAGAGGATTAAAATGGCCCTTATTGAGTATAATGACGAGGTCAGGAGCAGGGTAATAGCCAACAGCGAAGGAATTTACCTTAAAGATGAACTTCCGCTGCTGTTTTTCATTGTACAGACAATGAGCGATGACGGAAAGGCAAGACACATGTCGCGCGAAAGACTGAGCATGCACTCGGGATTTGAGATTTTTGAGGCAGTAACACCCGAGACTGTTGCCAGGAATGCTGCCAGAGAAGCAATAGCAATGCTTGATGCAGAAGATGCCCCTGCCGGTATTATGGATGTTGTTATGCAGAACGGATGGGGCGGCGTGCTTGTTCATGAAGCTGTAGGCCATCCGCTTGAAGCTGACAATATAGCAAAAGGCATTGGGGCATTTACAGGTAAGATGGGTAAAAAAGTGGCTGCCGACTGCTTTACAATGGTCGACGACGGCACATTGCCAAATTTCAGGGGAACAATAAATTTCGACGATGAGGGCACCGAAGTAAAAAGGAACGTACTCATAGAGAATGGCGTGCTCAAAGGATTCATGACAGATGTACTCAGTGCCAGGCAGCTTTCAATGGCCCGTACGGGCAACGGAAGGAGGGAATCATTCAGGTTTATACCCATTCCCAGAATGACGAATACCTTTATCGACACAGGTAAGGATAATCCCGCTGACATACTTGCTTCGACAAAAAAAGGAATTTATGTCCAGAGCCTGAGCGGGGGAAGCGTAAATCCTGTTACGGGAGTCTTCAACTTCACATGCCGTGAGGCATACCTTATCGAGAACGGGAAAAAAACCACCCCAATAAAAGGCGCAACACTTATCGGATCATGCATGGATGTCATATCGAATATTGATGCCGTCGGGAATGACCTCGATTTCGGACCAGGGATATGCGGCAAAGGTCAGTCGGCAGAAGTAACCGCAGGGATGCCTACTGTAAGGATACGGGGGATAAATGTGGGTGGAAGCAAATCATAATAAAAAGTCAAAAGAAATGGATATGAACTATACAGACTTAACCGAAAGGCTTGTCAGGAAATGTCTGACCCTTGGTGCAGATGCCGCCGAGGTCTATCTGGAAACCAGCAGGAACATGTCGGTGAATGTTTTGAACAAGGAGATTGAAACAATTGAGGAAGCCTCTTCCCAGGGTGTGGGATTCCGTGTCTTCACCGGAGGCAGGATGGGTTTCAGCCACTGCAACGATTTCAGCGACAAATCGCTTGAGGACACTATTTCCAGGGCTATTGCCTTTGCAAAACTGACCACACCTGATGAGAACAATGTACTGCCGGATGACAGAAGCATGACCTCTGTTGCCGATATCTATGACCCTGCCATAAAAGGGGAGCCTATGGATAAAAAAATTAAAATGGCCCTTGAACTGGAGAGCCTGGCAATGAGCGCCCATGGAATTACAAAAAGTTCAGGCGCCGGTTACAGCGAAGGTGAATCAGAGGTTTTTATCGGCAATTCCAACGGGATCATTAAAAGTTACAAGTCGTCGGGATGTTCCCTTGGTGTATCAGTTGTGGCTGAAAAAGGCGACCAGAAGAATACAGGTGATGAATATTGTTCCCGGGTATTTTTCTCGGATCTCCTTCCTCTCGATCAGATCGCAGCCTCTGCTTCTGCAAAGGCCGTTGAACTGCTTGATCCCGTGATGATCGGAACACAGCGTGCAGCTGTTATCTTTGACCCTGATGTTGTAAGATCGCTGTTCGGAGGAGTTATTTCAGCGCTGAATGGCGAACGGGTACTGCAGGGTGCAAGTTTTCTGAAGGATTTTCTTAACCGCCGGTTTGCCTCATCACTGATAACCATCGTTGATGACCCGACACTGGCAAGAAGCACGGGAAGCGCTCCGTTCGACGGAGAAGGCGTGCCTACTCGCAAAATTGTTCTTGTAGAGAACGGAACTGTGAGAAGCTTCATCTACAATTCAAAAGCAGCAAAAAGAGCCGGTACTAAAAGCACCGGAAGCGCTTCAAGGGGAGGATTCACATCTCTTCCCGGAATAGGGACCCATAAAATATATATTCAGCCCGGAAATTCATCACCCAAGGACATTATAGCTGGAACAGCGAAAGGTCTTCTGCTCAGGGAAGTCACTGGTTACGGAGTTGATCCGGTAAGCGGAAACTTCAGCGGCGGTGCAAGCGGGTTGTGGATTGTGAACGGCGAAATAGCCCATCCTGTAAAGGGTGTTACAATAGCAGGCAGGGCATCCGACATCTTCAATGCCATCAACATGGTTGGGAACGACACCGATATGAACAGATCATTTTCGGCTCCCACAATACGTGTCGCCGAAATGATGATTGGCGGCAAATAAACTTTTTTCAATTCACCAAAAAGTTATACTTTAGGGGTCTTAAAATTTCAGAAAATGGTATCAAATAAAAAGCAGAAAAGCATGGCAAACATTAATACTAAAAAAGGAGTTATCGCCATCCTGACCGGAGGAGGCGATGTTCCGGGCCTTAATCCGGCTATCAGGGCAGTGACCATCAGGGCAAACAGGGAAGGATTCCAGGTGATAGGTCTCCGCAGGGGATGGGCAGGAATTACAGAGGTCATCAGGGACAGCAAGGCAGACAACAGCAACAACTATCAGATGCTCACCGATGATATAGTGAACAGGGCGGGACGTACAGGAGGTACTTTTCTCCATACATCAAGGACAAGGCCAAGCCATATGGCCAAAAAGGATGTTCCCGACCATCTTAAAGATACTTACAACGCCGATATGAACGACCTTACTCCGGAGGTTATCAAAAACCTTGAATGGCTTGGCGTCGATTACCTTATCCCGATCGGAGGTGATGATACACTCAGCTATGGTGTACATCTTTACAGGCAGGGAGTTAAGGTTATCGCAATCCCGAAAACAATGGACAATGATGTTCCGGGTACCGATTATTGTATAGGTTTCAGCACTTGCGTTTCAAGAACTATCCAGATGATCAATACGCTCAGAACATCGGCAGGATCGCACGAAAGGCTTATGGTGCTTGAGGTCTTCGGAAGATATGCCGGTTTCACGGCAATGCTTCCCACTATGGCAGGCGCTGCAAACAGGTGCGTAATACCTGAATATGAATTTGAAATTGAAAGACTTGCCGAACTTCTTATTGATGACCGTAACCACAACCCCAGCAAATATTCAATAGTACTTGTTTCAGAAGGCGCTATGTTCAAAGGCGGAGAGATGATTTTCGCCGGCAGTGAAAGAGATGCATACGGACATGCCAAGCTTGGAGGTATCGGCGACCTCGTTTCCGAAAAGCTTAAAGAGCTTTCTCCTACATACAACAACGGCAAGACTATCAATGTTATAAACCAGAAGCTCGGATATATGGTCCGCGGCGGCGACCCTGATGCACTCGATTCAATTGTTCCGATGGCTTATGGCAACCTTGCACTTGACCTTATCCTCAAGGGAATGCATGGAAGAATCGTCGTCCTCAAAAACGGAAGATATGATAACGTGCCTATCGATGTCGTTACTTCATCCAAGAAAGTCGTTAAGGTATCAGAGCATTACAATACCGACAGGCTCAGGCCTTATTATCACAGCTTCGAGATGAAGCCGTTCCTTCTGATGGCATCGGATAACTAAAAGCAATAGATGTATTGTTAACAATTTAACAATACCATAAAAGAGGCTGTATCAAAATTTTAACCGCAAAGCGAGCAAAGACATCGCAAAGAGCGCAGTGTTAATTCATTAATATTTAACTCTTTGCGCTCTTTGAGAAAAAGTTTGGCGAAGTTTGCGGTTAAATGAATTTCAAATTCTGATACAGCCTTGTCTTTTATATGCATCTTTTGGATTTTATCTATTTTTACATGAAATACTGGCCTTTTTGGAAAAGGGAACCATAATCAAATCTGTCGGAAGCCGCTACAGGGTGCTTATCTCCTCGGGAGATACAATCGACTGTGTATTGAGAGGCAGGCTGCGGGTGCATGGCGTGCAAACAACAAATCCGGTGGCAGTCGGCGATAATGTAATTATTGAAAAGGGAAAAGACGGCATTACAGGTATAATAAGTGAGGTACTCGACAGAAAAAACTATATACTCCGCAAAGCCTCCAATCTTTCAAAACAATCCCAGATAATTGCAGCAAACCTCGATCAGGTGTTGCTGATGGTCACAATAATCCTTCCCGCTACACCGGTTGAGTTCATAGACAGATTCCTTGCCACAGCCGAGGCTTACAGGATACCGGCAAGATTAATCTTCAACAAGACAGACCTCTACGGGGAAGAGGAATCAGAAAAAATGGAGAGCCTGATCTCGATGTATTCGGCAATAAAATACAGTTGTTTCAGATTATCGCTGAACACGGGCAATGGCCTTGATGAAATAAAATCAATACTGAAAGACAAAATAAGCCTTATATCCGGAAACTCCGGAGTGGGGAAGACAACTCTCCTCAACACAATCGATCCCTCCCTCAGGCTGAAAACTGCAGAAATATCCGGATACCATAAGCAGGGCAAGCATATTACCACATTCCCTGAAATGCACAAGATGCCTTTCGGCGGATATGTGATCGACACCCCGGGAATCAGAGGCTTCGGCCTTTTTGGAATGGAAAGAAATGAAATTTACCATTTCTTTCCTGAAATATTCAGAATATCTGAAAAATGCAGATACTACAACTGTCTTCATCTTGATGAACCAGGGTGTGCTGTAAGGCATGCAGTTGAGCATAATGAAATAAATCCTTTGAGATACAGGAGCTATATAAGTATTTTAAATGATGAAAATACTAAATACAGGTAAAGTTGAGTTAATCAGGTATATGTTTGTATACTTTGCCTGGTAATAGCTTTCATAACATTAAAAGAATTCCCGTTTTTATAATTGCAGCGCTGGCCGTAATTATAATCGCAAGCTTTTTCTGCTTCAGGGGAATCCACAGCAATCAGATAAAATATATTACACATATTCTTGATAATCAGGTAAAAAGCGCCGGTATGTCAGTCGATGGAACTGATAAAGGGTTCATAAATGACATTAATCTGATGCTCCACTCTGAAAATGTACAACAGTTCATAAGCGATGAGGATCAGCGAACCAGGACCATCGACAGGATGAAATTGTTCTTTTCAAAGTATGAAAACCTTATCACGGGGATAAGGATCTATGATGATAAAAAGAATGAATTTACGCTTAAGAAGGACGAAACAGGCAGCAACTGGCTCGAACAGTTGTTCGTTCTGCATGTTCAGGGTGAAATTATTCCTTATGATACCCTTATCCTTCAGAACAGGACATTTGAATATTATATCCCCTTAAAGCACGATGATATTCTTGCCGGCAATATTGTCGTTACTCTCGATTACCAGAAATATTTTGAAAGACTGTTTGGATCCTTTAACATGGAGGATTATCAATGGCAATGGGTTATTGATGATTCGGGAGAGATAATATTCACAAACAACAGGGAAAACATCCGGTATTCACAGCTTCAAAAGATCAGGAGAAGGCTTGAAAAAGGAGCTGTGGGCAATCTGATCCATTCTGCCGGAGGGAACAGCAATCCCGGAGAAATAATATCATCATTCTATTCAACAGGGCTGCTTCAGAGAAATTTCAACATTGTCTTTTCATCGCCAGTCGGTGAAATCCGTGCTTATCTCTTGCGGAATTCACTCATTCTGGTTATTGTTTCGGTTATTGCATTTATGTTTGCCGCGGGATTGCTCTACAGGATCATCATTGCAGGGAGAACAGAAACAGAAAGACTGCTTTCCTCGGAAGAGAAGCTTCAGAAGCTTCATAATGAAATTCCTGTCGGCATAGTGATATACAATGATAAGAGAGAGATCCTTAAAGCAAATAAAAAAACTGCTGAACTATACTCATTCCCGGATGAGAAGGCGATGCAGGGAACCATTCTGCCCGATTCTGCAATTACCGATGAGAACAATTATTTTGCAAGGCATCTGGGAGGTAATTTCACTCCCGATCAGTTTGTAATAATAAAAAAGGATAACTCGGAAAAGATCCTTTTCCGGACAAAGTCGCCCGTTGCTTTTATGGATCATGATGCCACGCTTGAGGTTCTTGTGGATGTTACAAGCCTTGAGGCTGAAAGAAAACAGGAGGCAAGTGCAAGCTCGGCCAAATCAGAATTCCTGGCCAGGATGAGCTATGAACTCAGGACTCCGCTGAATGGTATTATAGGCATGGCAGATATTCTCGATAAACATGACCTTTCCGGTGAAAGTGCAGCTGTGCTTAAAATACTTCGCCGCTCTGCCGAAGTTCTGCTTGGACTTATCAACGACATCCTCGACTTTTCAAAGATAGAATCGGTGAAGATGATCCTTGATGAGATTCCGTTCAGCCTCAGGGAGGAAGTGGTATATTGCTATGATCTTGCAAGGACAAACACCGACAGCTCGCAATTAGACATTTCGGTAAGCATCGATGATAATATCCCGGATAAGGTCATTGGTGATCCTTTCAGGATAAGACAGATCCTGACAAATTTCCTCAACAATTCAATAGCAAATACAAGACAGGGAAAAATAAGCCTTAGATGCAGCCTTAAAGAAAATGTCGAAGGAAAGATCCGGCTCTCGTTCATCATTACCGACACAGGCAGGATCATTGATCAGGTTACTCTTGGAAAAATGTTCGGAAACCATGTCAGCATGGATTCGAAGGCTGCAAGGGAGAATGATGAATCAGGCTTCGGACTGGTCCTTGCCAGGCAGCTTATAGAGCTTATGGGCGGGGAGTTTGAAGTTAAGAGCCTCTCAGGCCCCGAAGGAGAAACCGGCACAAGAATTGAATTCACCATCAATATCTGGTCGGACGAGAAGCCGCAAAAGAACCTCAATAACGATTCCCTGATTTCATTTGGCCAGATAAGAACACTGGTTATAACTGGATCCCAGAACAGGGATGAGGAAATACTGGGGACAATCCATAAACTCGGACTTTCAATGACGGTAACCACATTCCAGAAATCAACTGTTGGTCAGATAAAGGCAAGCCTTTCAATCCCCGATAAAAAGTATCATCTCATTGTGATCCTTGATGATTGTGAATTCAACGGGTTTGATGCTGCTGCCCGGATCCATGAGCAGAATCTGTCGGATCAGTTCGTAATAATAATGATAAGCTCGAATGATATCAGGGGCAATTTTGTAAAATGCTCCTCTTTTGGCGTTGACCATTATATTGTCAAACCCTACGACATAAAGGAACTTTACGGTGCCATCAAAAGCAGCTTTCCCTACGTCGACCGTACAGTTATTTCAAATGAAAGGGACAGGGTAGCCAAAGACCTCAGAGTACTTGTCGTTGAGGACAATAAAATGAACCAGAAAGTTATCGGAACAATGCTTAAAAGTCTGGGCTATTCGTTTGATTTTGCGGATGACGGATTTGCCGGGCTTATTCAGGCAAAAACACGACGTTATGATGTAATATTCATGGACCTTATCATGCCTCAGATGGATGGTTTTGAGGCAGCCCGGAGAATTCTGGAATATGACAGTACTCTTCTTATTGTCGCCTTTACTGCCGATAACCTGCCCGACTCAAAACGAAAGGCTGAACTTTCAGGAATTAAGGAATTCATATCCAAACCTGTCAGAATAGAGGATCTTAAGAAATTCTTTTCGAGACATTTCTTCAGCAACTAACTACAGCAATTTTCTTATTTTTGCAGCGCCGGATCAGAGAAATTAACGGCGGATTATGACAGGCAAGGCCAATACCAGGACCGACATAGTTACTTTCCTCAAACTGGCTGAAACTCTCCCGGTGGCAGATGTGCGCTCCCCTTCCGAATATAGTTACGGTCATATTCCGGGCGCTTTTAACATTCCGTTATTTGATGACTCAGAAAGAGAGGAAGTCGGAACAAGATACAAGCGTAAAGGCAGGGTTGATGCAATTCTTAAGGGACTGGAACTGACAGGTCCTTCCATGTACCGCAAACTTGAACAGGCACTGCATATCGCTGCCGGTGGAAAGCTTCTTGTCCATTGCTGGAGGGGAGGAATGAGATCAGAGGCCATGGCCTGGCTGTTTTCACTTGGAGGCATTGAAACCGTTCTTCTGGAGGGAGGATACAAATCGTACAGGCATCTTGTCCTTGAAAGTCTGGCCCGAAACAGGAAGATGTTTGTCCTGGGAGGCCTTACAGGCAGCGGAAAAACCCATATTCTGAAGTATCTGAGGGAACAGGGCAAACAGGTCATTGATCTTGAAGGATTGGCAAACCACAAGGGCTCCGCATTCGGGTCCCTTGGCCAGGAACCTCAGCCTTCATCGGAACATTTTGCCAATATCCTTTACAGCAGGTGGAAGGACCTTGATACTGACAAGCCCGTCTGGATCGAGGACGAAAGTCGAAATATCGGTACTGTATTTATGCCGGATGACTTTTACAATAATATGCAGATTAACCCGACCATAGTCCTCCTGATGGATATAAAAACCCGGCTTCCACGATTGATTGAGGAATACTCATTCTATGGCAGGGATGAGCTGGAAGCTTCGGTAATGAGAATCAGCAAACGGCTGGGAGGCGACAGGGCACAGGAAGCAATTGAAGCAATAAGACGCCACGATTTTGCAAGAGCCATCGAAATAACGCTTCAGTATTACGATAAGGCTTATCTGTACGGCCTGAAACGAAAGGAGACGAAAGAAATGGTATTTGTCGAGACAGATACTGACGACATTGAAACCAATGCCCGCAAGATCGTTGAGGCTGCTGAAAAATTCAAAGAATAATTTTGCCGGTCTGACGGAGCCTCTTCAGTTATTGTCGCTGTTGAATTCAGATTCAATCCATTTATAAACTTTGTCGGATCTTCTCAGGACAACCGGTACTTTCACCGAGCAATATTCCCCTTTAAACGCCTTTTCAGCCACTTTAAGATCGACTCTGATCTCTTCGGCAGTGTATTCCAGAACTCCCGTTGTAGGGCCTGTAATAAGCAGCATTTCTCCTTTTTCAAGATCCCCGTTTTCAAGCTTTATCTCGGCGACATTCAGTCTGGCGAAAAAGTTGGTTATTTTTCCAAGATAAACCTTCTTTCTTGTGGCCCGCGAGCCATACCTGTCGTTCCATTCTCCGAGCCGCTGACCAAGATAATACCCATCCCAGAAGCCCCGGTTAAAAACTGTTGCGAGCTTTTTTCTCCATTCTGAAATCCTTTCCTTATCATATGTTCCGGCGAGAACGGCATTAACAGCCTCATTATAGCATGAAACAACAGTAAGCACATATTCAGGCGACCTTGCCCGTCCCTCGATCTTGAGCACGGTCACTCCGGCATCAAGTAT
The DNA here is from genome assembly GCA_012517605.1 of Bacteroidales bacterium. Lineage (GTDB taxonomy): Bacteria > Bacteroidota > Bacteroidia > Bacteroidales > VadinHA17 > LD21. The sequence continues at coordinate 41,518 of JAAYUS010000232.1, forward strand.
CTTATCAATGAACCCAATTGTGCAAAGATCCTTCGGCGACATTATATACTCATTGTCGATCTCAAGTTCGTATCCCGATTCCTTTTCCGTGACTATATATGCTTTGCGGCATGTCTGGTAGCACTTACCCCTGTTAGCCGATTTATTATTCTCATGGAGGCTGAGATAGCATTTCCCGGATGTGGCCATGCACAGTGCCCCGTGTACGAACATTTCAAGTCTTACAGGCAATCCGCCCGGACCTTTGATGTTTTCTGCTGCAATCCTTTCAGAGATATGTTTTACCTGGCTGAGGTTAAGTTCCCTTGCAAGGACAGCAACGTCGGCCCATTGTGAATAGAATTTAAGTGCTTCAATGTTTGTGATATTGAGCTGGGTGGATAGATGCACTTCAATACCTGCCCGGAACGCATAGTTGATTACCGAAAGGTCAGAGGCTATAACGGCCGATATCCCGCTTTCAACAGCAGCATCTATTATACGATGCATCTGTTCTATCTCATTGTCAAAAACAACGACATTGACGGTAAGATAACTTTTAACATTGTTTTCCCTGCAGATTGCAGAAATCTGACGAAGGTCGGCAAGGGTGAAATTTATAGATGACGCCGCCCTCATGTTGAGATCTTCCGCACCAAAATATACAGAGTCAGCGCCGCCCCGGATTGCTGCCATCAGTGATTCATACGAACCTGCCGGAGCCATTATCTCTATTTCGTTCCTGTTCATCCGGCGTAATGTTTTAAAAAGGAACAATTATATGCCAGGATTGTTTCAGTCAATGCTGTTCTTCATGATTATCCTTATGCATGTACCCTTGCCTATTTCTGATGACTTGACGAATATCCTTCCATGGTGATATTCTTCGATGATCCTTTTTGCCAGAGACAGGCCGAGGCCCCACCCTCTTTTCTTTGTGGTATAGCCCGGATTGAATATTTTTTTCCATGCCGATTTAGGAAGGCCCTTTCCGGTATCGTAAACATCAATAATAGCATGTTTCCCGTCATTTTCAACCCTGATAGTCAGTGAACCATCTCCCTCCATCGCATCAATGGCGTTTTTGCAAACATTTTCAATTACCCATTCAAAAAGCGCAGGGTTTACAGGTATGTTTATGACATCATCCGGTGAAAAAGGAAGAACAAACAGCACCTTTGAAGAGGACCTTGTCTTAAGGTAATTGACGGAATTCTGTATAAGACTTATTATGTTTTCCTGTGTAAGCGACGGTTTTGATCCTATCCCCGAAAACCTTTCCGTAACTTTTTCAAGTCTTTTTACATCGAGTGCAAGCTCCTTTAATACGGGTATGTCGGGGTAACTGTTCTGAAGCAGTTCTATCCAGCCTGTCATGGAAGTGGTAGGGGTGCCCAGCTGATGGGCAGTCTCCTTCGACATTCCCACCCACACCCTGTTCTGCTCGGCTTTCCTTGAACTGCTCAGCGCCAGGTATGAAGCCAGAATGAAAAGTATTATGAATCCAAGCTGTATGTAAGGATAGTAGATAAGCTGGCTTAAGATAATACTATCCTTGTAATAGATCCTGTTTGTGGTTCCGTTTTCGAGTTCAATGATGATGGGTTCATTTGCTCCTTTTATTTTGTCGAGACGGATACTGATGCGCCCGGGATCACCTGATGAATCCTGCCCCAGATTCCTTGTACCGATGATATTGTCGTGACCATCGGTAAGAATTACCGGGACTGTATTGTTATTTTCAATTATTGATGCCAGAAAATCGAGGTTCTGTGTCGAATCAGCTGAATTGATGAGTCTGGTGGCCTCAGCCCACATTTCGACTTTTTTACGTTCCTCTGCTTTAAGGCTGCGAACGAGAAACTGTGTATATATCAGCGAACCTACGCCGATAAGTATGGCAAAAAAGAATAAAAAGATCTGCCAGTTGCTTCTGTTACGGAATATATTCAAGTTCGGTAAGTTTATAGTGAAAAAATACTAATTCTTTTTAAATAGCCTGTCGAAAAATGTTTCTTTTCTTTCTTCTTCAGGTTCTTTCTTTATTGCTGTTGTGTCCGACGAACCATCCCACTTTATTCTGAACCTGGGCTTTGTTCCCTGCTTCCTGGCAGTTTCAGGACTCTTGTCATACAACCCGTATTCTTCATTAAATATTGTTTTGAGATTTTCTTTTTCTTTTTTGATGTTTTCCTTTATCTGATTTCCCTGCGCCTTCATATCATAGCTGACATCCACATTGTCTCCCTTTCCCTTCAGCAGCAGATATATGGAGGTTCTTCCGAGTCCGTCATCCTCAACTTCGCCAAACTCTTCATTGCGGACCCTTGTCTTTCGTGCTTTTTTGCTGAGTATATCTGAAAGAAGCATTTTGACGTGATATTCATATTCATTGTCAAAACTATGTTTGCCGTTTACCGAGAGGTCGACAGCCGATGATCTTATGTCCATCTGGGGAACATAGAAGACATTGTTCCTGATAAAAAAGTCGTTTTCGAGCTTCTCAAATTTAATATTTTCAAGTTCAGAAAGCGAAATGAATTTCGACAGAGCCTTTACCGGATCAAAGTTGATAAGAGATCCGTTGGTAATAATATACTTTCCTTCTGCAGTGATTGACCTTACGTCGGGATTAAGCAGTGAGTCGGCCGGCAGCAGTAATGTTATTGATCCGGAAAGTGATCCGGCGAGGTTTTCTGCCTTTAGAAAATTCTGGCCGAAATTGTGGAAGGTGGTAAATGCCTCATTTACATCAACACCCGCTACAGAAAAACTTCCTCTCCCGATAAATGATTTATTGCGGTTCTGAACCACAACTCCGTTACCTGATATCTTCCCCTTCTGAGAGATGAAATTCACATTTCGTAAATTGATCATCCCGGGGCTGATGCTGAGCGATCCGGTTATATTCCCGGCATTGAAAGTCTTATATTCAATGGTATCGATCCGGTAATTTACATCGAGATTTACATCACCGGGGAATTTAACTGCCGACTTCTTTTCAGATCCGGCATCTTTGACCTTATTATTTTCAGATGCATTCATAAAACTCTCAGGCCTGAAACATGAGGCAGTGACATTTGCGGCACCCGTAAGATTTACAATGCTTCCTGTAAGCCAGCCCGGAAAATTATTGATCGTTCCTGAAAGGACTACTTTATGACCGTTAAGGTAAAAGCTGAGGTTATCAGATGCCGTAGCCAATCCGTTCAGGGATACTTTTCCGTTTGCATTGCTGATGTCAATATTCCTGTTGTCGACCTTCAGGGTGACGGAATTAAGAACAACTTCCGAGCTGGAGTTGAGGGTAAAGATATCCCTGAGGGCAAAGGTCTTTTTAATCGCCGGAGAGCCTGAGAATTTAAAGTTGAGGTCGACAGATCCTCCTGCCCTGCTTATGTTTTTCAGATCAAGGAATTCCCGAAGCTCTGAAGGAAGAAGCCTGCCCCTGAATATAAGTTCTGCTGACGGGCTTTTGAAATTCTTTACTGAAAGTGAACCTGAATAGTCGGAAGAGCCAAGCCGTGAGGTGAAATTACTTACTGACAGGGTGCTGGTGACAGGTGAATTGGCCGGACCATTTGTGTATGCTCCTTCAAATGAAAGTTTTTCAAGTTTAAGGTTTGATCTCCTGTTTTTTATCCGGGCATTCTTAAGCGCCAGGCTTATTTCATAATGAGGATCTTCGGTTCGTGTCGGCCTGCCCTTTATTGACCAGTTGAATTTCATCGAGCCTGACGCATCAAATGCCGACAGTGCTTTTTTTTGCTTTTCCGGAAGAAGATTCAAGGCATTTGAAATATCAATATTGTCGGCAGAAATATCCATATCAATGAAATTGTCGTCAGCAACAAAACCTGTAAGGATGAAATCCCAGTCAGCGATTTTGATAATGCTTTTCCGGAAGAAAGTGCCTTTTGCATTTTTATTCAACCCAACCTGAATTCTGGCAGGAATACTATGCCTTATCGCAAAGTCCTTAAGAATGAAAAGGTCGAAACGTGTCTGGGAGGCGCCTTCAAAATCTATGATTTCGTTTCTGATACGGCTTTTAAAACGGCCGTCCCGGAACTCTCCCTTTATCAACAGGTCTGGCCGGCGGTCGTTGTATGAAAATTTCAGGTCTGAAACATCGATCCTGTTAAAATTCAGTGTCAGACTTTTGCCACCGTTTTCACTGCTTTTCGAAAAGCTGTAATTGTAATTACCCTCTTCATCAGTGAACAGGTTCAGCTCACCTCCCTTTATCCCTATCCTGGTGAAAGTATAGGCGCCCCGGATAAGGTCAAGCATCCTGAAATCCACCGATGCTGTTCTTGCTTTCAGAAGAGTGTCGGTATTGATTCCCTTGAAAGCCATTTTGTCAAAACCGGGGGAAGAGTGAACGCTTATGTTCTTAAGTTCTACTGTCGCTTTAGGGAACTTTTTTATCAGGGAAAGCCTGTACGACTCAGTCTCGATCTTTGTCTGAAGGGTGCTGTTAAGGGAGCGAAGGACTATCCCGCCTACCCTGTTCTGCAGAATAAGCGAAAGAAGAAACAGAACGACAATCAGTGAGATGAGAACTATTGATACTGTTCTGAGAATCCTTACCACCACTTTCATTTACATGTTCAGTAAATACCCTTCAACCATGTTTATTAACGGGTAGCAAAGTTATATTATTTGATCCAATAAGTTTTTATTTGAGAAGGAAGCTGAAATTGTCCCCTTCACCAAGCTCAAGAGGCGCCGTGTTTTTTTTGAATATTCTTGCTTTGCGCGGGCCTGAAAGCTTAATAAGTCCGTCTTTTACGATGAACATCGTCCCCTCGCGAAGGCCTGCCACCCAAAGATCAGGGTTCACTTCAATGAACTCTTCTATCCTCTGCTCCCTTGTCTCCCCGGCATGGCCCTCGGGGTTCGCATCAAGATAATGCGGATTTATCTGAAAGGGGATGAGGTTGAAAGCCCTGAAGGATGATGGCCTTACAACAGGCATGTCATTTGTCGTTCTTATTGTCGGACATGCCACATTCGACCCCGCGCTCCATCCGATATAAGGAGTTCCTGAAAGCACTTTTTTACGCACCGGTTCAATGAGCCTGTTATCCCTTAGAAGCTTCAGAAGCATCCATGTGTTGCCTCCTCCCACAACTATGGCATCAGCTTTACCGACGGCAGCGACCGGATCGGAATAATGATGAATGGAGATTACATCATGACCTATCTCCCTGAACCTTTCCCTGACTTTGAGCTCATAGTCGTCGTATGAGAAAGTGACTGCCGCATATGGAATAAACAGGGCCTTTGTATGTCTTTCACCAAGGAATTCCTTTATTTTCTGCTTCGGGTAATCGAGGTATGGTTCGCCCGGATTTGTTGAGTTGCTGATGAGTAAAAGTTTCATTAGGTTTTGGGTTTCGGGTTTCGGGTTTCGGGTTTCGGGTTTTGGGTTTCGGGTTTTGGGTTTCGGGTTTCGGGTTTTGGGTTTCGGGTTTGGTCAAATTCTTCGGTCTCCGGTCTCCCGTCCATTTGATTTATTTCAGTAATTATCATAAAGTTTTGTTATTCTCTGGTTTTCGGGGATAACAGGGATTTCGACAATCTTGAAGGAATAATCGAGGATATTGAAAAGGAGCATTTTCCCTGACAATACGCTTCCGACGCCTGTAATTATCTTTATTACCTCGTTTGCCATGATTGTGCCGGTGATCCCGGGAAGAACGCCAAAGAGCCCCACTTTCGAAGGATCGGGATTAATATATTCACCATCAGACCCGGATGGATTATAGCACCGGTATGTGGGACCTCCCATGTAATTGAATACCGAAACCTGTCCCTCGTATTTAAATATTGCACCATGGACCATGGGTTTCCCGAGGATAACGCATGTGTCGCTGATTATATATCTTGTCTTCAGATTGTCGGTGGCGTCAACAATGAGATCATAGCCGCTGAATATCTTAAGCGAATTGGAAGCGTCGATCCTTACATTTATTCTTTCTGTCCGTATAAGGGTGTTGAGCTGTTCAATCCTTTTTGTTGCTATTATTGACTTGAGTTTTCCCTGGTCTTCGGAGCCGTAAAGAACCTGCCGCTGAAGGTTGGCCTCGCTTACGGTGTCAAATTCGGCAATAGCGATATTCCCGATGCCGGCGGCTGCCAGATACTGAAGGACAGGGCATCCGAGACCTCCTGCACCAACAACAATCACTGAAGCCTTTTTCAGTTTCTCCTGCCCTGCAATACCAATTTCAGGCAGCATTATCTGCCTGCTGTACTGCCTTAACTCACGGTCGGAAAGTATGCTGTCGGCCACTGTGATTCATTGTATATTCACAAATATACAACTTAGCTGGCAAAACTCAATTCCTGCCCCCTTGCCTCTGAACCCTGCCCTCCGCCCCGCGCCCTCCGCCCTTCGCCCTGTCTAAAATTCGGCCTCACCCCCTCCTGTCCCCCTCTCCCAGGGAGATGGGGAGGATAACTGCCCGATATTATTTTTATTTTAGTAATGACTTTATTAATGTTATTACCATTCACATTCTTAGGCCACTCAACCCTGGGGCTACCCTTTATACACAAATATTATAAATATTTGGGGGTTGGAAGGTATTAATAATTACAAGGCAATGTTAATATAAATAGTTGGCATACAATGTTTTAGCCTTGGTTGTTTTGTTTGTTTTTCATATATTAACCATATGAA
>JAAYUS010000008.1 GCA_012517605.1 Bacteroidales bacterium
GAAACAGAACATTTTTAATCTAATGGTCTACCCCATAGTCATATACGGCCACCCGGTACTGAGAAAGGTTGCCGAAGAAATAGACAGGAACTATCCCGAGCTTGACAAACTTATTGCCGATCTTTTTGATACTCTTTACAGGTCGGAAGGCCTAGGTCTCGCAGCTCCGCAAATAGGAAAATCAATAAGGATATTCGTTATCGACGGCAACCCGGTTGCTGAAGACGAACCTTCACTTACCGGATTTAAAAAAGCATTCATAAACGCCCATATAATCGAAAAATCGGGCGCTCCGGTATTAATGACCGAAGGCTGCCTCAGCATCCCTAACCTGCGCGAAGAGGTGAACCGCGAATCGAGGATCCGGATAACATACTACGACGAAAACTGGGAATTCCATGATGAGGTCTATGAAGGCTACCTGGCCCGTATCATCCAGCATGAATATGACCACCTCGACGGCATCCTGTTCACCGACAAGGTAAGCCCCCTCCGCCGCAGGCTCATAAAAGGAAAACTCCTGGCTATAAGCAAGGGAAAATTCGAGGCTGACTACAAAACTCTTCTGCCGGGTCAAAAATTAACGTGAAAGATTCAAAGATTCAAAGATTCAAAGATTTAGAGTTTCAGGGTTTAAAAGTTTCAGGGTTTCAGGGTTTCAGGGTTTCAGAGTTTCAGAGTTTCAGGGTTTCAGAGTCTGAATGCTTGTGGTTAATTTTTGAATTTTTGAATTTTTGAATTTTTGAATTCTTGAATTCTTGAATTATTGAATTTCTTTCCTCCTGTAAAATACTTTTTCATACCTTTATTCTGTCTCAAGACTGCTATTCGTGCTTAACAGGGAAATACCATTCCTCCGGATCATCATCCCCCTGTGCGCCGGAATTGTATCGGGTCTTTGGTTTACACCCGGACATTCGTTTCTCATTATAGCTTCCCTAACCTTAATTACAGGATTTGCCGCCAGCCTGTTCTTTAATCGGAACCAGACCAACATTCTGTTCGGGATTGTTATGGAAATATCGCTCTACATATGCGGGCTGTTACTTTACGCTAATGAAAAAAACAGCCTCTCACACCTTGATGAGAAACCAGGGATCTATGACGGTACCATTACAGATTATCCTGAAGAGAAGGCCAATAGTATTAAAATTGCCCTTAAACTTAATTCAGTCCTCTCAGGCAGCAAATCTGAACCTGTAAACGGCTCAGTACTTATATACTTAAGTAAGGACAACAATAAAAGGAGATTTCTTCCCGGCGATCTTCTGAAGATAAGGCTCACTCCCCGGCCAATCGTCAACAGGGGTAACCCTTATGAATTCGATTACAGGTTTTACATGGAAAACCTTGGGATAAAATATTCGGCCTATGCTTCGCCGGATGATGTCTTAGGATCTGCCGGGCCTCACAAGAGGCCGCTCAGATACAAAGCTCTGATAATCAGAGAAAAAATAATTAACATGTACAGGGAAAGAGGCATCACCGGAGAAAGGCTGGCGCTGGTCGCCGCCATGACCCTAGGACAAAAGAACATGCTTGATCCTGAACAAAAGCAGGCATTCATTAAAGCCGGTGTAATGCATATCATGGCTGTTTCAGGCCTGCACGCCATGATATTAAGCCTTTTCATCTCGCATCTTTTATTCTTCCTGAAAGGAAAACTGAAACCACTGAGGATTATAATAACAATACTTCTCCTCTGGTCATTCGCATTCGTGACCGGCCTTACTCCCTCAGTCCTCAGGGCAGCCCTGATGTTTTCATTTATCTGGACAGGCAAACTCATCCGCAGGAATGTGAATAACATAAACTCCGTTCTCGCCTCAGCTTTCGTCCTTATCCTGTTAAAACCTTCTGTAATTTTCAGCGCGGGCTTCCTCCTCTCCTATTCCGCCGTCATATTCATTATCTGCTTTTATCATGCCCTTTATCAGAAAATATGTTATAAAACATATATTGCAGATAAAATATGGCAATCAGCAGTCGTTACAATCGTTGCACAGGCAGGGACTCTTCCGCTCACGATATCGCTTTTCAACAGGTTCCCTTTGTGGTTTATCCTTTCAAACATTGTGATAGTACCGCTTTCATCACTGCTTATTATTATCGGATGCCTGGTTCCTCTTACATACCCCCTTAAATTCCTTTCCGTACCTTTTGCCTGGCTTTTAGACAGGCTGACGGGATTCACCGAAATGCTGACTGTAACAATATCGAAACTGCCTTTCTCGTCAATAGAAAATATTGGAATGACAGGTTCTGAAGCCTTTCTCCTTTTCATTGCCTTTATTACAACCGGGTTCTGGCTGACCGACAGGAAAAGGATCAGAACAGTCATACCCCTTTCGATGATCCTGGCATTCATTATCGCAACCGGAGTTGGCGACATATCCCGGAAGAGGTCGGCAGAAATGATAGTCTACAATACAATTTCCTCCCCTGTTATCGGCATCCGGACCGGAAAAAGAATATACATCTACGGAAATAACCGTGAATCAGAAGCTGATGTGTCAAGGCATTGTGCAACTGCAAGGTTAAAAATAATACCGGTGACATTTAAGAATGAAATATCAGCTATCAAAGCAGGAGATTGCAGAATATTGGTCAGCAACCGCTTAAACAACAGAATAATTGATGAATTCAATCCCGGCTATGTTATCCTGACAGGAAAATATCCGGCAATTGAAGGCTCAGTCAATACAAGAAAAATCAATTCCTTAATATTGGCTCCGGATGTATCCGACTACTTCAGTATCCCGGAAAATATAAGAAATACAGGGCTGGTGCATATTGTCAGAAAAACCGGTGCGTTCAGGGTCGCACTGTGATTAAGATTTCGTTATTTGACAATTAATGTCTTACTTTGTCGTGTTATTTATCGGTATTTTATGAGAATTATTATCGCCGGCGCAGGTGAGGTTGGAACGCATCTGGCAAAGATGCTCTCGAATGAAAATCACGACATAATACTTATTGACACCGAGGAGGGGCGCCTGAAGCCTGTTTACTCAACAATGGATGTGCTTACTTATGTCGGGTCAGCAACTTCCATAAGCATACTGCAGGAGGTTCTCCAGAAAAAGACTGATCTGTTCATTGCGGTCACCCACCTGGAGGATACAAATATTACGGCCTCCATCCTTGCCAAGAGGCTGGGTGCCTTAAAGACAATAGCAAGGATTGACAATCTCGACTATCTCGAACAATCCACCCTCGAATTTTTCAAATCGCTTGGAATAGACTCCCTGATATATCCCGAGCTCATTGCCGCACGCGAAGTGCTCAGCCTTCTTCATGAGACCGGAACCACAGAATTCATGGAGTTTTGCGGCGGGAAGCTGGCAATGTATGTTCAGAAGCTTGACGAAAATGCCCCAATTCTGAATAAAAGTCTTGAAGAGATTTCTGCAACCCAAAGTACAGATAAATACAGGGCTGTTGCCATCAAAAGGAATGACATGACCATCATACCGCGGGGAAATGAACAGTTTCAGCTTGGCGACCTTGTTTTTGTGATATCCACAAATGAAGGCATCAATGACATGATGATCACATCGGGGAAGGAGAATTTTGAGGCAAAGAATATCATGATCCTGGGCGGAAGCAGGATAGGCAAGCATGTGGCCCTGTATATGCAGAAAAACTGCCAGGTGAAACTTATAGATTCTGATCCCGAACGATGTGAAGCACTTTCGGAGATCCTTGAAAACACACTGATAATAAATGGGGATTGCAGGAACGTCGAACTTCTGGAGCAGGAAGGCATAGGCCAGATGGATGCTTTCGTAGCAGTAACAGGAAACTCCGAGACCAATGTTCTCTCTTGTCTCCTTGCAAAAAAACTCGGTGTAAAAAGGACTATCGCCGAAGTTGAGAATATGGAATATATAAATCTTGCCGAAAACATAGGGATCGATACAATAATAAATAAAAAGATCTCGGCTGCCAGCAGGATCTTCAGGCACACCACAAATCCAAACGTGACTCAGGTCAAATATATGACAGGAACAGATGCCGAAGTCATCGAATTCAACGTACCGGAGAATGCGAAGATCACAAGGGGAACACTGCGGGCTTTGGAATTTCCCAAAGATGCAATAGTGGGTGGCGGTACAAGGGACGGGATCCCGTTCATTGCCACGGGTGATACAATTATAAAACCTAATGATAAGGTCGTGGTATTTACCCTTCCGGTTGCATACGAAAAAGTATCAAAATTCTTTTCCTGAAAACCATGATCAATTTCAGGATCATTGCCAGAGTCTTAAGCCAGGTTCTTATTATTGAAGGGATATGCATGCTTGTATCCGGCGCTGTATCATGGATCTATGGTGAACCTGCGGCTTCTTCCTTCCTATACTCAGCTCTGATCACACTGGTAACAGGGTTCCTGGTATTTACTCCCCTTCGTCATGAGGAAAAAGCTTATGGGACTCGCGAAGGATATATTCTTTATACAGGCATCTGGATACTTTTCAGCATGTTTGGAACGCTCCCTTATCTGTTCTCATCCTCTGCCACTTCATTTACAGATGCATTCTTTGAATCCATATCAGGGTTTACAACCACAGGAGCAACCATCTTCAACGATGTGGAGTCGCTGCCAAAAGGGATACTGTTCTGGAGAAGCCTGACCCAGTGGCTTGGAGGGCTGACGATAATAACCCTGTCATTTTATGTTCTTCCTGTCGTAAAAAGTCTTAATATCCAGATCTCAACTACCGAGTTTTCAGGTCAGACTACCGATAAGATCCATCCTAAAATTGTCGGGGTGACAAAAAGACTTGCAACAATTTACCTTACCCTGACTATCGCCGCGGTATTATTCCTGATTATTGGCCGAATGCCGTTTTTCGATGCTGTTTGTCAGTCACTTTCGACTTTGTCGACGGGAGGTTTCTCAACACGGAATGATGGCATGGCTGCTTTCTCATCTCCTTATCTGATGACAGTTATCACCCTGTTTATGTTCTTTGGCGGGACTAATCCCACAATATTTTATTTTGCCTATAAGCGAAATGCAAGGAAGATCGCCGGGAATAATGAATTC
>JAAYUS010000039.1 GCA_012517605.1 Bacteroidales bacterium
CTCTCGGGCTGGTTCATAGGTTTAAGGTATTCCAGCGTGCCTGCACTTAACCTTCTTTACGGGAAGACCGGACTGAAGAACAATTCTTTCCGGTGGAACTATTCATTCCTTGTACTCCATTTTGCGATTTTCGTGATCCTCGTTTCAGGGGTTTTCGTCATTTCCAAACAGATAAAATATTCGCTTACAGCTTACACCGGAATCAATCCGGGGAATATACTTGTTGCTGATCTCAACTCCGACGAGCTGAAGAAAAGCTTTACCTCTGTCAGTGATGAGATTAAGGCGATACCTGGAGTTGAGCTTACTGCCGGAGGCAGTTTCATCCCTCCCTTCGGAAACTATCTGCCAATAAACCTTGCATCACCTGACGGCCAGAAGGTCAGGTTCGACGGCCTTATTATGGGAGAAGGGCTGCCAGAGCTTCTGGGAATGGAAGTTGTTGACGGATCATCTTTTGGCCCCTATAAACAGGGAGTTATGGAAGTGCTTATAAATGAGTCATCGGCTAAACTGCATAAACTCAAAGCAGGGGATAATTTTCTTGGGTTCATCATAAAGGGAGTGGTAAGGGATTTTCACGCCCATTCACTCCATACACTTATACAACCTATGGTCATTCTCCAGCAAAATCCTGAAAGGATGGGGCTTATTGCAATAAAAACCAACGGCAGGAATGATGCAGTAATAATTGAGAGACTCAGGGAGCTGTTTTCCAGGATATCTCCCGATGAGATCTTTGAGGTAAGGTATCTTACCGACGATATGAACAATTTTTACCAACGGGAAAAGAACCAGGCAAAGATAATCGGAGCATTTTCAATTCTTGCAGCAATTCTTTCTGTAATGGGATTGTTCGGGATCTCCCTGATCGCAATTTCACGAAGAACGAAAGAGATCGGTATCAGAAAGGTCAACGGATCGATGGTGTCAGAGATCCTGCTAATGCTTAATACTGATTTTATTAAATGGGTCATTGCTGCAATAACAATCGCGATACCCGTATCAGTATATCTGTTGTCGGCCTGGCTTAAAAGGTTTGCCTATAAAACTGATATGCGCTGGTGGCTGTTTGGACTGGCTGCCATATCTGCAATTATTGTTACCGTTCTGACTGTAAGCTGGCAAAGCTGGAAGGCCGCCACAGGCAATCCTGTTGATGCCCTGAAATACGAATAAAAATCCAAGATCATAAACACCACAAAATATGTTGTCAGGTTTCATTAAAACGGCTTTCCGCTTCCTTTGGGGGAACAAGACATACAGCATCCTGAATTTCCTGTGCCTTACTTTCGGTCTCACTTGTTCAATTCTCGCATTTCTGCATATTACGAATATCCTGAGCTACGACAAATTCCAGAAAAACTATGACAGGTTATATACTGTTGAAGCCAACATAACGTATTTCAATGGCGACCGTTTCCCTAAAGAACTGATGTCAGCATCGCTCACAGGAGTACTGGAAAAGATACCGGAAATTGAATCGCTGACAAGGGTTATCAGCCGCAGCCACACTTTCGCTTACGACAGTATAACATTCGACGAATCAGGAATATACGCAGACAAAAATTTTCTGGATGTCTTCACATTTCCACTTGAATCAGGCAATCTTCAGGATGCCATGCAGGACATAAATTCGATCATCGTATCAAAAAAAATGGCCCTTAAATTTTTTGGCACGAAAAATTGTATCGGGAAAACTCTTATTCTAAAGGATAAAAGCCGCGAAGAAGCATACCTGATTACAGGCGTACTAAAAAAGGTTGAATCACCTTCATATATACAATTTGATTATATTATCCCGTTTGAAAAATTTCTTTCGGTAGAAAGTATGGCTGCCGACCCGGGCTCATCTGTATGCCAGATATGGGCTTTGCTTTTACCGAATACCGGCAAACAGGCTGTTGATGTCAAGATTAAAGACCTGATAAAAACTCAGGAAACTACCCTGAACCAGGAATTGTTCCTTTTCCCTCTTAAGGAAAAGGTATTATATTATTACGTTGGAGGCAGAAGGGTATGGCGTGAAATGCAATACCTGTTCCTAGCCGGGAGCATCGGCCTTGCTATTCTTCTTATTGCATGCTTCAACTTTATCAATCTGGCGATCGCGATGAACATAAGGAGATACCGTGAAGCCGGCATCAGGAAAGTTGTCGGGGCAGGAAAACAGGCCATTGTATTCCAGTTCCTGGGAGAGACTTTCATACTCACAATAATAAGTCTTCTTATCGCAATTGATCTTTCAAGTTTTCTTGTCACTGGATTCAATACGATTTTCAGGTCAGAAGTTCATTTCAACTTTGGTGATTACAGGATGATACTGTTCTTTTTCGGGATAACGCTTTTTACCGGACTTATTTCAGGCTTGCTGCCGGGGCTTTATCTCTCGGCATCAAATCCTCTAAGTACGCTGAAGGGAAAAATGGTTACCAGCCAAAGTTTCTCAAAGTTCAGACAGAGCCTTATTATCTTTCAGTTTACAATTCCGATAGTCCTGATAATATTAATGTTCATCATTAAAAGGCAGGACTCATATATCCGGAACTACGACCTCGGATTTGACAAGGAACGGCTTATGATAATAAACAATACGCCCAAGATAGAAGCTCATCATGAAAGTGTAATGACTGATCTTCAGTCAGTTCCGACAATTGAAACGGCCAGTTTCTCGAGCTGTATCCCTGCAAGAAGCGCCAGAGTCTCTAATGAAGTGGAATGGGAGGGCAAAGATCCAGCCCAGCAACTTCATTTCTGGTACATAAATGCTGATTATGGATTTGAAAAGGCGGTCAATCTTAAGATTACTGAAGGCAGATTTTTTGACAGGTCATTTACATCAGACACATCATGTTATGTAATAAATGATGTGGCAGCAAATGTTATGAAGTATGACGATCCCGTCGGCAGGTCGCTCACCTTTGAAGGCCGGAAGGGTACTATTATAGGTGTTTTCAGTGATTATCATACAATTGACCTGTCGGGACCTCTCACTCCTACAATTATAACCCTCAGGCCGGAAGGCAGAAATTTTCTTCTGATAAGCTTTTCAGCAGGAGGTTTCCCGGAAATAAGGGATAAGGTCGGGGCAATACTGAAGAAATATGATCCGGATATCTCCTATATGCCTCAAACCTTTGGTGATATGAGGAAAAGAACTGAGCTTACCACAACTTCAAATCTTATCGGTGTGGCATTCATAATAGCTATTCTCCTTGCCTGTCTCGGTTTGTTTGGTCTTGCATCATTTACATCAGAGAGCCGTACAAAGGAGATAGGTATAAGAAAGGTCAACGGAGGCACAACCTTATCAATTCTGAGGCTGCTTGGTGCCAGTTATCTGAAATGGATAACTGTTGCTGCCTTTATAGCTTTTCCGGCTGCATATCTTCTGGGCAGGGTTTTCCTTGCGAGATTCAATTTTCACGCTTCAATGCCATTGTGGGCCTTTGTGGCTGGTCCCCTGATAGCCTGTATGATAGCATTGATTACCGTAGGATGGCAAAGCTGGAGGGCGGCTTCGAAAAATCCCGTTGAGGCTTTAAGGTATGAATAAAATCCAATATCCATAGATAACGATGAACCTGAATCAAATAACAAGGAGCCTGTTAAGGGACAAGTTAAACAGTGCGGTAATTATAATAAGCCTCTCGGCCGGAATTACCTGCATCAACCTGATATTTCTTTTTCTTTGGAGAGAGATTAATACTGATGGATTCCAGAAGGGGAAGGATCAGATTTATGCGCTCACATGCGATGATCCGTGGATACCTGGGGCCAGGATGTACTACTGCCGGTTCGGGGCAGCTGAATATATGAAGAATAATTTTCCGCAGGTTTTGGATTTCTGCCGTTTTAACAATTCAAATCCAATCAAAGTCATTGTAAATAATGAAGATTATTTTAGTAATTCTAATATAATAGCTGCAACAAAAAATTTTTTCAGCTTTTTTTCTTACAGACTTCTGACAAATAATCCGGAGAATGCGCTGGAAGGCGCTGATAATATTGTCATTTCATCTGATCTTGCCAAAAAGTATTTTGGGACCGCCGATCCGGTCGGAAAAATTATCAAACTGATAAACAGAACCAATACCAAAGAAATGACGGTGACAGGCGTTTTTGAAAAACCGGTTGAGAACACTCAAATAAGTTTCGATATGGTCCGTCTCATAGGTGAAGCAGATGGCCGGTGTTATGTGAAGCTGGCAAAGGATACTGACCCTCTAAAACTTGAAAAACTTTTTTCAGAAAAAAAAGATGTAATTCCTGTCATCAATACCGGAACTCCCGGTCAATATTACCTCAAACCATTTCAGAAAGCATATTTTGACACTTCACGCAGTTGGACAGTAGAAATTAACCGTGATAAAAAGGATCTTTTAATCGCCCTAATTATTGGTTTGATGATACTGAGTATTGCAGTGTTCAATTACCTGGGGGTTCTTACAAATAAATTCCACAGGAAGGTGAAAGAATATTACATCAGGAGGATAAATGGGAGTTCTGTAAATAATCTTATAGTCCGTTTTACCGTTGAAAATTCAATTCTTGTCCTTTTATCTTTTGTAATCAGCATTTTTCTGATGACTGACGCACTTCCTTTTTTCAACAGGATAACAGGCAGCACAATAACAGACAGATTTATCAGCCAGCCTGAACAGATTATCCTCCTGTTGATGGTTTTGGTTTTTGTTTTATTTATGACCATAATATTTGACCTGTTCCTCATAAAACGAAATCTTAATATAAACCTCTTGAAAACCGATCGGGTAATTACCCTGAGAAGCATCGAGATCCCTGTTTTCAATATTTTGCAGATCGCAGGTTCAATCGGGCTCATTATCTGTTCATTGGTCATCATCAGGCAGATGAATTTTATCTCAGCAAAACCTATCGGTCTCGATAAAGCTGTGATTGAGATAAAAATTCCACCACAATACAGTGATAAAGCAGCCGCTTTTAAAGATAGGCTTTTAAAAAACTCATCAATAAAAAATGTTTCAATCACAAGTGCTTCGCCTTTGCTTGAGCATTTCCTTCTGGCATTAAAATATGACGACAACGGCAGTCAGAAAGAGTACTTTCCGGCAGGATTCAGCGGAGATGAAAACTATCTGAATGTTCTGGGTATAGAGCTTTTACAGGGGAATGGATTCTCTGAGGTTCTTTCGCCAAATACAAAAAAATGTCTTATAAATCAGTCATTTGCACTTTTTTTTAAGGATCAGGATCTTCTGGGCAAAGGTATTCCGGGAATGGAAGATGTTATAATAACAGGAATAATTAATGATTTCAACTATTCAGATCTGAAATCAAAAATCGAACCTGCGTTTGTTTCTTACGATACCAAGGGAGGACATCTTCTCGTCAAACCATCTGAAAATAAAACAGCTGAAGCAAGAAAGGCAATAACAGATGCATGGAATGAGCTTATCCCTGATTACCCTGTCGACATTGAATCAATCGGAGAAAGGTTTGAATGGTATCACAGATCTAATGAGAATTTTAAAAGGCTCATCGGATCGTGTGCTATTCTGTGCCTTTTTCTGTCGATGATCGGGTTGTTTGCAGTTTCTTATCAGAAGGCATGTTCAAGGACCAAGGAAATTGGGATACGAAAGATCAACGGAGCAGGTGTTCCCGCGATTCTTTTGCTTGTCACCAGGGATTTCATCATATGGATTTCAATAGCTTTTATCCTGGCTGTGCCGGTTGCATGGTATGCGATGTCGCGATGGCTTGAAGGTTATGTTTACAAAACGGAAATCAGGTTTTGGATGTTTTTGTTGTCAGGCATCGTTGTCCTTCTCATATCAGTTGTAACAATCGGGATTCAAAGCTGGAGGGCAGCTTCGAAGAATCCTGTCGAGGCTTTGAGATATGAGTAATTCATTTACTATAAAAATCCCTGCCACACAGGCTGATTCCTCGCTGCACCTTGAATGACAAAAGGTGTTTTTAAATCACAGTTGGAATGAGGCGGGCCCAGTAACTTAACGGAGATTCATCATTGTGACCCTGATAACCCTGTTACTTAATTCTCCTTTACAATATTCTTGTAATGCTCATACCTGCTGAGCACCTGATTTACAAAAGCTGTGGATTCCCTGCCTCTGAAAAATCCGAATTTAACAAGGCTGTCGGAGTAGTATTTAGGATCGGATTTTTTCTGAAGCCATTCCTCAACGTTACCTGTCCATATCTGAGGGTCCTTTCCGTTCTTGCCGGCAAGCCTCATGGCATCGAGGATATGACCGGGGCCTGCATTATAAGCGGCCAGTATGAATTTAGTCCTTTCATTTTCATCTGGTATAATAGGATCAAAGATATGATGCAGCCAGTTAATGTATTCAATTCCCGCCCTTATGTTGTTGTCGGGCGATGCCTTGATGTCAATTCCAAAATTCTTTCCGGTTTCGGGCATGATCTGCATTAGGCCGTAAGCGCCGGCCTTTGATACAACGTCAGGAATGAACCTCGACTCCTGGTAAATAAGCGAAGCAAGCAGCCTCCAGTCCCACTTAATAAGTATACTGTATTTCTTGATAAGGTCGTCCCATGGGGATACTCTTCCTGTATTGAGGGAATAATAAGGATTCCTAACAATATTCTTTGAACCTGAATTCCTGTAGTATTTGTTATAAATTACGGCAAAAGTCGTCGTCTTTCTGAAAGAAGAGATCCATTGATCAAGCTCCTTCTGCAGCTGTTCTGAACCGCTTTTACGAAGCCCCCATGAAAGATTCTGGATCCCGCTCAGCTTCATTTCAATATCCACATTGCTGTACAATGCTGCATTAACCTTTGCTATGTTCTCATCGCATACAGCATAATCAATCTCGCCATCGTCAACCAGCTTGATCAGAGCCTCCGGATCAAACGGGACCTCTATTACTGTGAGAGGCTGACCTATTTCAAGCTCAATCCGGTGCAGATAATCTGAATGTATTGATCCTTTCTGTACAAAAATACTTTTGCCTGCCAGATCAGTATGTGATCGCAAAAGTTTATTTTCCAGTTCTGCATGTGACAGTTTCTGCCAGTTGTGGGGTTTCCGCTGAACAATTACCTGACGGGTGCTGTCAACAGGTTCAGTAAAAAGGATCTTTTTGCTTCTTTCGGGAGTTACTGTAAGTCCCATTGCCACAACATCGACATCACCTGAATTAAGCATGTCGAAGGCGTTTGTAATGTCTTCCTCTGTCACCAGTTCAAGGTCGAGTCCAAGGTGGTCAGAAAAAGCCTTGAGAAGCTCATAGTGAAATCCCATCGGTTCACCGCGGTAAACAAAATAGTTTGCCGAGTTAAAATCAGTAACTGCCCTGAGGGTCCCTCTCCTTATTATGGAATCAAGGTCAAAGGCAACATTATCTGAGCTGATTTTTTGGGAGGGGTTCCTGGAACAGGATAAAAGTATTGTTCCTGATATCAATAAAAATAAAAGTCTTCTTCCCAATGATATTCTTTTTGTTTATTAATTTTTAACCGCCGCAAAGATACTGAATTTTTTCAATCATAGAAAGTCCAGGCCAGACCGTACCTGAACATCCTGACATTCATTGGGTAAGATGGTATCATGTAGTATTCGTAACCCGTCATTCCCGAGTTTATATGATCGAACATAAGAAAGATCCTTGTTCTTCTCAGTTTAAGGTTGATGAACACATTTACAAAAGGATAATTTCCTGTTTCGGTCGCATCCTGCCGGTAAAACCTTCCTGTTGCAGGCATATAGGAATAAGGATGATAAGGTGTATGATAAACAAATTCAGCCCCTAATTGAGTATTCAGTTGTCCGTCGGTCCTTTTGAATATAAAAAGATGTTCGAAAAAGGCAGAAGTCCTTGTGGCAAAAAGCGGCAGATCGAGTATCTCTTTATTGCTGCTTTTCTGGACAAGAAGATCGGTCGCAAGATGAAATTTCCATGCTCTCATTTCTTTTTTCATGTACAGGGATGCAACCGACAGTCCTCCGGTATGCTGGGACGGCAATGCCAGAGTGTCAAAATCAGTATAATTGTCAATAACTGCATAATTAAGCTTTATTTCAGCATTTCTTCCCGGATAGACAAAGCTCGTCCCAAGGTCGATCCTGAACTCCTTGTTTAGATTGTTGTTCCATTCAAAATGATTGCTTCCCCATCTCGACATCCAGAATGAAGGCTGCCGGTTTGTTACTGCTCCTGTAATATTCCAGGCTGCCGGTCCTTTCTTCCAGACAAATGATTTTGAAATAATACCGTTCAGGTTAAAATCCCCGGCACGGTAACCAGTGAGGTAAAGCTCTCCCGTTGCCACCCATCTGAATTTATCCCCAATATTGTTGAAAAGCTTGCCTGTAAGAACATTGTTATGCCTGTGCCAGACAGCAGTATCTGCTATAAGAAGTGTATCGTGTGTCGGAATGATCTGACTATATCTGAAAAGTTCATTTCTTATTCCCACTCCGCCGCCAAGACGGAATTTTCGTGTCTCATCTGTTGCAAAATCAAAGCGGATGGTGTTCTTAATGCTTCTTGCCGACAGGGAGTCGAAAGTGGTCTGACTGTTTATATAGACCGAATCATAAAATCCCGATCCCGGAAAATTGTCGGAATATGTCCTTTTATTTCCGTCAAGAACAAAGATATGTGAAAATGTACCGCTAAGCCTGAATGGTTTTTTACCGGGGATGGCCACAGTGTCGCTGGATGCTGCCGGCTTACCTACTACAGTATATCTCTGAACCAGCATCAGGTTCCGGTTCTTCAGGATGCTTTTTGCCTTATCCAGACCGCCCAGCCTTACTGCAACATCCCTGGTATCCAGCGTACTAAGCTGTGAAGGATCTGAGATACCTCCGTTTTCAAAGGATGTTATGTTATTGAGCCCGGCCGCAAAATATGCCTTGTACCGTTCTCCCCTGTAAGATCCGTAAAATGTGAAATCCTTGTCTTCAGCCCGCTGGTAACTGTATTGTCCCAGGTTGTAGACTATATCATATACGAGGCCGAAGTTCAGGAACCTGTTTACGTTACGGGAATGCCTCACCCTGAAAGTCTGTTCGGCTGTTTCGCGGGCGCCGCCGTAAGTCCATACTGCCTCAGTGAAAGGGACCTGGGTATTCATGAAAACATACCTTTCAGGCTGATACATAAGAGGATAATAATAGCTGTAGAGGAATTTGTCGGGATCGCTCACCCTGTCGAAAAAACTGATCTGATAAAAAGGAAGGCCATAATTCCCAAGTGTCGCATTGATCGGCGAATAACGGTCGGTGAGCCTGTACCTGTTAAAGAGCGAAAAGACAGTATCAAAAGGCACGGGCACTTCTTCGGTGAGATCTGAAGAAAGGTTCCATTGTGTAATAACCCTGTGCTTAACTGTATCCTGCCGCTGGCCGTGAAGAATATATGAACAGCACAGGCATAACAATATAAGTGAGTATCGCTTCATCAGCGGCAAATATAGGAAATATGGATGATTTATGTGACAAGTCTGGCGGGCAGACCCAATTTAGCAGCCACCTGAAACCCTTTCAGCAATGTAAAAATGTAAAATAGTGCAATCAGTCGACGTTATCGTTAAGGTATGCATTGTTTTCCCTGAGAACCGGTTCATTATCCTCACCTGATGACAATGTGAACTTTGAGATCTTTGAATCGCTGTTTTTGTCCTTTTGCCCTATTGGCATATTTCTTCTGATGTAGGCAGGGACATCTTCGAAAGTTTCAATATTATCCTTGATGATCTTGTTTGAAAGGCCTTCCTTTTTAATGAAGTTCTGCATATGCTTCACCTTTTGCAGTGTTGTTTCGCGTTTTTCACCATCGCCGTCATCCTCAGGAGGTTTCCTGCTTCGCATTTCGGTAAGTTCGACCGCTGTTTCAAGGTTGAAATCAAGTTCGCCCTGGATCTCATCATCAATTGTGGAAATAACGGAGTTACCCTGTTTTTCATGAACTGTAAAGACATCAGTGCCTTTATCAGGAATGACATGCGGGGGTGTTGGATTAGAAACTGTAAGCAGCTCAACCTTTTTGGGCTTTGGCTTCTTGTACGGGATGAAGATGCTGTTAGCCGGGAAGCCTGTGGCTATAACTGTAACGCTTAAATTGTCGCCAAGATTTTCATCCTGAGACAAGCCCCTGATGATAAGGGCGTCTTCCGAAGCAGTTTCGTACATATAATCAGTTATCTCCCCCAGTTCATCCATTGTGAGCTCGTTGTTTCCGGTTCCTGACGAGATATTGACAAGTATGCTTTTTGCTCCGGTTATATCATTTGAATTCAGGAGCGGTGATGCAAGGGCATTTTCTATTGCTTTGACAGCCCTTCCCTCTCCTGAGGCAAGCCCCATGCCCATTACGGCGACCCCGGAATCTTTCATTACTGTCTCAACATCGGCAAAGTCGACATTGATATATCCTGCCACTGTAATTATTTCTGCTATTCCCTTTACAGCGGTAGTCAGGATATCGTCGGCTTTTGCAAATGCCGTGGAGACACCCTGGTTGCCATAAATCTCCCTCAGCTTTTCGTTATTTATGACAAGGAGTGAATCGACATAATCCTTCAGTTCATTTATTCCCTCGATGGCATAGCTGATCCTGATCTTTCCCTCCGATTTGAAAGGGATAGTTACAACTGCAATTGTCAGAAGTCCTGCATCCTTGCAGGCTTTGGCAATAACAGGAATTGCACCGGTTCCGGTACCTCCCCCCATGCCTGTGGTAAGGAAAACCATTTTTGTGTTGCCGGAGATAGCTTCCATCACATCCTTCAGGTTTTCCATGGCAGCCTTGCGACCGACTTCAGGTTTGCTGCCTGCACCTCTTCCCTCGGTTATGGATTCCCCGATCTGGACTTTTACAGGTACGGGGCTCTTGGCAAGAGCCTGGTGATCGGTATTGCATACTATGAAATTCACATCCTTGATGCCTCTTTCAAACATGTGATTTACGGCATTGTTGCCGCCTCCTCCAATACCAATAACCTTTATAATCGATGACCTCTCAACAGGAAGATCAAAATTCATTATATCGTCAGTCATTGCTGTAATTTTTAATTGTTTGCGAACAGTAACAATAAACAGTCAAACCATATAAGCCTTTAACTGATTTTAGTGTCTTCGACCTCAAACATCTTTGAAAGCATATTCTTGATCTTTTCGGTCAGCGACACCTTTTCCTCAGCCGTTGTTTCCTCAACAGGCTCATCATAAGCAGCTTCAGGCACCACCTTTTCAGTTTCTTTTTCAATCACCGGTTTTCTTGTCCTCACAAAATCCTCTGCGCGTCCGGCATTGAATGATTTCCTGTAAGTTTCAAGATGCTCGAACCCTCTGATAATAAGTCCCACGCTTGTGGCATACATTGGCTGATTGATCTCATTGCGGCCGTTTCCTGCAAGATGTTCGTTGGGATACCCGATCCTTACATCCATTGCGGTTTTGAATTTCATCAGCTGCGGAAGGTGCTTAAGCATTGCGCCGCCTCCTGTTATTACCATTCCGGCTGCCAGTTTATCGGCATAGCCCGAATTCTGGATCTCAAAGCTTACAATGTCAATTATCTCCTCCATCCTGGATTGTATGATATAGGCCAGGCTTCTGAAGGATATCTCCTTGGGATTCCTTCCGCTGATCCCTGGTATTGAGACCACTTTATCCTCAGGTGCAATATCACCGAGAGCGGAACCATACTGGATTTTCAGCTGCTCTGCATGGCGGTCGAGTATTGCACAGCCTTCCTTGATGTCCTTTGTTATTACATTGCCGCCAAACGGTATCACTGCCGTGTGGCGGATGATATTGTCATAATAGACTGCTATGTCAGTAGTCCCGCCCCCTATGTCAACAAGTACCACACCTGCTTCCTTCTCGTCGTCGGTAAGCACTGCGTCGGCTGATGCAAGCGGTTCGAGGATAAGATCCTTCAGAGTCAGATCAGCACGGTTGATACATTTCTCAATATTCTTTGCGGCAGCCACCTGCCCTATTACAATATGGAAATTAGCCTCAAGCCGGCGTCCGCATATTCCTATCGGACTTTTTATCCCGGTCTCGTTGTCAATAATGAATATCTGGGGGATCACATGTATTATCTCCTCCCCGATATCAACATGTATCTTGTACATATCCTCGATCAGCCTGAAGACCTCTTCTTTCTTTATTTCGTCTTCAAATGAATCGCGCATTATATAGCCGCGGGTTTTCAGGCTTTTAATATGCTGACCCGCTATTCCCACAAAGACCTCGGAAAACATTACGCCTGATCTCTTCTGAACATCCTCAACGGTTGTCTGGATGGCATTCACTGTTTCCTCAATGTTCTGAACAACTCCTCTTTTTACACCTTTTGAAGGAGCCTTGCTAAGCCCGAGAATTTCTATTTTTCCGTTCTCGTTCTTACGTCCGACTATCGCAACAATTTTTGTTGTCCCGATGTCGATTGCTGCTACATACTGTTCTTTGCTGTTCATAATATCAAATATGGTTTTTCTGTTTATCTCCTTTTGCAAACTATCTGATCCCTGTAGGCCAGATTGATTACCGAATATTTGTTCCATCCCACTTCGGGCAGCACCTTATCATAGAATACCCGGAGGTTTTTAAGCTTCCCCTCATAGTTTTCAGCGGTCCCCAGGTGGATTGTATGATTTCCAACCCTTGGGATAAGATCAATTTCATCGTTGCCGTCGACATAAATCTGATCAATCTGAGCTGACCAGAAATCGTCATCGTTTATATAGTTAACAATGTAGTAAATGTCCTTCAGGATTGTGTTTTTGATCGCAGTATCCAAAACGCTCACTCCGTCGAGCATTGCCTGTGTAATATTTATATTTCCGCCCACAATATGAAGCCGTGGAGTGTACAGGTTTCTTCTTCTGACCACCACTCCTTCATTATCGACAAAATAATCGCCCCTTTCACCGGGCATCAGCCTCATAACAGGTGTGCGCTGGTCAGCATATATATGAAGGGTTCCGTCAATGTCCATATACACCTCGGATTTTCTGAGCTCCCTGAATTTCTTCATTGTATGTTCAATCTCGTCAATCCTGATGTCCCTTCGCGGTTTCCCGATTATGTTACCGTTTGTCCTGATGATTGTATTTTGTATGTCGCGCCTTGTAACAAAATGATAATCAGCTGAATCAACAATTGTGACCTGAATTTTCCTGCATGGCTTTGTATAGTAGTTGTAAGCATACCAGACCGGCATGGCTACCAGGTACAAAACCGGAATTATCAGCAATATTTTCACAAGTCTCTTCAGCATGCCTTCCATCTTTTTATTTTTTCCTCAATAGGGCCTGTAAGCCTGTCAATATCGCCGGCGCCTATTGTTAAAAGAACATCCATGTTTTCAATATCCAGCTTTTCAGGAATGTCATCCATCCTCATCAGCCTTTTTCTGTCCGATTTCATTCTTTCGAGGATCATCGAGGATGACACTCCCGGTATTGGCTTTTCACGCGCAGGATATACCGGCAGCAGTATTGTTTCGTCGAGCCTGTCAAGAATTTCTGCAAATCCGGATGCATGGTCACGAGTACGTGTAAACAGGTGAGGCTGGAAAATCGCTGTGATCCGTCTTTCGCCGAAATACTCTTTTACCGAAGCTATGAATGCTTTTATCTCCTCGGGATGATGAGCATAATCATCGATGTATGTGATCCCTGGCAGATTGACCCTTATATCAAACCGTCTCCTCACACCCTGGAAAAGCACTATGGCTTTTCGTATCTCATCTTCTTCAACGCCGCAGTTAAGAGCCACGGCGATGGCTGCTGTAAGATTTTCAATATTTACAATTCCGGGGAAGGGGAAATGCAGATCAGTCATAATTCCCGCGGGGGTATTCAGATCAAATTTATAATAATCGCTTATATGTCTTATTCTGCTGTAACTGTAATCAGAACCGGAGGAGGAGCCATATGTAAAAACATTGATGCCTTCGGGTGCCTTTATCACATCCCTGATCCTGTCATTAATAAAAAGAGAACCGCCCTTTCTGATCCTTGCTGTGAATTCATTGTATGCCTTTATCATCTCAACCCGGTCACCGTAAATATCGAGATGGTCGGCATCGGCTGAAGTTACGACAGCCATAAGCGGGGAAAGCCTGTGAAACGACCTGTCGAATTCATCGGCTTCGATGACGGTAAACCGGCTGTTTCCTGTAAGAAGGTTAGTGTTATAGTTTTTCGAGATGCCTCCAAGAAATGCAGAACAATCGACATGCGACTGCTTCAGTAAATGAGCTGTCATGGTAGAAACAGTTGTCTTGCCATGAGTTCCTGCAATTGCCAGTGTATCGGTATTCAATGATATGACGCCAAGGATCTCCGATCGCTTGTATAACCTGTAATCATTGTCCCTGAAAAAGGAAATTATCCTGTTTTCTGCGGGAATTGCAGGTGTAAAGACCACTATGACCCTGTCTTTTTTATGAATGTTTCTGAAAAGAGGCGGGATAGTGTTTATATCATCTTCGTATGAAACCATGCAGCCCTCATCTGTCAGAGTCTGTGTAATTCCTGATCCGGTGCGGTCGTAACCTGCGATTTCAAAATTTCCCTGCCTGAAATACAGAGCAAGGGCGCTCATGCCAATGCCTCCGATACCTACAAAATAAAACCCTTCTATGTTTTTCAGGTCAATCATTTTTCAGTCAGTTTTAAAACTTCCCGTGCTATCCGCATGTCAGCATCACGTTCAGCCATTTTGGATATATTATCCGCCAGCATCTTCCTTCCGGGTCCGTCTTTTACAAGATTCGTTGCCTCATTAATCAGAGAGCTTTCAACCATGTTGTCGGGGATCATAACTGCCGCATTCCTTGAAACCAGGGCAAGTGCATTTTTTGTCTGATGATCTTCGGCCACATTGGGAGAAGGTATCAGTATCACAGGTTTTCCGACAAGACAGAGTTCGGATATTGTCCCAGCTCCGGCTCTTGAGATTATGATATCGGCAGCCGCAAATGCCAGTTCCATCCTGTCGATGAACGGATGAACCGATATTCTTGAACGGAATGAATCGGGAACCATCTGTGATATTTCATCAAAATACTGTTTGCCTGTCTGCCACAGCCACTGACACGGTGAATTATAAAGGGTCTGGATGTTTCGGGAAAGGCATTTGTTCACCGAACCAGCTCCCAGTGATCCGCCAAGCACAAGAATTACAGGAAGGTCCGCATTCAGGCCGAAGAATTTCAGCGCATCTCCCTTCAAAGCCTCCAGGTTGTCATAACTTTGCCTTACAGGGTTGCCTGTTTTGATTATCTTTTCCGAAGGAAAATATTTCTCCATGCCGTCGTATGCAACGCAGATCACAGAGGCCCTGCCTGCAAGAATCTTGTTTGTGACACCCGCGTAGCTGTTCTGTTCCTGTATCAGTACCGGGATTCCCATTTTAAGCGACTGTTTCAGAACGGGTCCGCTTGCATAACCGCCGACTCCGACAGCAACATCAGGCCTGAATTCAACAATTGTCTTCCTTGCCAGTCTCAGACTTTTAAAAAGCTTCAGCAATACAGAAAAGTTCTTCAGCAAATTCTTCCTGTCGATTCCGGCAACAGGCAGTCCCACTATCCTGTACCCTGCGGCAGGGACTTTTTCCATTTCCATTCTGCCCTCGGCTCCGACAAAAAGGATCTGAACATCAGGATCAATTTTCCTCAGTGCATTGGCAATGGAAATTGCGGGGAAGATGTGTCCCCCGGTACCTCCGCCACTGATGATGACCCTTTTATGCCGTTGCTGGTTCATATATTTTTTCTCCTTCGTCAGTTTTTTCTTCCTCAGGAAGTTCTTCCTTCCTGATCCTTGCATTCACAACCCTGCTCACACTAAGTATGGCGCCTATCGAAAAGCTTATAACAATCACGGAAGTTCTTCCCCAGCTAACCATTGGCAATGTCTGGCCCGTGACAGGGAAAAGGCCAACTGCTACAAGCATGTTAATGATAGCCTGAATTGTAATCATTATGATCAGTCCGATGACGAGATACGCCGGGAAAGCGGTCTCGCACTTCCTGATGATTATTATTCCCCTGAAGAGCAGAACCATATAAGCAAGTATCAGAGGTATCGCGCCGAACAGTAATCCGTATTCCTCAATTATTATTGCAAATATGAAATCGGAGTTCGACTGCGGCAGCATGTTCCTCTGTGTGCTTTTCCCCGGCGCTTTCCCGAACAACCCGCCTGTAGAGATTGCTATTTTGGCCTGATTCGACTGATAATCAGCATCCTCATCAACTTTTCCCGAGAAATACGCCTCTATCCGGTTCTTCCATACTTCAACCCTGTTCTTTTCCGTGAACATGCTCAGCACCATTGCGAATAAAATAACTCCGACAACTGCAATGCCGAGGTAAGTCAGCAGGAATTTGAAAGGCACCCGGCCTATAAACATAATAAGCATGCTAATCCCGAATACCATAACTGCCGTCGAAAGGTTTTCAGGCATTATAAGGGCACATACTATTGCAACAGGCAGCATCAGATATTTTGTAACAGTCATGAAATTCTTCAGCTCATCCTGGTATCTCGACAAAGTGCGGGCCAGGTAAACGACAAGGGCAACTTTGGCGACATCTGAGGTCTGAAGCCTGAATCCGGTACCGGGGATTTCTATTGTCCTCACTGCTTCGTTTACCCTTGCCCCGATAGCGAAAGTCAGAATAAGCAGGCCGATTGAAAAAAGCAGCATTAAGCCTGCAAGTGAATAATATATCCTGTATGGGAGATGTGTTACAATAATGATTATTATCAGACTCAGAAAAAGCATAAAGAGCTGGCTTCTCAGGAAATATGCCGTATTGCCGCCATGTTTCAGGTATGCAACGCTTACGGATGAGCTGTAAACCCCGAGTAATGAATAGATCATAAAGACGACCACCAAAGCCCATATGACCCTGTCGCCTTTAAAGATATTTTTTATCCAGCCCTGCTGCATATTCAGGAAGTTTTTAAAGATTTCTCACTGCCTGTTTGAACTGGCGTCCCCTGTCCTCGTAATTGCTGAAAAGATCGAAGCTTGCGCATGCCGGCGACAGAAGCACTGTCTGTCCTTTTTTGGCCAGGTAATACGACGATCTCACTGCTTCCTCCATAGATGTCGTCTCGACTATTGTCGGTACTTTATCCCTGAATGCTTCAACAATCTTATGATTATCCTTTCCAAGGCATACAATTGCCTTCACCTTTTGCCTGACAACCTGGAACAGTTCAGAATAATCATTGCCCTTATCTATACCACCGGCGATCCAGACAACATCTGTTTCCATGCATTCAAGGGCATACCATGTCGAGTTGACATTTGTTCCTTTCGAATCATTGATAAAGTTAATTCCGCAAACTGTGATTACCGGTTCCAGCCGGTGTTCAACTCCCTGAAAGTCAGCAAGGCTTTCCCTGATAACATCCTTGCGGATGGCAAGTACTTTGCCCGCGATTGCCGCTGCCATTGAATTGTAAAGGTTATGGCGACCCTTTAAAGCCAGATCATGAATGGTCATAAGGTTGGTTTTAGTATGGTAATCAATTATCAGGTTATTTTCTTCAATGAATGCAGCCATGCCTTCCTTCGATTCAGCCGAGAAAGGTAAAAGTGTCATCCCGTATTCTTTCTTTTTAAGTTCATTACGGATGACAGGATCATCGGCCCAGTAAATGAGGAATTCAGACTTGGTTTGATTCCGGGTTATTCTGAATTTTGAATCGATGTAATTCTGGAAATTATATCCGTACCTGTCGAGATGATCGGGAGTGATATTCATAAGTACGGCAATATCAGCTTTGAAGGAATACATGTCATCGAGCTGGAAGCTGCTCAGCTCAATTACATAGTAATCATAACCTCCCTGAGCCACTGCCATGGCAAAGCTATTACCGACATTACCCGTCATTGCAACTTTCTTCCCGGCCTTTTCGAGAATATGATAAATGAGGTTTGTGACAGTTGTTTTCCCGTTGCTTCCCGTGACACATATTTTTTTACCTTCAGCATAGCGCCCTGCAAATTCAATTTCGGAAATAACAGGTATTCCTTTCTCCCTGATTTTAATTACTATCGGAGCATCTTCCCTGACTCCAGGGCTTTTTATTACCTCATCAGCCGACAATATCTCTTCTTCCGTATGCTTTCCCTCTTCCCACCTGATATTCTCAGAATCGAGCATCTGACGGTAATTTTCCTTAATAATTCCTTTGTCGGTTACAAGGACATCAAAGCCCATTTTCCGTGCAAGTATTGCTGAACCTGCCCCGCTCTCTCCAGCCCCGAGTATTACAATCTTTTTCATTTCCCTACCTGATCTTAAGTGTGACAATGCTTATCACAGCCAGTATAATCCCGACTATCCAGAACCTCGTTACAATCTTTGGTTCAGGATAGCCTTTTTTCTGATAATGATGGTGAAGCGGCGCCATCAGGAATATCCTCCTGCCTTCCCCATATTTCTTCCTGGTCCTTTTAAAATGTGATACCTGAATGACGACAGACAGGTTCTCCACAAGGAAGATCCCGCACAGGACAGGTATCAGAAGTTCTTTTCTTATGATTATCGCAAACACCGCTATTATTCCTCCAAGAGCCAGGCTGCCTGTATCACCCATGAAAACCTGTGCCGGATAGGAATTATACCAGAGAAAACCTATGGTAGCTCCGATAAATGCACTGGCATATATAACAAGCTCCTCGCAATGAGGTATATACATGATGTTAAGGTAATTTGCATAGATTCTATTACTGGAGACGTAAGCCAGTATTCCCAAAGCGGTCCCGATGATTGCCGAAGTTCCTGTGGCAAGACCGTCGAGACCATCGGTAAGATTTGCTCCGTTTGACACTGCAGTAAGTATGAAGATCACGATAACCACAAAAACGATCCATGTAAAGAAAGGCCTTACCTTTTCAGGCAGAAAAGCGACCAGCCATGTATAGTTGAATTCATTGTTTTTTACGAACGGGATAGTTGTCTTAAGAGATTTGCGCTCAATCGATATCTGGCCTTCACCGTAATATGGTTTGACCGGATCGATGAGTTCTGTCCTTTCCCTTGCGGTAAGCTCGCCTACCGGGACTTTCTCCATGATAATCACATCGCGGCTGAAATAGAGAGTCAATCCGACTATGAGACCAAGGATTATCTGTCCTGTGAGTTTTGACCTTGCGGCGAGCCCCTCCTTGTTCTTACGGAATACTTTTATATAATCATCCACAAATCCAATAAAACCAAGCCATAATGTAGTGAGCAGCATCAGGATTATGTAAATGTTGGCAAGTTTGGCGAACAGCAGGACCGGGATGACAATTGAAGCAAGTATTATTATGCCTCCCATTGAGGGTGTTCCCTTTTTCTGGTATTGTCCTTCAAGTCCGAGCTCCCTGACAACCTCCCCGACCTGTTTAAACTGAAGGTATTGAATGATCTTCTTGCCGATCAGCAATGAAATTATAAGGGAAGTGATCACAGCCATAGCTGACCGGAAGGATATATATGCGAACACCCCGGCGCCGGGGAAATTAAACTTATCCAGATATGTAAAAAGATAATATAGCATGGCTTATTTATTATATCTCGATATCAGAGCCGCTTTCAACTCCTCCCTGTCGTCAAAATGATGCCGCACGCCTTTGATTTCCTGATATGGTTCATGGCCTTTCCCCGCAACAAGTATCACATCACCTTCATTTGCAAGCATCACGGCTGTCTTTATTGCTTCGCGCCTGTTGGCTATTCTGAGCACTTTTCTCTTCAGGTCGGGTGTGAGCCCTGCTTCCATATCATCAAGAATCTTCTCGGGATCCTCGGTCCTCGGATTGTCGGATGTCAGTATTACTTTTGAACTTCCGTCAGCACAGATCTTCGCCATTTTTGGCCTTTTTGTCCTGTCCCTGT
The DNA here is from genome assembly GCA_012517605.1 of Bacteroidales bacterium. Classification (GTDB taxonomy): domain Bacteria; phylum Bacteroidota; class Bacteroidia; order Bacteroidales; family VadinHA17; genus LD21. Next base: position 19,905 of record JAAYUS010000039.1, read on the forward strand.
CGCCTCCGGCGCCAACGACAGTAATAAGCTGCCGTCCTTCTCCCCTTATCTTGTTCAGGGTGTCGATAACATTGATAAGTGCATCTGGCGTATGGGCATAGTCGACAATTCCGCTAATCCGCCCCGGTGATTCAACAGCTTCAAGCCGTCCGGGGACAGGTTTCAGGTTGCTGAGCACGGTAAGAATTTCTTTTTGGGGAGCACCGAGTAAAACAGAAGCCGCATAAACGGCAAGGAGGTTCGAAGCATTGAAATCACCTGTGAATCTTGTCCAGACTTCCTCGCCCTGGATGCGGAGAAGCATGCCGCCAAAATCTTCCTCTATCACACTGCCCCTGAAGTCGGCATTGCCGCGGACAGAGAATGAGAATTTGCGGGCGCTGCAATTCTGCACCATCACCTTTCCGTTCCTGTCGTCGGCATTGACAAGGGCGAAAGCATCAGATGAGAGAGAATCGAAGAAACTCTTCTTGGCATGCAGGTAGTTGTCAAATGTCTTATGGTAGTCGAGGTGATCGTGGGTAAGGTTGGTAAATATGCCACCGGTAAATTTCAGTCCTGAAATGCGTTTCTGATCAACGGCATGTGAACTCACTTCCATGAATGCATAATCGCATCCGGCATCAACCATTTCTGCAAGGGTCCTGTTAAGCACCACAGGATCGGGAGTGGTGTGGGTAGCCGGCAGCTCCCTGTCGACGACATAGTTGCATACAGTGGAAAAAAGTCCGCACTTATAGCCAAGTCCGGTGAACATCCTGTACAGGACTGTTGCAATTGTGGTCTTGCCGTTTGTGCCAGTCACCCCTGTCAGTCTGAGGGATGAAGAGGGATTCCCATAAAATTCTGATGCAACAATTCCCAGGGCACTTGCTGAATCGGAAGTGGTGATCCAGCAGACATCATCTGCAGGTTTTTCAGGCAATTTTTCGCAGATCACGGCACAGGCTCCTGATCTGACGGCATCATTTATAAATTCGTGGCCGTCAGTTAATGTTCCCTTAACGGCAACAAAAAGGGTTTCGGGGATTACCCTTCGTGAATCAAACTCGATATTCCCGACCAATGCATCTTCCTTCCCCGAAATTGAGGTGATCGCAACATTTCTCAGCAGATCCTTAATCCTTCTCATACCTACATATTCATATCAAGTGAAACAACACTTCCTTCATAAACCCTTGCACCATGCTCAGGTGATTGCCTCAGCACGCGTCCCCTCCCATTGTATCTGACCTTCAGACCCGAGTTCTCAAGAAGATAAATGGCGTCGCGCAAGCTCATTCCGCGGACATCAGGCACCAGTCCTTTTTTAAGTTCAATACCTTCAAGCCTTATCGTATCGCCGTTTTCCCTTGTCTTTACCCAGTCTTCCCTGGACGTTTTTCTATATCGCACATCAAGATCTCCGAGGACTTCATTAATATCATCCCTGAATCCGTTGCCTGCTTCAGGAGCTGTTTCCTTTTTTTCTTCCTTGCCGGCAATCCTGTAATCCTTGTAAAATCTTGTGGCATAAACCTTATCGGCAATTTCCCTGAAAACCGATCCGGCGACGATGTTGCCGTAATAAACTCCGTTCGAAGGAGCATTGACGACTACAATGCAGGAGTAAATAGGATTATCGGCCGGAAAATATCCAACAAAGGATGCCTGATAAGAGATCCTGCTTCCCGTCCTGTAGCCGCGGTTATCCTTTGCAATCTGAGCGGTCCCTGTTTTACCTGCAATTTTGTATTCCGAATTATTAAGGTTTGTAGCGGTTCCGTGTTCGACAACACCTTCCATCATCTTTTTAGCCTTTCTGATTGTTGATCTGGAGGCAATTGAATTTACGATAACCTCGGTTCCAAACGTTTTCACAACTGATCCGTTACGCATTACTGCCGTAACAAAACGCGGGCGCATCATCCTTCCATCGTTTGCCACGGCATTGTAGAAAGTGAGTATCTGAAGTGGCGTCATCTGGACCTCATAGCCGTGCGACATCATCGGAAGCGATAATCCCGACCATAGTTTGTCGCCGGGATATCTGATGAGCGGCTGGCCCTCACCCTTTATCTGAAGGTCGAGTGCCTGGTTGAGCCGCATTGCATACAGCCTGTTCACAAAATCCTTTGGATGACTTTTATAATGCTCGTTGATTATCATTGACGTCCCCACGTTTGAGGATTTCTCGAAAACCTGTTTTACGGTCAGCTTCCCGTAACCTCCTTCTTTAGTGTCGCGGATTATCTTATTATAGAATCTGACAGTTCCGTCTCCGGTATCTACAATATCACCTGTATCGACAACTCCATCCTCAATTGCTGCCATCAGCGCAGGAAGCTTGAATGTCGACCCGGGCTCAGTACTTTCGGCAATGGCATAGTTGTAAGTTTCCTTATAATTGCCGTCGCCCGACTGCTCAAGGTTTGCGATAGCACGGATGTCGCCGGTTTCAACTTCCATAAGCACTGCGCATCCATGATGGGCATTATGTTTTCTTAGCTGGTTTTCGAGAGCGCTGGTTGCCACATCCTGAAAATCGACATCAAGAGTTGTAACTATGTCATATCCATCCTTTGATTCAACGCTTTCACTTTCGTTGACGACTATCCAGTCACCACCGGTGAGCCTTTGTTTCACAACAATTCCGTTTTTGCCGGCCAGCTCTTTGTTGAATGAACCTTCAAGCCCCACACGGGTGCCCTGATCATCCTCACTCAGATAACCAATAGTCCTGGCAGCAAGTTCGCCGTGTGGAAGCACCCTGACGTTATCGGGCTGTGCGACCATCCCGCCGCGGTACTGGCCTTCCCTGAATATTGGAAGTTCGCGAAGGTTTTTCAGGGTTGCATAGTCGACCTTTTTCTTTATAAGAAAATAACGGTCACCTCTTTTTCTTGCATCAGTGATAACAGATTTCCAGCCCGCAGGCGACCGAACCCCGAGGTATTTTGACAGGCCCTGGCAAAGGCCGTTGATACCATCCGACCATGTGTCAGCTGACATACCTGTTGAGCGGGTATCCATATAAACGGAATAATATGGGACTGAACTTGCCAGAAGCCTTCCGTCGTGGGCAAGAATATCTCCCCTGTTGGCCGGCATTTCAGCAGTCTTGTAGACATACTTCTCGCTCATCGCCGACCATTTGCCCCTTTGCACATATTGAAGTATCAGTATCTGGACAAGCAGGGCAACAGCGACAATTATCAGAATAAAATAGACAACTGCGCTCCTCCATACTATCTCATCTCTTACTGCCATACCATCAACTATTTGTTCACAATAAGCCTGTAAGGCGGAGTTTTAAGCTCCTCGAGGCCGAGACCTTTTTCCCTCACCATTCTGTAAACTTCCGACTGCCTGCTGACCGACATCAGTTTAGCCGATGTTGAGAGCGACTCAGCCTTAAGGTCACGCACTTCCCTCGAAAGCCTCGATGTTTCACGTGTTATCCTTTCGGCATGAAACCTGTTTCCTATATACAATGCTGCCAGAAATGTGCAGAAGAGGATATACCAGAAGTTCTTCAGAACTATCTTGTCGGAGATAAGTGATCCGCTCAGCAGTTCCTTCATGAAGCTGCCTTTCTTTTTCCCGGTTCCGGGTTTTTCCTCTTTTTCGTTTTTCTCGGGCATCGCTTATATCTTTTCAGCTATCCTCAGCCTTGCGCTTCTGGCTCTCTTGTTTTCCTCAATCTCAATTTCTTCAGGCACAATTCCCTTTTTGCTTATTATCCTGAATGGAGTTATTAGATTCCCGTAAAAGTCCTTCTTCTCCTCACCTTCAAAATTCCCGGTCCTCATGAAGTTTTTAACCACCCTGTCTTCGAGCGAATGATATGTAATGACCACCAGTCTTCCGTCTTTTTTAAGTATTTCCTGTGCCTGACCCAGCATTTCTTTCAGATAATCGATCTCGTGGTTTACTGCAATACGCAAAGCCTGAAAGACCCGTGCATAGAATTTATGCTCCTGACGGGGAGGGGCAAGTTTTCCTATTGCATTGATCATGTCGCTGACAGTGGTGACTGGCTTTACTGTTCTTGCGACCGCTATTTCCTTTGCTATCTTTCTTGAATTGACAAGTTCCCCGTAATCGTAAAAAATCTTTGCCAATGCAGCTTCATCAAGAGTTTTCAGAAGAGTGGCAGCAGTAACTGAGCCTTTTTTGTTCATCCGCATGTCGAGCTGGACATCCTGCCGGAATGTAAATCCCCTTTCGGGTTCATCAAACTGGTGGAATGAAACGCCGAGGTCGGCTATCAGCCCGTCAATCTCAGTGATTCCGTTGAATTTCAGGTTGTTTTTAAGGAAACGGAAATTCTGGTTAAGGAAAATAAGTCTTTTATCGTCAGGGACATTCTGAATGGCATCCTCATCCTGGTCAAAAGCAATGAGTCTTCCGTTCCTGAGCCGTTTCAATATCTCCCTTGAATGTCCTCCGCCACCGAATGTCACGTCGACATAAATACCGTCAGGCCGGATATTCAGCCCCCTGATACTTTCATCCAGTAAAGCAGGCACATGGTAAAACATTATTCCAAAGGCTCATTTATGTTTCCACCCATCAGTTTTTCAGCCAGATTGGCAAAATCTTCGGCAGGCATGTCAATTGTTTCATAAACAGATGCCGGCCATATCTCAATTCTTCCATCCTGTCCTGCCAGAACAACATCCTTCTCTGCCCCTATCGTTTCGAGAAGCCTCCTTGGTATGAGGAGACGGTTGCTGCCATCAAGAGTAAGTTCGGCCGTTCCCTTGAAAAAATTCCTCAGGAACATGTTATGTTCCCTGTTATAAGGATTTATCTTCTTCCTGATTTTTTCAAGCTGCCGGTTCCAGTCGTCGATGGCATAAAGCACGAGACAGTTCTCAAAGATATCCTTCCTGACCACGAAATGATCCTGTGCAGAAGCAGGCATCTGCTTTTTGAATGCCATGGGAAGAATTATCCTTCCCTTGACATCCAACTTGCACTGGTAATCACCTATGAAAGTGGCCATACTACGATTTCCTTTATAAAAACGCTAAAGTATGAAAAAAATATCCACTTTCCCCCACTTTCCTCCACCTTTTTTTAGCAGATGTTAATAACTTTTTCTGCTGACAGGCATAAGATGAGAGGATTAGAAGCTTTTAGGCTGTTCAATAAGGCCTTCATCACCTTTGTGACAACCTTATGTACTTTTGTGGTGAAATCATTTTTTAACCGCAAAGGAATAGAAGGTTACGCAAAGGGGGCGCAGAGAAAATATTCAGATTGTCTGATCTTTGCAATCTCTGCGGTATTTTTTTGTACCTGGTATTGCTAAACGATTGCATTACGGCTGTTACTGTATCGTGACATTTTTAATATTTTTGTATACTGATCCGGCTAAATTCTTATCTCAAATGGACAATTCCCAGAACACTGACAAAATATTGCAGATAGATGTAAAGCAGGTGCTTACAGACAAAAATCCTTCTCTTGCAAAAGTCATTCCCGGATTTGTCATAAGGTATCTGAAAAGGATCGTTCACCAGGATGAGATAAATGACTTTCTGAAGCATTACGGCCACCTCAGGGATGCCGAATTCATAAAGGCCGGGCTCAGGCAATTCGAAATAACATACAGTGTGACAGGAAGTGAGAACATTCCCGCCGGGGGAAGGTACATTTTTGTTTCAAATCATCCCCTTGGAGGTCTTGACGGTCTGGTATTTATAAACGAATTATCTAAATATTTTGCCAACATTAAATTTCCTGTCAATGACATACTTATGAACCTTAAGAACCTTTCGGGTATTTTTCTGCCTGTAAACAAGCACGGGGCTCAGGGCCGGGAAGCAGCAAGGATGCTTGAAGAAGCTTATGCATCAGATTGCCAGATACTTTATTATCCTGCCGGGCTGTGCTCGAGAAAAAAGAAAGGGGTCATAAGGGATCTTCCATGGCATAAAAGCTTTATTACCAAAGCTGTGCAGCATAAGCGCGACATAGTGCCTGCGTATTTTTCCGGAAGGAATTCCAGTTTCTTCTATAATCTTTCAAATCTCAGGAATTTTTTAGGCATCAAAGCAAACATTGAGATGCTTTATCTTGCCGATGAGCTTTTCAGGCAAAAGGGTAAAAAGATAGATCTTGTTTTCGGGGAAAAGATCCCTTGGCAGACATTCGACAGCTCCAAAACTCCTGCGGAATGGGCTGACTGGGTCAAAGAAAGGTCGTATGCGCTGAAATCATTGACAGTTTGAAAACAAGCAAACCAAAAAATGCATAACTTTGGCCGTTTTTATCTGGGTTATTATTACTTACCATAATTACGGACAGGATGAAACCAATACCAGAAGCACTACCACGCGAGCAGATAATCGAGGAGCTTTCCAGGATCAGGCTTGTCCGGAAGACCAACAACGGCAACAACGAAGTATATATTTTCGACAACAACATTTCTCCCTTGCTTATGCGCGAAGTAGGCCGTATACGTGAAATAACATTCCGTCATGCCGGCGGAGGCACAGGTAAGGATATAGATATTGATGAATTTGACACAGACCCGGAAGATCCGCAGAAGCAGCTGATTGTGTGGGACCCGGAAAACAAGGAGATAGTTGGGGGATACAGGCTTTATTATCCACCCAAAGGATGCACGAAATGTGATGTCACAAAGCTTGCATCCTCATCATATTTCAAATTCTCGAATAAATTCCTGAAGAAGTATTTCCCGCACATGATGGAACTGGGACGGTCATTTGTTCATCCCGATTACCAGTCGAGGACGATGGGACGGAAGAGTCTTTATGCACTTGACAATCTGTGGGACGGGCTGGGAGCAATAATCCTCGACAACCATCACCTGAAGTACCTCTTCGGAAAAGTTACAATGTATCCTCACTTCAACCGGAAAGCCAGGAACATGATCCTGTATTTCCTCAGAAGGCATTTCAATGATCCGGAAGATCTTGTGGTTCCTATCGATCCCGCCAATATCGACATAAACGAGGAAGAAATGAAGAAGATATTCACCGGATGGCGATATAAGGATAATTACAAAATCCTCTCAAGGGAAGTCAGAAATCTCAACGAGAACATTCCTCCGCTTATTAACGCATATATGGGGTTATCGCCCACAATGAGGACCTTCGGCACATTTATTAACCACAAATTCGGGAATGTGGAGGAGACCGGGATAATGATCACATTAAGGGATATTTACGTTGAAAAGATAAACAGGCACCTGGCATCCTATAAAAAGGATTTCCTTATCACCTGGTTTTCGCACGGGAATCAGTAAGCTCTTGCGTTCCTTCCTTCCATGTAATTAATGAATGACTGGTTTGCTACCTTGTTGCCGCCGGGAGTGGGATAGTTGCCGGTAAAATACCAGTCGCCCGTATGGCCAGGGCAGGCCTCATGCAGACCTTCTATCGACTGAAATACTATTTCGACATCGGCTTTGATATCTTCCGGCCTGAGGAGAGCTGATATTTTGCCGGAGATCATCTCCGTACAGAACGGCCTGTAGACCTCCCTCACAAGGTTTTTTATCTCATTCACAGGTTTTTGATTCTCGGCTTTTGCTTCCTCATAAAGCTTTACAAGAAAATCAGAGCCTCCCCTTTCCCTATGAAGTTCGACTGCCGCCTTAAAAGCAATCAGGTCACCAAGCTTTGCCATATCGATGCCGTAGCAGTCGGGGTATCTGATCTGAGGTGAGGATGATACAATAACTATCTTCCGCGGTTCAAGCCTGTCGAGAATCCTTATTATGCTTTTTTTAAGCGTTGTCCCCCTGACAATTGAGTCGTCGATGATCACAAGGTTGTCTTTACCCCTTTTTATAACTCCGTATGTTATATCATAAACATGTCCGACAAGGTCGTCCCTGCTGGAGTCCTCAGTAATAAAAGTCCTGAGTTTGACATCCTTTACAGCAATTTTTTCCACCCTTGGCCGCCTGTTGATTATCTTTTGAAGTTCTTCCTGAGTCAGGGTAAGCTTCTTTTCAATTATCTCGTCCATCTTGGACTTGTTGATATAGTCCTCAACGCCCTTTATAAGTCCGTAGAATGCACTTTCAGCTGTATTAGGGATATAGGAAAAGACAGTGTTTTCAGTATCATAATTTACAGCTTTCAGGACAGGATGTGTAAGAAGCTCGCCCAGTTTTTTCCTTTCCCTGTAAATCTCCTTATCCGTTCCCCTTGAGAAGTAAATCCTTTCAAATGAGCATTTTCTTGGTTCGGCAGCATCGCGTACCATTTCAATGGCGGTTTCGCCCGACTGCCTGATTATTATTGCACCGGCGGGCGGAAGCTCCATGACATTGTCTGTCCTTACGCTGAACACTGTTTGTATGACAGGACGTTCTGACGCAATCACCACGACCTCATCGTCGGTATAATAAAATGCTGGCCTTATCCCTGCCGGATCTCGCATTACAAAAGCATCTCCGTGTCCGACCATCCCTGCCATCACATAACCGCCGTCCCAGTTGCGGCTCGCCTTGCTGAGCACAATGCCCAGGTCGAGATTCTTTTCAATAAGAGGGGTAATCTCTTTTTTAGAATATCCCTGTTCCTTGAAAATCCTGAACACCCTTTCATTTTCCTCATCGAGCCTGTGTCCGACATTTTCAAGTATTGTTACAGTATCCGAGAAATCGACAGGTGTCTGGCCAAGTTCAACAAGGCTGTTGAACAGCTCACTTACATTTGTAAGGTTAAAATTGCCGGCCATAACCAGATTCCTTGATTTCCAGTTGTTTTCACGGCTTACAGGATGAACGTAGTCAATATTGTAATTTCCGTAGGTCCCGTAGCGGAGATGACCGAGATACAACTCGCATGCGAACGGGACATTTGCCCTTATGAATGAAGGATCGCTGAATTCTTCCCTGTGCGACCGCCTTATTTTTTCAATATCCTCATAGATCAGTCCGAATATTTCCTTTATGGGATTGGCTTTGTTCGACCTCTGCCGGAAGATGTATCTGTTTCCGGGCTGCATATTAAGTTTTATCCCTGCCAGCCCGGCGCCGTCCTGACCCCTGTTGTGCTGCTTTTCCATCATCAGGTACATTTTCTGGAGGCCCCAGTCCCATGTACCATATTTTTGAAAATAGTATTCGAGCGGCTTGCGCAGGCGTAACATGGCAATGCCGCATTCATGTTTTATACTGTCGCTCATGACTATTTCTTATTCAGGTCGGGAAAGTTGATAATATCGGGCACAAGGTATGCGTCGGGAAATACTTTCCTTACCATCAGAAGGTATTTTGTGCCCTCCACCCTTGTACGGTAATTGCCGGCTCTTATTTTATAATATCCCGGTCGTTCAAATGATGCATACGAAACAATATCAGGGAATTTACTGATGAATTCGGCCCTTACCCTGCCGGATTCCTCTCTTGCATTCTTATCAGAGCTGCTGTATATCTGTATCCTGTAGCCTTCCATGCCTCCGAGCCGCTCATTATAGAGAATATACCTGTAGATGAGGGAATCGATTCCCGGATCCTGAATGATAGAAAGTGATCCGGATTTGCCATTTCCGTCGCTGCGTTCCATTAGCCTTGCCGTCAGGCTCATGTCCTGAGCTTTGCAAAGGGCAATGGAAAGAAGTAAAAGCAATGAAACCGGAATTTGTTTTTTCAGCATTTAACAGGCGTTAACCAAGTTCACTGGCAAGCTCATCAGTAATTTCAAGATTATGATAAACGTTCTGTATATCATCATCATCTTCAAGGGCTTCAATAAACCGCATAACTTTTTTGGCCGACTCGAGATCGAGGGTTTTAGTGGTATTTGGGACCCTTTTTAATCCGGCGTTCTCAGGTTCTATGCCCAGTTCGTTAAGCTTCCTGTTGACACTGCCGAAATCCTCCTTTGCACAGGTTATTGTCAATGTCTCATCATCCGAATCGAAATCCTGTGCACCTGCATCAATAAGTTCGAGTTCAATATCCTCGGGCGACAGGCCTTCGAGATTTATTGTAAAGATACCCTTCCGCTCGAAAAGAGAGCTCAGGGAGCCGTTTGTTCCAAGTTTGCCGCCATGCTTGTTGAAAGCCGAGCGGACCGATGCTACAGTCCTGTTGTTGTTATCTGTAAGGGCCTCAACGAATATCGCTATTCCGTTTGGACCATATCCTTCAAATGATGTTTCAACATAGTTGTCCGCCTCCGATCCTACTGCCTTTTTGATCGCCCGTTCGATGTTATCCTTTGGCATATTAGCACCTTTGGCATTCTGAATTGCAAGTCTCAGCCTTGAATTGGTATCAGGATCACCTCCGCCTTCCCTTGCTGCAATTATGATCTCTTTTATGATCTTTGTAAAGATCTTTCCCCTTTTGGCGTCATTTGCACCTTTCTTTCTTTTGATTGTTGACCATTTATTGTGACCTGACATACAGTTTACAATTAAAATTTCAAGTGCAAAATTAAATATTTCTTTAATACGTAAAGCATAGTTAATACTTTTGTAGATTAATAAACCGGCGTGCGGCGTGCGGCGTGCGGCGTGCGGCGTGCGGTGTGAGGCGTGAGGCGTGAGGCATGAGGCGTGAGGC
>JAAYUS010000233.1 GCA_012517605.1 Bacteroidales bacterium
CCGATAAGGAACAGGGCAAGCCTTTTAAGTTCAACCGATTTGTCCCTCAGGAGACGAAGTATTTCAGTGGTTTGCGGATATCTTGTACCATAAAGGAGCCGTCTTGCATATTCGGCTTTTTGCTGTTCAGTGCAATCGGCAAGGTTTACAGGAAGATTATTTCTGTCTCGGATCTGTTCCTCAAGCATCTCTCCCGTTTCAGATGCACGCTGCCTGGTGGTTTCATCAAATACGGCCGAGCCTGCTATTTTCTTCATGACAGGCAGCATGTTTATGTCACGGGTATTCCGCGAATAACTAAAGAGCTCCTCAAAATACCATTTGTTCTTAACTATGTCAATTAATGAAAGATTCCCGGTTTCGATCTCGAATAATTTTGCCCTGAAGAGTGTTTTTCCTGAATACTTGTTTTTAAGATTTCCCCATGAATTCAAATCCGGCAAATTCTTTTTCTTAAGCTCAGGGAGTATATAGGGCCTTTTTCCCATAAACCAGGCATTAAATAATCATAATAAAATTAAGAAATTAATATCAATAATGACTAAACGATCAACTTCTTAACCATATTACATAACCCATTAAAGGCGGTTTTATTGCAGTCAATTATCAACTTTGCCGAGGAATACCATTTTTCGCGCTCTCCAAGTTTCACCGAAATATATTCTTCGAGTTTGTCTTCACCGATACCCTCAAGAAGCGGGCGTTTCCCGCCTGATTTTGCCAGACGATCCTTAAGTTTGTCAGGAGGAAGCTTCAGGTAAATTGTCAGGCCATTCTCAAGCATGAATTTCATATTTTCCCCGAAGCATGGTGCTCCGCCGCCTGTCGCGATCACGGCATTGGAAAACGATTCAGTTTCTTTAAGGGTTTCAGCTTCAGAAAGGCGGAAGTACTCTTCACCTTTTTCCGAAAAGATATCCCTGATTTTCATACCGGCTTTTTTCTCTATAAGCTCATCGAGGTCGACAAACGACCACTTCAGAAAATCTGCAAGTCTCCGGCCTGTCGTTGATTTTCCGCTTCCCATGAAGCCGATGATATATATCTTGTCGGCTTTCTGCATTAGAGTTCCAGCTTCATCTGTGCAGGATCATCATGGGAATCAGGATGCGGTCTTTCCTCATCCTCAGACTCTTCCACTGCCGGAGCTGATTCACGCCGGACAACAGGTTCGATCTCATTGATATTTTCCACCATATAACTTGTCAGTCGCTTCCCTTTGGCCTTGTAACTCTTGATACCGATGAACTCGGCAACTTCAATGATCTCGGTGTCGCGATCCTTATGCTTTCCTCCGAAATGGATCTCCAGACGGGGATATTCAACCTCGGTCAGGCTTACAAGCTTTGATCCCGGGTCTTCGTTTATAAAACACTGGGGACGTTCAGATTCTTCGATTGTGAATCTTTTCACATAATAAAAAGACTGCCCGGCATCCCAGTAAACCGCAGAATAAACTTTTCCGGGATGATATTTTTCGATAAGAAGAATGTCATCCTCAAAATGGTTGGAGAGGTCAAACCCCGTTATCCTGAAAAATCCGCTTTTTGTTATGACTAGAATTTTATCATCGGCGCTGAATTCTCCGAGATACAATCCCCTTCCGTCGACATTAAGCCTGTAGACTGCATCATCGAACCAGATTTTTCTTCCGCCTAAGGTTGAAAGGCCCTTCTCTTTAAGGGTGATTTTGTGAATGGGATTTCTTGTAAGGATATTTCCCATTGATGACTTCCCTTTTATTGCCAGCTGTCCGAAATCAAATTCAAAAACCAGTTTTTTTAGCCTTGGCTTCGGCTTGTGATGGACCTTTATCACTTCCGCCTCTCCGTTTGGGTTAGCGCTGAAGTAGACTATCTTCGAACCCGGTGTTCCCCGGGTAATGTTATACTCTTTGTCGCGGGTAAGTCCGGTAATGGCACAGCGTTTAACAAGCAATGGCCCGTCCTTGCCATCCTGGTAAACAATATTGTATATAGTCCGCTCATCATTTTTCAGGAATACCTGGGCATAGATAATATCATTTCCAACAAATACTTTGTCAGCTACTTTTGTAATCAGGTAGCCTCCATCTTTCCTTATGACTATTATGTCGTCGATATCGGAGCAGTCGCAGACAAACTCGTCTTTTTTCAGGCCGGTTCCGATGAATCCTTCCTTGTAGTTTATATAAAGCTTTGCATTATTTGCAACGACCTTGGTTGCAAGAATTGTATCAAAGCTTCTTATCTCGGTAAGTCTCTCCCTGCCCTTGCCGTATTTCTTTTTTATCTGTCTGAAATAATTTATTGTAAAGGGAATAATATGGCTGAGATTGTTTTTGACCTCTTCAAGTTCGGATTCAATTCCTTTTATATGTTCATCGGCTTTTTTGGAATCAAATTTCGAGATCCGTTTTATCTTGATTTCAGTAAGCTGTATTATATCATCTCTGGTAACATCCCGCAGCAGCCTGTTTCTGAATGGTTTCAGCCCCGTGTCGATTGTCTTGATAACTGATTCCCATGTCTCACATTGTTCTATATCCCGATAAATCCTTTCCTCTATGAATATCTTTTCAAGAGATGACATGTGCCAGTCCTCTTCAAGTTCCTTTTTCCTGATCTCAAGTTCGAGAGTCAGCAGTTTTACAGTATTATCGACATTATAACGGAGTATGTCGCTGACGCCCATGAATGAGGGCTTGTTACCGGCAATCACGCAGGTGTTTGGCGATATCGTGTATTCGCAATCAGTCAGTGCATAAAGGGCGTCGATTGTCTTGTCGGGGGATACTCCGGGGATAAGATAAATCACAATCTCGACCTTTGCAGAGGTATTATCGTCAATTTTTCTGATTTTGATCTTTCCCTTTTCGTTTGCCTTGATTATCGACTCGATAAGGCTTGAAGTGGTTTTACCAAAAGGTATTTCAGTAATGACCAGGGCTTTTTTATCTATTTTTTCGATTTTTGCCCTTATTTTGACGACACCTCCCCTCTGCCCGTCGTTGTATTTTGAAACGTCGACAAATCCTCCTGTGGGAAAATCAGGATAAAGAACAAAATCCCTGCCCTGAAGGTAATCTATTGCAGCGTCAATTATTTCATTGAAATTATGAGGAAGTATTTTTGATGCAAGTCCTACGGCAATTCCTTCAACCCCCATTGTCAGGAGCAGGGGGAATTTTACCGGGAGAGTTACAGGTTCCTTGTTCCTTCCGTCATAGGATAATTTCCATTCTGTTGTTTTTGGATTAAACACGACATCGAGGGCAAATTTTGAAAGTCTGGCCTCAATATATCGAGGCGCTGCAGCGTCATCTCCGGTTAGAATGTTACCCCAGTTACCCTGTGTATCGATCAGAAGGTCCTTTTGTCCCATCTGGACAAGGGCATCTCCGATTGAGGCGTCACCATGGGGATGGAACTGCATCGTATGTCCTATTATATTTGCAACCTTGTTGTAACGGCCGTCATCCATCCTTTTCATGGAATGGAGTATCCTTCTCTGTACCGGTTTAAGTCCGTCATTAATATGGGGAACTGCACGTTCGAGAATGACATAGGAAGCATAATCGAGAAACCAGTCCTGGTACATTCCCGACAATGCTGTTACCGAATGCAGAGCAGCAGGGCCCTGAGATGTCTCTTCCCTGCCCTCAGTTTTTTCTGATTCAAGTTCCTGGTCGTCCATTTCCTGATTAATGATGATTTACACCAATTCCTTTTCCTCCTCCACAATATCTTCTTCAATTCTCAGGTTTTCAATAATAAAATCCTGTCTGTCGGGGGTATTCTTCCCCATATAGAATTCAAGATAACCGTTGATTGTGTCGTTTTTCTTCATACGAACAGGTTCGAGACGTATATCCTTTCCGATAAAATATTTGAATTCATCCGGAGAGATCTCTCCCAGGCCTTTAAACCTTGTGATTTCGGGATTTGGCCCCAGGTCTTTTATTGCCTTTGCCTTTTCCTCGGAGGAATAGCAGTATCTTGTTTCCTTTTTATTCCTTACCCTGAAAAGGGGAGTCTGAAGAATATATACATGGCCCTTCCTGACAAGATCGGGGAAGAACTGGAGAAAGAAGGTAAGAAGAAGCAGTCTTATGTGCATCCCGTCG
>JAAYUS010000040.1 GCA_012517605.1 Bacteroidales bacterium
ATTTTTTTTACAAAATGCAATTATTACATCATCAATTTAAATTGTTCCAATCTGAATGATTGGATATAATACAAAAAGATGTGCAAAATATCTAAAATTGTAATGAATAGCTTTGACGAAAAATAAATTTGATGTGTAACATTATCAAGTATTGACCGTCTTTAGAAAAACAACCTGAAAATCCGGAAAAATGAAACAAAGGTTAATCTTTACTTCAATCCTGTTCTTTACCCTTTCATCCAGTCTGTTGTCCCAGTCTGTTTCTGAGATGAGAAGTTTTTCCAGATCGCTGAATGCTGACAGGGATACACGACTGGAGGTAAATAACAGATACGGAGATGTTCATTTAACATCATGGAACAGGGATTCAATCTATATTAAAGCAGAGATCGAAGCAACTGCCAACAGTACTTCAAAACTAAAGAATCTGCTGGAAGGTATAGAAATAAGTATTTCGGAAAGTGGCAGGTCGGTCAGGGCGGAAACGAAGTTTGGAAAGGAACTGACTGTGCTGGTCGAAAGTTTCAAAGGATTTACGGATAAAATAATAGACTATGGATCCAGGATAAGGATCAACTATTTCATTAGCCTGCCGGATTATGTTGACATCAGCATTAAAAACCAGTTCGGTGACGTCAGTGTTGAGAATAACGCAGGAACAATCTCAGTTGATCTGTCAAACGGTGATTTCAAAGCAGGGTCCCTCAACAGGCTTGCAGAACTAAACTTTGATTTCGGAGATGCTGAGATAGGTTCAGTAAAATCGGCCAGAATAGTCACCACGTTTTCAAAGTTCCTTATTAAAGAATCGGGAGAGGTCACGATATCTTCGACCGCATCAAGGTATGAACTCGGGACAATAGGGAAACTGAATTTTGAATCACGCAGGGATAAATTCTTTATTGAAAACATTTCCGGAATAAAAGGCACATCTTACTTCTCCGATTTTAAGATAAACCACCTTACAGGGGAAAGCGATGTAAACCTGAAATACGGAAGCTTTGAAGTTGAAAAAACCGACAACAGATTTGACAGAATCGACATTTCATCATCATATTCGGATATAACCCTCGAATTTGATCCTTCCTTCTCAAGCAGGTTCGAGATAAATCATACAAATGCATTTGTGGTGCTCCCCGAAATAAATACAAGATCAGAGAAGGAGACTTTAAATGATGAGAAAAAAGAATATCTCATAAAGGGAACAACAGGCAGTGATCCCGGATCACGTGAAATAAGAATAGATGCCACGAGGGGAAATATATGCCTGAAATACAGGTAAATCAGTCAAGCTCCCCAGCCATTACTTCCCGCTTTTCTCCATGAACCTCGAATAACCCTCGTCGAGCCATTTCTTGTATTCCTCAATATTCAGATTTGTTGGTGAGGGATTATTAAGAGGTTTGCCCTGATGATCAGTTATAACATAAAGTGGCAGAGCATTTGTCTTGTATTTCGAAATCTCGATATCCTCGTTTACTTTTCCTATTGTTTTCTTGACTTTCCCGTCCACAGCAGATGTAATCCATTTATTCTCAGGCAGGGCGGTCCTGTCGTCAGCATACAATGAAACTATTACAAAATTCTCCCTGAGCCTTTTCAGTATTTCCGGATCAGACCAAACTTTTGCCTCCATCAGCTTGCAATTTGCACATGCATGGCCCTTGAAATCGAGAAGGACAGGCTTCCCTTTTTCCTCAGCGCATTGAAGACCCTGTTCATATTCATAATATCCGGAAAGGCCAAGAGGCATCTCAAAAATATCATCATAAAGCGGTTCGCTGCACAGGTCGCTCTGGAATACTGTTGGCTGAGACAGTGAAGATGACGAAGGCATATAAGCACTTATGATCTTCGGCAGGTTGAATGTTGAACTCTCAGGGGATGGAAGCAAGGCCGAAAGACCTTTAAGAGGAGCACCGAACAAGCCCGGTATCAGATAAACCACAAACGTAAAAGTTGCAACTACAAGGAATAATCTGAATGTACCAACATATGGCAGGTCGCTGTCGTGACGGAATTTTATCCGGCCCAGGAGGTAGAATCCCATGAGTGAAAAAAGAACGATCCATATTGCAAGATAAATATCTCGGGTTAATATTCTCAATCCGTAAACGCTGTCGATCGTTGAAAGGAATTTAAGGCTGAATGCAAGCATGATGAATCCGAGAACCACCTTTACGGAGTTCAGCCATCCGCCCGACTTTGGCAATCTGTTCATCACAGAAGGGAAAAGTGCGAAGACAGTAAATGGCAGTGCAAAAGCAAGGCCAAATCCAAGCATCCCTATTGTAGGTCTTATAAAGTCGCCTGATGCGGCTTCGACAAGAAGGGCTCCCACAATTGGTCCTGTGCATGAGAATGAAACAATCACCGTGGTAAGCCCCATGAAAAAGGAAGCCAGCAATCCACCCCTGTCAACCCTTGAATCGGCGCCAGATACCCACCTGTTGGGAAGGACAATCTCGAATGCTCCGAAAAATGATATTGCAAAAAGCACGAACAGTGAAAAGAACAACAGATTAGGTATCCAGTGTGTGCTGAGGGTATTTGCGAATCCGGCTCCTGCGCTCGAAAGCGACACTATTATGCCAAGAAGAGTATAAATAAAGACTATTGAAATACCAAAAATGGAAGCCTTGAAAACTGATAAGGCCCTGTTTTCAGAACCTTGCGAGAAAAATGCCACCGTCATTGGGATCATCGGAAAAACACATGGAGTAAGTACTCCTGCAAATCCTGCGAGAAGGGATAGCAGGAAAAATCTGAGCATTCCCTTTCCCTGCCTGCCGTTGTCAGGTGGTAATACCTCTTCTGTTACCGGCGGAGCGATCTGTTTGCTGCTACCCTCCCCTATTGAAACTGAAAACTCAACATCCTTGGGAGGAGAGCAGGTTGTATTGTTGCACGACATGAAATTAACGACCCCGCTTACAGTAAAAGATGAAGCTTCGCCTGTAATCTTCTGCCTGAACTCAGCTTTTTCGCTGAATGATTTTATCTTGAATCCGAATGCTTCATCCATTTTCTCTTCAGGCTTCATAACTTCGCGGGTTTTCCCGTCGAGGCTGTAACCCGACGGAGTGTTGAAGGTGAATGAAGTAGGTATTGGTCCTCCTTCCGGTACATCCATTGCATAAATGTGCGAACCTTTATCTATTGTTGCAGTGAAAACAATCTCATAGGTTCTGTCACCCGTTTTTTCATATCTGAAATCCCATGACACAGGATCATAAATCTGTGCTTTCCCATTGATGGTCGGGAGAAGCAATACGATAAGCATAAGAAATAGTTTCCTATTCATAATACCGGTATTAAAAACATTGTAAATGTAATAAATCAGGAATATTAACAGCAAAAGGCTGAATGTTGTTCTGAGAGATCAGCATTCATGCAAGGTCAATTTCATTCCCGAATCTGTCGTAGAAATGGTATTCAAGCATATGATATGATTCAACTGCCTGTACTTTAAGAAGAATCCTGAATTTCAAGTTCCATTTCCTGTATACCGGCATCAGACCTTTCTTAAGATATGCCGCTACGAAAGGATGGACATTAAGTATCAGTTTTCTGGTTTTTATCTTATCGACTATCATTGAGAGCGCACTTTCGAGCTGATCGTCGAAGAGTATTGCCGGCCGGATCTGTCCTGTTCCCTGGCAGGCCGGACATTTCTCATCCGTGATGATGTTCATTTCCGGCCTGACTCTCTGGCGGGTAATCTGCATCAGTCCGAATTTTGAAAGAGGAAGGATATTATGTTTGGTCCTGTCATTACTCATGACCTCCTTCATTTTATCAAACAGAAGCTGTTTATTTTCGGATGATTGCATGTCTATAAAATCGACAACAATAATTCCTCCCATATCTCTGAGGCGCAGTTGTCTGGCAATTTCTCCTGCAGCTTCCATATTCACTTCGAGGGCATTGGCCTCCTGGTCATTTCCCGATCTTGCCCTGTTCCCGCTGTTTACATCAATTACATGCAGGGCTTCAGTATGTTCAATAATAAGGTATGCACCGTGTTTGAAGGAAACTGTCTTGCCAAACAGAGCCTTGATCTGTTTATTTATCCCGAAATGATCAAAGATCGGTATGGTACCGCTGTATAACTTTACTATCTTCTCCTTTTCAGGGGCAATCTCCCTTATATAATTCCTGATTTCTTCAGCAAGTGCAGCATCATTGACATGAATGCTGTTGAATGTGACATTCAGCAGGTCGCGTAGGATGGTGGAGGTCCTGTTCATTTCGCCAATGAACAGCTTGGGTGTTTTGGTTTCCTTTTTGATGCCTGCGAATGCGGATTCCCATCTTTTTACAAGCTCTTTAAGCTCCGCATCAAGAACAGCGACCTTTTTTCCCTCAGCGACAGTCCGTACAATTACTCCGTAATTTTTAGGCTTAATACTCTGGACAAGTGTTTTGAGGCGGTTTTTTTCCTCTGTGCTCTCAATTTTTGAAGATATTGAAACTTTGTCGGAAAATGGCATCAGTACCAGATTCCTTCCTGCGAGCGAAATCTCTGAGGCGAGCCTCGGGCCTTTGGTTGAAATAGGTTCCTTGGTGATCTGTACAATAACGGTCTGACCTACGCTGAGCACGTCTGCAATCTTACCGTCTTTGTCGATATCATCTTCAGACTTTATTTTATGAAGTGGGCTGACCCGTCCCTGCCGCTGAACAGCGGTTGTATAGTATTTATGTTGTGTTCTGAACTGGGCTCCCAGATCAAGATAATGTAGAAAAGCATCCCTTTCATAACCCACATTGACAAAAGCAGCATTCAAGCCAGGCATGATCTTTTTTACCTTGCCCAGATATATGTCACCAACAGAGAACTTTACATTCCGTTTTTCCTTATTTAACTCTGTCAGTTGCTTGTCTTCCAGTAATGCCAGAGAGACCTCAGAAACGCCAACATCAATAATTAAATCCTTGCTTACCACGTCACTATATTAAACCTCGCTAATATAAGATCCTCACCCCCACATGCTGAATACAATAAACCTAAAGATCGGAAGACCTTTAGGTTTAGTATTTTCAGATTATGACTACTTTAATTTTACTATTTCTTCTTATGTCTGTTCTTCCGCAAACGCTTTTTGCGTTTGTGGGTAGCCATCTTATGTCTTTTTCTTTTTTTACCGCTTGGCATGGATAATTACTTCTTTACGTGTGATTTAACTTTTGTGATAAATGATTTTGCCGGTTTGAAGGAAGGAATATTATGAGCCGGTATAATGATGGTGGTATTCTTGGAGATATTCCTTGCAGTTTTTTTAGCTCTCTTCTTAACTATGAAGCTTCCGAAACCTCTCAGGTAAACGTTACTTCCGTTAACCATTGAATGTTTGATGGTTTCCATAAAGGCTTCAACAGTTTTCTGAACTGTCACCTTTTCAATACCAGTGTTCTTGGCAATTTCATTAACAATGTCTGCTTTAGTCATTTTCGTGAAGTTTAAAATTCTACAAATTATTTTGAGTATTCGTTTTTTTCAGTCCTGCAAATATAAAAATATTATTTGTTTATATTGAAACACTTAAAGAATTAATTTTTTTAGTCGGGATATTATTATTGCCTTAAATACAATGAAATAGATAAATTATTAAATTAACAGCCGCACCTCCGGGGAAGTTGGGGCAGCAGTAGTGACAAATCTGCCTGCCAAAATGTAAATTACTGATAACATGTATATTTGCCTAATATTAAAGGGCTAAATTGCAATGAGCTTAATTTTTTATAACTTTACAGTCGGACCAAAGCTAAAAACAAAAACATAAATATATGTCTATCAACAAAGTGATACTTGTCGGCAACGTGGGCAAAGATCCTGTAATCCGCTATTTTGACAAAGGAGTAGCAAAAGCAACGTTTCCGCTTGCTACCAGTGAATCGTACACAAACCAGCAGGGTGAAACAATAACAACAACTGAATGGCATAATATAGTGGTATGGCGTTCAATGGCTGAAGTTGCCGAAAAAACTGTCAGGAAAGGATCACAATTATATGTGGTTGGAAAAATCAAAACAAGATCATATGTCGACAAAGACGGGAACAATAAATACATAACAGAGATCCTGGCAGACACTTTTCTTGTTCTGGAGAAAAAGCAGGGTGCCGCCACTTCTTACACCCCGACTGAAAATACGGCAAAAAGCTTCACGCCCGACAAGGAACCTTCAGATCACGATCTGAATGATCCGCAACCCGGATATCAGCCTGCACCTGAAGATGATCTGCCATTTTAGCCGGCTTTAATAAACTCTTGAAATTGGAACCGGAAGTCACATTTTCATCTGCCGCCCTGCTGCCTGGTGTTGTAGTGAATCCACCCGACCT
This sequence comes from Bacteroidales bacterium, assembly GCA_012517605.1. GTDB lineage: Bacteria > Bacteroidota > Bacteroidia > Bacteroidales > VadinHA17 > LD21. Next base: position 6,347 of record JAAYUS010000040.1, read on the forward strand.
GAAGGTTATAACAGGATTGATAATACTTGCATTAATGCTGTTTGTATCTGCCCTGATGTCGGGTTCGGAAGTGGCTTTCTTTTCACTCAGACCTGAAGACATTGAAAAGCTAAAAAGCAATAAATCAAAAAAGGCATCTCTGGCACTCCGGCTTTGTGACTCACCCGATAAATTGCTAAGTACAATCCTTGTGGCAAACAATACAGTGAACATTGCAATTGTTCTTCTTGCCGCATTCATCAGCTCCAGAACATTTGATTTCAGCTCAAGTCCGGTTCTGGGATTCATCGTCGAAGCTGTTGCGATTACTTTCCTGATCCTGTTTTTCGGGGAGATCATTCCAAAGGTATTTGCCACAAAAAATCAGCTTCCGATAGTACTTTTCATGGCTTTCCCCATGTCATTCCTTGAAATATTTTTCAGACCTGTCACATCGTTTCTCATATTCTCCACCTCATTCGTCAGGAAGAGGGCAGGAATAAAACATTCAAACATAAGCATGGATGACCTTTCAGATGCCCTTGAGCTCGCATCTGACGACATAAATGAAGATGAAAAGATTCTGAAGGGGATTGTGAATTTCGGCAACATTGATGTGAGTGAGATCATGTGCCCCAGAATTGACGTTACTGCAATAGATATCAAGCTCGGATTCAATAAGGTGAAGTCGATTATTATCGAATCGGGATTCTCAAGAATTCCTGTATATTCAGGTTCTTTCGATTCGGTGAAAGGGATCCTTTATGCCAAGGACATCCTTCCCTACACAGGAAGCCCTGATAATTTCAAATGGCAATCGCTTATACGTCCGCCTCATTTTGTTCCCGAGACCAAAAAGATTAATGAACTGCTCAAAGAATTCCAGATAAAGAAGATACATATGGCGGTGGTAATTGATGAATATGGAGGAACATCGGGCATAATAACACTCGAGGATGTTCTGGAGGAAATTGTCGGTGAGATAACCGACGAAAGTGATGAAGATGAACCGCTGTACAGGAAAATCGACGACAGGACATATATTTTTGAAGGAAAGATCCTGCTTAATGACTTCTTTAAGATAATAGAAATAGATGATGATCCGTTTGAGGATGTCAGGGGGGAATCGGAAACACTTGCCGGACTTGTTCTTGAAATTACCGGTGAAATTCCGCAGAAAGGAAAGGAAATAACATATCGTAATTTTAAATTCCGGATTGAATCAGCAGATAAAAGGAGAATAAAGGAGATCCGTTTGGAAATAACAGATGATGATGGTAATAAAGGGGAGGAATAAACTGAATCTTATTATGGTACTTGCGGTACTCCTTGTCGCCGGTTGCGGGGAAGTGCCTGTGCCAAAGCCCAAGGGATATTTCAGGATCGATCTCCCTGAAAAACATTATTCCGCATTCAATGATGACGGGTCCAGACCGGATATCCCGCTCAGGTTTGAATACCCTTCTTATGGTACCATTTCATCAGAATCCCCCGGGTTCGCTGAGCCGGGCTGGTTCAATATCGAGTTTCCCAGGTATAAGGCAAGGATTTACCTTACATATAAGGATGTAAAGGGGGATTTGGCCAGTCTGGTGGAACAGACCTACACAATGAATGTAAAAAATCATATCACAAAAGCTGATGCAATAAACGAAACCGCAATTTATGACAGGGATAACAGAATCTTTGGCATCCTTTACGATCTGAAAGGTAATACTGCAACAGCAGTGCAGTTTTATGCAACTGACAGCACCAGGCATTATCTAAGGGGATCACTGTATTTTGAATCAGAACCTAATGCCGATTCGCTTGCACCGGTCATTGATTTCTTCAGGGCGGACATAGTCCACCTGATAGAAACATTAAAATGGAAATAATAGTACTTTGTCGGATAATCAATGGGCTGTATTTCTAAACATTACCTTAACGAATATTCAATTCTGGGAGTCTGGAAGATTGAAGAGGATCTGAAAACACTTGAGGGTATGGTGGACCTCGACCCTGATGATAAGAAGAAATACAAGGTCTTTGCCAGCACATCAAGGAAACTCGAATTTCTCAGTGTCAGGGCACTGCTTGCAGAACTTCTGGGTAAAGATGCCAGGATAGTTTATAACAAGAATAACAAGCCTTTCCTGAAGGACGGTTCAAGGTTCATCAGCATATCACATTCGTACAAGCTTACTGCAATACTGCTTAGCACCAACGAAAAGGTCGGCATCGATCTTGAACATATGAGCACCAACATCGGTAGAATAGCTTTCAAATTCATAAACAGAAAGGAAAAGATCACAAAAGTCCAGGCCGACCGCAGATATCATCTGTACCTCCACTGGTGTGCCAAGGAGGCTCTTTATAAAATATGCGACAAGGAAGGCATAAGCATAAGGAAGAATATTACAATCGAACCTTTCGAGGTAAAGGAATCTGGTGTTATGAAGGGAAGGGTTATAACGGATAAGATCAACGATTCATTTGATCTTTTCTATACACGGTATGATAATTATGCCATTGTCTGGACCAAGAAGAATTATGAAAAAGTCTAGCTTCCCGGGAGATAAAAGTGTGGCACTGCTTCTTGATCCCGACAAGGTGACGGAGGCCGGGCTCAGGGAAATAATCGGAATTGCCGTGAAAAGCAGGACTGATTATATCCTTGCCGGAGGAAGTATCACCTTCACAAGCACTGACAGCCTAATTGAAAAGGTTAAATCGCTTTGCAGCATACCTGTGATACTTTTTCCGGGAAACCTTCTGCAACTTAGCCGCAAGGCTGATGCGATACTGCTGCTTTCGCTCATATCAGGAAGAAACCCCGAATTGCTCATAGGCAATCACGTAATAGCAGCACCTTACCTCAGGGACATAAAAGAAAAACTTGTTTCCGTAGGTTATATTCTGATTGGATGCGGCAACAAAACATCGGTTGAATATATAAGCCAGACAGATGCAATACCGCCCGATAAAACCGACATTATAGTTGCCACAGCCCTTGCCGGAGAGATGCTGGGCCTTGAAATGATATACCTTGAAGCCGGAAGCGGGGCGCCTAGTCCGGTTCCCGCCGCAATAATCAAAGCCGTAAGGGATGAGATATCAATACCTCTGGCAGCAGGCGGCGGACTAAGAAGCCGTGATGAGATATTTAATGCTTTTATGGCAGGAGCAAACCTGGTAATCCTTGGAAACGGTTGCGAGAAGAATCCGGCCCTTTTAGCTGAAGCCTGTTCCGTAAGGGACGAGATCAGAATGCGTTTTATCTGAATAGCTCCGACATCGGCTCACCAGTGCATGCATTCGGATAAGGAACCCTGCACAAAGAAGAAAGAGTGGCAGCAATATCTGTCATATTCACCTTTCTCATAACTGTCGACCTGTTCACAGTCCAGCCATACCAGATCAAAGGAACATGAGCATCATATTCATAAGGGGAATTATGATTAGTGATCTGTTCTCCCTCCTTCTCAACCCATCCCGGATTAAGAATTACAATAACGTCGCCTGAACGCTGAGGACTGAAGTTATTCACAATCCTCTTCAAATGTCCGTTCCCGAAGTCGTTTGCCTCAAAAGCATAATAAGGATATGCCGAAGCTACTCCCGAAAACTGGATAAGGAACCTGGCCGTTTTCTTTTGAATATCCTCGATGGGAATACGGGCATCTTCAATGAGAGTCCGGTTGAGAAATATCTGCCTTTCAGTAAAACCGCGCACCCAGTCACCCTCTCCATAAACAGCATTCAGGTAACTGCGGAGCAACTGGAGTGCCTGATTCTGCTTAAAATATCCTGCAGGGATTCTTGTGGCCTCCATAACCGCAGGGATCTCTGAAATACCATGTGATGATGTGAAATACACAAGTATGTTCTTTTTCCCGATTTTGTCATTCAGGTATGTCAGAAGAGTCTCAATATTCCTGTCGAGACGAAGAATGGCATCGCCTGATTCCACAGAGGAAGGACCGAACCTGTGACCTATATAATCAGTGGCAGAATAGCATATGGAAAGAAAATCTGTGTTTTCATCCGTTCCAAGTCCTTCCTTTTCAATAAGCTTTATTGCAAAATCGGTGGTCAATGCATCACTGAAGGGTGTTTCTCTTATAAATGCAAAATTGCGTGCTGAATTTCTCCCTGAGGTCCTGCTTAATTTATTTACATCGTAGGGAAAATAATTGAGCCCGTTAAATCCCGTCTCGAACCTGTTTGAATCGGGAAGACAGGTGGAATAATCGGCTGGCTGGCGCAGAAGATTCCATGTTGTGCTCAGATATGTTTCAGAGTATTTCAGGGCATTGAAATCATTTACCCATGCCGGAAGCTCTTTCATATAATAGGTCGACGACATCCAGGTGCCGGTTGTGTTGTCGTACCAGAAGACACCGTCGGCTGCATGCCCTCCGGCAAATATTGAAGTATATTCCTTTATGCCAACGGAATAGACCTTTGATTTCTTTCCTGATGCAGTCTTAAGTTCGTCAGGAAACGTGGAGGCGTTAAGATTTACAGGGGAATGGAGCCCTGACTCATAGCTTCCCCCTACCGGATTTACTGTCACATCCTTTGTACAATAGATAAACTCATTCTTCAGTGGAACATACCAGCTGTCGGATGTGATTCCGTGATATGACGGTTCGGTTCCTGTGGCAATTGTTGAATATCCCGGGGCGGATTGTGTAAGCATATAATCAAAAGAAGCATTCCTGAAAAAAGTGCCCTCATTAATCATCCTTTTTATGCCATTGTCAGAAAGTTTATCCCTCAGTCGTTCAAGCTGGTCAAATCTGAGCTGCTCAACAACTATGCCTACTATAAGAGCCGGTTTATCGGGAGGAAGATAGGCTCCCTGACCTGATATGCTCAATACTGATGAAAGAAATAGAAGCGCTGAAAAGAAAAATTGTTTTGTCATAATTCCACTCCTCTGCCTGTCCATAAATACTTTTTTTAAATACTACTTTATCCTGCCGCATATAATAACGCAGCAAAAATAACTTTTTAAATATAAGATGAATGCCGGTAATCGTTAATAAAGAGTAAACCGGTACAAGTTTTTATCCCCTTCCCTTCTCTGGGGGAAACGGGAAAGAAAGGCATTGCTAAGGACAAAAGGATCTGCAACAATTCAAGGATCAGTTTTTTATAAACCTGCCGGTTCCTGTCCTTCCGGTTGCTTTATTCCTGAACACTACAAAATAACTTCCCTTCACTAACATCCTGATATCAAGACTCAAAGGAAACCCGGAAATGGTTTTGTCATCGAAGTCGGATATTATCATTCCCGATGAATTGTATATTTTCACATTTAAATTGCCGTGCAGGTAATCAGGTAAAACGACCTTAACAAAGCCGGCAGCCGGATTAGGGTAGAAATAAGGCTGGATGCGGCTGATTGTATCAGCAATATTGAGAACCGGATTTATCTTTACCTCCAAATACGTTGTCTGAAAGTCTGACACCTGAACATCCGTGATGGTTGTACCATGATAACCGTCTGCAATAAAGCTAAGGTCCCACGCTCCTGGTTCAAGGAACCTTGTGAAAAAACCAGTGGCACTGTCGGCAAAGACCTGCGAATTGTCAATGTCATGTCTGTTTATATATATCATTGCCGCGACAGGATCGCCGGTAACGGCATCCCTTACAAACCCATGGATCCCGTAAAGTGCATTTTCGATATAATTGAGCATTGATCTGTAGTTATATTCCCACAGGTCCGACAGACGGTCTTCCGGCGTAAAATCAATTGTATCAAGTTCCACGGTTATTTCCCTTCCCGACAGCTGGTATGTCACATAATCCTGCCTTCCGCCATAAACAGTATACCATGAATAGCCGTTGGTAACGCCGTTGTCGAGAAAATCCATATAGCCTTTCTCCGAATGAAGGTGAACTGTGTCGGCCCACGCTCTTGATATGGAGTAGAACCAATCTTTGTCAGCATGGTCATAAGGCCACCTGTCCCATGGATAATTGACAACCTCCTCACCCGAGTGAAAATTGGCAGAAAGTGCAAACCTTCTGGCAGTCAAAAACCGCATCATATCGATTGTTTCTTTCTGCCGGATAACTCCAGGATACCAGGGATCAGGGAAATTCCTGTTCAGATCGTAGCCTGCGGCATTATTCCTTACGGGTGAAACAATATAATCTCCATCCCGGTAAGTTCCGTCGGGATTGGCCAGAGGGTTTATCCATATCTCAAGATTGTCTGCTATCTTTCTTATCCTGTCGTCGGAGGAATAATTTTCCAGTAAATATCCGGCAAGCCTTAGCATAAGAACAAATCCGGCAGTTTCATCGCCATGCATTGTGGAAGTATAAAACACTTCAGGTTCGGGTTCATCCTCCCTGCAATTATCGGAAATCTTCAGAACGAGTATAGCCCTGCCCATAATACTTGTCCCTATTGTATCGAGAACACAGATTGAAGGATATTCCGAGGCATAGTGCCTCATTATGGATTCATACTGACTGTATGAAGGATAGCCTTCCCATTCCATAACCTTTTCAAGAGGCTGCCGGCTTATAATCCCTTTGGCTCCGGGTCGTTCAATGATCCTGAATTCAAATCTGAGGTCAATGAACCTATCAATGTCAAACGGGGAAAGTTTGATTCTCACTTCGTCATTCCTGACGCTTGAGATGGAAAAGCTTTGTGAAATCTTGTCAAGTTCCGGGCGACCGGGTTCAGGTATTGCAACTTCAGCCTGACCCGATTCGGATACTATTTTCCTAAGTAATTCAATATTTGATACATATTGGGAAAAGCACCAGTCAGACAAAGAAATCAGAAAAACTATCACTATCAGCCTTGACCTGGTCATGAGCCGGGTTATACGTTAAATCGTATATGAAGAATATCACCGTCCTCTACGATATAGGATTTGCCTTCGATGTAGAATTTTCCGGCTTCACGGCATGCATGCTCAGAACCCAGCTTTACAAAATCGACGTATTTCATCACCTCCGCTCTGATAAATCCCCGCTCAAGGTCGCTGTGTATCACTCCTGCAGCCTGAGGTGCAGTCATGCCTTTCTTTATTGTCCACGCCCTAATTTCCTTGGGGCCTACTGTAAAGAATGTCTGAAGGTTAAGCATCTTGTAGGCTGCCCTTACCATTTTGTCGACGCCAGGTTCATCCAGTCCTGCATCACTCAGAAATGCCAGCCTGTCGTCCATGCTTTCCAGCTCGGCAATTTCGGCCTCCACAGCGCCAGCAATGACCAGGATTTCGACATCTTTGCCATGCAGGGCTTCCCTTACCCGGGTGACATACTTATTCCCTGTCACTGCAGATTTCTCATCGACATTACATACATACATAACTGGTTTCATTGTAAGAAGGAACAGGTCGTCGACATATTTCTTCTCATCCTCCTTAATCTCAAGTGTCCGGGCATTCCGGAAATTACCAATGTGATCCCTGTACCTGTTCAGCACTTCAATCCCATGTTTTGCATCCTTGTCTCCCGATTTTGCGAGTTTCTCAAGCCGCTGGATTTTCTTTTCTATCGATTCGAGGTCCTTTACCTGCAGTTCAAAATCGACAGTTTCAATATCCCTTACAGGATCGACTGAGCCGTCAATATGAGGAAGAGCATCATCATCGAAGCACCTGAGCACATGTATAAGCGCATCAGTGTTCCTTATATCGCCGAGGAATTTATTACCTACACCCTCACCCTTGTTCGAACCTTTTGCGAGTCCGGGTATATCTACAATCTCCACCGTGGTATGTACAATTTTCTCCGTAACCTGATGCTTTTCCAGTTCATAAAGACGGGGGTCAGGTACCTGTATTACTCCTATATTCGATTTGACGGCGCTGAAAGCAAAGGCATTTGTTTCGCCTTTTGTATTTGATATACAGTTGAATATTGTTGTCTTGCCTGTATTTGTCAGACCTATTATTCCGCATTGAAGTGCCATCGGATTCTGTTTAAGTTACAAAGGCAAATTTATCATTATTCCTGATCTGACTTTTAAAATACATATACTTTGTGATTCCTTCGTTCAATCCTTTATGTCCCATTTGTGGTAAAAACAAGATAACCACAAAGGGACACCAGGCACATCACTAAGTACCACAAAGGAATACAATAAATTTGTATCTGTCAGATGTTTCTTAAGTAGCCCGGAAGTTCACCAGGTGACATTTTCACCTGTTCCCCCGATGACATTATTTTCACTGTTGCCATGCCAGCACTTATTTCTTCCTCGCCGGCAATTATTATATACGGAATTTTCCGGGCATCTGCATACGATATTTGTTTCTTTAGTCTGGCACCATCCGGATAGAGTTCGCAGCTTATCTGATTCTTTATCAGGATATCTCTGATCTTCATGGCATAGGAGATCTCACCCGGTCCAAAGTTAAGGATCAGCACCCTTGTCGATGTCTCGCTCGTTTTATCAAAAAGGTTAAGCTGGCTCATTACATCATAAATCCTGTCGGCCCCGAATGATACGCCTACACCCGATACGCCTTCCATTCCAAATACTCCGGTCAGGTTATCATATCTTCCTCCTCCGCAGATGCTGCCAATGGCAACATCTTTTGCCTTGACTTCTATTATTGCACCGGTATAGTAGTTGAGGCCTCTGGCAAGGGTAAGATCAAGTTCAGCGTTACCAGCAGGGCCTGCATCTGTGATCATGTTAAACAGATTCTGCATCTCTTCTATACCTTTAATTCCCGTTTCAGATCCGGCAAGTATATCGCGAAGCTTAGCAAGCTTCTCTGAAGTTGTTCCTTTCAGCTGGATAATCGGCTGAAGTTTTCCGATTGCTTCAGCAGTGATGCCCTTACTTTTAAGTTCCTCATTTACTGCATCGATCCCTATCTTATCGAGTTTATCGACAGCTACGGTGATGTCGGTGATCTTTGCCGATTCGTTAATAACCTCGGCTATTCCCGAAAGTATCTTTCTGTTGTTAATCTTGATTATTACAGATATCTGAAGCTGTCTGAAGATATCGTCGATTATACTTACAAGTTCAAATTCATTAAGCAATGAATCACTTCCTATGACATCAACATCGCACTGGTAAAACTCACGGTATCTTCCTTTTTGTGGCCTGTCGGCCCGCCATACCGGCTGGATCTGATACCTTTTAAAAGGAAAAACTATTTCATCACGATGCTGGACAACGTATCGTGCGAATGGCACAGTCAGGTCATACCTTAATCCACGTTCGCAAAATTGTGATGATAGCCTGCCGGTTTCTCTTTTAAGAAGATCATCGTCGGAAACATCTGAAAGAAAATCGCCTGAATTGAGAATCCTGAAAATAAGCTTGTCGCCCTCATCGCCATATTTCCCAAGGAGTGTCGAAAGATTTTCCATTGCCGGCGTTTCCAGTTGCTGATACCCATAAAGCCGGAATACACTTTTGATTGTGTCGAAGATATAATTTCGCTTAATCAGTTCACCCGGAGAAAAATCGCGTGTTCCTTTTGGTATGGATGGTTTCATTAATATGGTTTAAGACAAAAGATAAAAGTAAAAAGATAAAAGTAAAAAGATAAAAGTAAAAAGATAAAAGTAAAAAGGCTGAGATTGCAAAAGTAAGAAGAATCAGGATATCTGAAACAGGACAGATCGTACTATTATATAAACGATCAGACAGCAGACTGCAATACCATCAAGTTATATCAATATTTTTCAGGCACAAAGGTCTGATCTGTAATGGGAGGTCTTACATATGCGACATCATGTTTAAGGGGCGGCAGTTTGATTGGTTTGGGTGTCAGGTCATCATAAGGAATAAGTGAAAGGAGGTGATCTATACAGTTCAGTCTTGCCCTGCGCTTGTCATCCGCAGGAACGACATACCATGGTGACTGCTTTGTGTCTGTATATGAAAACATCTTGTCCTTGGCCATGGAATATTCAACCCATTTGTCACGCGATTCAATATCCATCTGGCTTATTTTCCACCTCTTTGTGGGGTCATTAATTCTTTCCTGGAAGCGTTTTTCCTGTTCGCTGTCACTTATCGAGAACCAGTATTTTATCAGGATAATTCCCGACCGAATGAGCATTCTCTCAAATTCGGGGCAGGATCTCAGAAACTCCTCATACTCTTCATTTGTGCAATAACCCATTACCTTTTCAACGCCGGCCCTGTTGTACCAGCTTCTGTCGAAAAGGACTATTTCGCCGCCTGACGGCAGTTCTGATACATATCTCTGGAAATACCACTGGCTTTTTTCCTTTTCAGTCGGGATGCCAAGTGCAACTATTCTGCAGATCCTGGGATTAAGGCATCCCGCAATTGTCTTTATCACTCCTCCCTTGCCAGCAGCGTCGCGGCCCTCAAATATCACCACCACTCTCAGTTTGTTCGCCTTAACCCATTCCTGAAGTTTAACAAGTTCAATTGCAAGCTTTCTCAGCTTCTTCTCGTATTCTTTGGCTCCCAGCTTTTTATGCTTTTCCGCTTTAACATCATAATACAGGTCTTTTTTCTCAAAAACCTCAACTTTAGGATTTTTGCTGCCGGATTCTTTTTTCATTGGAGGAGATAATAAATCTGCCTTGAAATATACAAATTTATTACCTGATGGTAAAATTTCCCAATTGAAAACTACTGTATAAAGGGGATTGAAAGAGGGTATCTGAATTCCTCACCCTTTGAAGCTTTTATGCTGGCAATAATAATGCAGACCACTTTCAGAATGCCAAGGAAAACCAGTATCGGGATGCCGATTATAATAAAGCATAAAGGGATCACGAGGATCATATAAAGCAAAATCGACATCTGGAAATTCATTGATCGCTTTCCGTTCTGATCGACCCAGATCGATTCGTCTTTTCTCGACAACCAGCAAATAAGCGGACCTATGATACCGCCAAAAGGGAAGAAAAAGCCAGCAAATGCAGAAAGGTGACATAACATCGCCCAGTTTCTTTCCGATTCAGATAGTTCTATTATCTCTTTCATGACAATCCGGTTTTTAACTAAAAGACGTCGTTCTTTTTATTTTGCTGCATTTTCAGAACCTTTCCAGTCGTTTCAGATCGGCAGGCAGCAACCCGTCGGGATTGTTCCTGTCGATGGTATGCTGATTATAATAATACATGTCTGAATCGCCAGTACCAAAGAGCATTTTAAAGCAATAACCCGAACTTTTTCCTTCCCCCGGCCCCACTTTATGAAGTACAAGGGTGTTTTTGGCCTTGTCTCTTATGGCTTTCATTATCACCTCTTCGGAAACAATGTCGATTGAATATTTATAAGCGGATCTTAGTGCATCGAGAGAGTTTATGGCAGGTGAAAGGTCTTCCTTCCTGACAAGGATCTTCATGGATTTCACTTCAGGGATATTTTTATTGTAGAACCTCAGGTATCTTCTGCCGGTAAGGGAAGGATTCCCGGATATCATCCTTGCATGGTTCTGCATGAACGACAGTATGGCTGCGAGCTTATATCCGTATTCCAGGTCATCCTCACCCGAGAAGGAGAGCGGGACAGCACAGATTTCCGGCATCTTTCCCAGCTCTTCGACATTTTTACCCTGAAGGAGGTTAATATAATTATAAGAGGAAGCTGATTTGTCCTTTTCGAAATTCGTTTCCGTGAGCATTATGAATGAATATGCCGGGTCTTTCCGCCTAAGGTCAAAATCGGAAGTTTTAATAAATTCGACAGGGGTGACTGTCCAGAATTCCTTTACAGCATTTGTAATATATGTATTGTAAACCGGGTTGCCATTCTCAAGGACCACGCAGGTTGTCGATGACATGAACTGCTTTATCTCCTCACTGTCGGGAAATGGCGACTGAGCCGCCATTATAAGCGGAAAGGCAAATGCAATTAAGGCTGTGATTATATTTCTCATTCAGAAATTCTGGTTTACCGGAAGATATAACGGATTCTTCTCGTTAAACTTGCGTATATAAACAAACATCAGATCTTTTTTCTTTTTATTTGGAAGCCTTACATATTCCTCATACAGCTGGGGGTCCTTCATGAGAAGAAGCTCGGTATTCTCAACATCATATTCAAGAATTTTCCCCTCCTCAAAATCGATAAGATACTGTCTGAGCTCATTCCGGCCCGAATTCTGCCGGTAGGGTGAATAATATGAGCCGTATGGGGAATAATATCCTCCATAGGAATACGGCGAATAATACGGTGAATAATACGGCGAATAATACGGCGAATAATAATAAGGATCATAATACCCGTAAGGATTGTTGTAATAACGGTTGTCATACGACGTCACATCGGCAACGAAATGGCATATGGTTCCTACAAAAGTGATCCTGTTAAAATTCCCCTGAACCTGAATGTACAGTATCCCGTTGCGGGAATAGCCCCAGATGTCAGATTTACTTACTTCCTGACGCATACCCATACCATCGTAGAAGTAGATCTTTTCTCCGGCCATCAGGTTCTTAAAGAAATCCTTGTCATTGTAATCGGTTGATGTCAGGATCTTTGCTTTGGGGATTGGAGAATTATTTTTTACCTGGTCGAAATTAAGATATATGCCATCGTTAAACCTGAAATCAGGAGTATACTTTACCATCCCTCCGCTCTCCTGTGCAGTGAGCATCAACAGAGATCCCTCATAAACAACAAGTAAGATCAATAGTAGTTTCCTGAATGTCTTCTTCATAATTGTCTCCTCTTTCTGTTTCAGGCTCAAAAATTATACCATACCGCAGGAACAAAATTAACCTTTTCCTTCAAAGGTTGATTATTATGACTCACGTATATTTATCATCTATTTTGCGTAATTTTACAATTCTGCAGTAATTCAGTTTCTGTTCTCATGGAACCAGATAATTACAATGGTGGAAAATCAGAAATCTCCTCAAGAGATGAGACTTTCGACAGGAAAAAGAACATTGTCGGCACTTATGCTATAATTGCATTGACGTTTCTGGTCCTGTCCCTGATCTTTCTGACATTCAATCTGAGGCTGCTCTCAGGGATACTTGTGATTGTCGGGGCATCCTCCGTTGTTCTTATAACAAGGAAGACCGACAGCCTGTTAAAAAGTTCAAAAGAACCCTTTGCAGAAATTCCTTCATCGGTTGGTGTAAAGGAAGATGTGATCTCCGAATTCTCACATAAGATAAGAGAGCCCCTGAATAATCTGGTCCTGCTGACCGACCTCCTTATGGATTCAGGCCTTCAGAAAAGACAAAAGGATTTGCTTGAAACGTTTGTCGCATCAACAAACAACATGGTGACAACTGTTAATGAATTAACAATGCAGTCGGCAATCAGCCTGCCCCATGCTCCCGGGAAAAACATCCGTTACAATATCCTTTCAACTGTACAGAATACAATCGACCTTTACAATTTAAAGGCAAAATCGAATCTCGACATTGTATTTACAAGGAGAGATTATGATGAATATGAATGTAACGGCGATCCGATAATACTTAAGCAGATCTTCCTTGATATCTTCAGCACAATTGAGGAGCAGGGAACAGAGATCCCCACAAGGGTCAACATCACAGCGAGGAAAGAAAAGGAGATTGAAGGTGGAAGGATTATAGGTTTCAGGATCCAGACCGACAGGAACAATATCCTGATCGACCAGGAAACCGGAGCGGGCAAGCTTGCTTCAAAACTCATTATGATGAGCAGGGGCTATTTCAGCCAGGAACCGGGTGAAAACTGTTCCGTCCTGAATATCAGTATCCCTTTCGCTTATTTCAATGCAGGGACGAAATCATCCCCTTCAGCAGGATCAACTAACCCGGTCGCCGCTCAAAGGCCTGCTTTGGATCTCAGCGAATGCAGCATCCTGCTTGTGGAAGATAATCTCATTAACCAGAAGATCACCCTGCTTACGCTAAAACCACTGGTAAAGAACATCGACACAGCTTCAAACGGCAGGGAAGCAATAGAGAAAATAATGGAATCCAGATATGACCTCATCCTTCTCGATATCCAGATGCCTGTTATGGACGGGCTGGTTACTGCCGAGAAAATCCGGGAAATGGAGCATGGTAAAGAAAGCCACATACCAATCATTGCAATCACAGCCGATGCCATGATCGGCGACAGAGAAAGATGCCTTTCTGCAGGTATCGACGAATATATAAGCAAACCCTACCAGCCTGCCCAGCTAATAGCCACAATAAAGGAACTGCTTTCCTGATCCTTTTTCGAAAATCCTTTTATAGTTCAATTGAGGCCTTCCCGTTCCTCAAAAGCTTACCTGCCTTTAAAGAAGGGGAAGTCAGAAAGCCGCCCAGACCAAGATCATCCCACATTTCATCCACATGTTTAATAGTACCGGGGTCGGAACATACAATATTCGGCCATTCCCCCCGGAATTTTCCTGACTTCGTGAGTTTTATTGTAGCATCCAGCATTATTGTCCGGGGAGAGATAATATAATGGTCGCGTACCGGATCCGTATTTCCGAGAGTCTGCCAGGCAACCATGAAATAATCATATATATCGACTGTATGATCGACAACAAGGATAAGTTCAGGCAGATCTGCATGGTTCTCCTTCTTAAGCAATGCTGCAATACTGCCTCCCGGATCAGGATCCTCAGATGTGTCTACAGCCATTATAGCCACGCCTATCCCTTCCAAATTCAGATCCGCATTGAGATTCCTAACCAGTCTGTGTGAAAAGGAAAACGGATCCCGCTTTTTACCCTTTACGGATTCGCTTACATTATTTACTATTTCTTCAGGCAGCTTTACTGTCGCATCTATTCCTGCCTTGCCACCGAACGAAAATCTGCCCGATGAGTGATCCAGTACATCAAGAGGCCCATGAGTAAATACAATGTCAGACTGCACACTAGTATGTTTTATAACATGTTTTGTCAGATCCCTGTAATTCCGGATATCGACATCACCACTCACCACGATAATGTATTTTGAGAACATCATCTGTCCTGCTCCCGAAAGTGAGCTAATAACTTTCATGCCCTGCCCTGGATATGATTTATTAATTCGCACTATGGCGAGGTTATGTGCAACGCCGGCATCGGGAAGATGAATGTCGTCAATTTCAGGTTGAACAGCAAGTTTAAGAGGAGGCATAAAGATAGCGCTTGTTGTCTTTGCCAGCCAGGCATCCTCCTGAGGTGGTATTCCGACAATTGTGGCAGGATAGACTGCATTTCCCGAATGGGTGATACATGTAACATGAAAGGCCGGATAAAGGTCTGACAGAGAATAAAAACCTGTATGATCACCGAAAGGTCCCTCTGTCACCAGAGGCTCTGCGGGATCAACATATCCTTCTATTACTATATCGGCATCTTCAGGGATATAAAGGTCGTTGGTAATGCATTTTACGAGCTTCACCCCCGACCTCCTGAGTAGGCCTGCAAGGATATACTCACTAATGTTTTCAGGAAGCGGTGCCGTTGCGCAATAAGTATATACGGGATCTCCGCCAAGAGTGACAGTGACCGGCATTTTCCTGCCTGTTTTCTTCCATGCCTCATAATGGGAAGCACCTGTCTTATGCCTCTGCCAGTGCATTCCGGTGGTTACTTTGTCGAAGATCTGCATCCTGTACATTCCAACATTCGTTTTTCCTGTAACAGGGTCGACTGTATGCACCATGGGAAGAGTAATGAAACGACCTCCGTCGTGCGGCCAGCATTTAAGTGCAGGGAGAATGCCCAGGTCAGGTTCTTTTATTATGATCTGCTGGCACAACCCTTTTTTCCTTTTCAGGGAAGGAAGGAAACGTGCCATCTTAAAGAGTTCCGGCAGTATTTTGAGTTTACCGGAAAGCCCTGCATGGCTTTCCGTGATATTTTTAATAATGGCTGAGATATCGTCTGCTGCGTCCGATATCCTGTTTTTGCCGAGGGCAAGAGCCATTCTCCTGTCGGAGCCAAAAGCATTAATAAGAAGAGGGAATTGTGTTCCGTTATTTTCAAAAAGGAGGGCTTTGCCGTTATTTTTCGTTATGCGGTCGGTGATCTCAGTTATTTCCAGGACAGGATCAACGAATTTCTTTATTCTTGACAGTTCGCCGCTTTTTTCGAGAGCTGTAATAAATTCTGCAAGTCCGGAATAAGGCATAAGGATGTATAATATGTTGTAAAGATAAGATAAAAGACAAAAGGAAAAAGATAAGATAAAAGACAAAAGGAAAAAG
>JAAYUS010000041.1 GCA_012517605.1 Bacteroidales bacterium
CCCTTTCGGTAATATTTTATTTTCGTTCATAATGCTGCTCATTTGTGTGTATTGTGATTTTCAACAGCGGTGGTTTCGAGAGCCTCAACCACCGTGAGAGCCTCAACCACCGTGAGAGCCTCAACCACCGTGAGAGCCTCAACCACCGCATGTAAGGTGCCTGAGGTTCTCGAAGGCACCGTTGAGAGGGCTTAAACAATTTCAACAGCGGTGGTTTCAAGAGCCTCAACCACCGCATTCTCGGTGCCTGAGGCTCCCGAAGGCACCGTTTTAATTTCCCTTATCATCATTATTTCTTTTATCCCTATATGCCATAGACAGGGGCTTGAGGCTCTCGAAAGCCCCGTTTATCAAAGCTTCTTTCTTTTTTCTGCTCCATCCCTGCACCTGTTTCTCGCGGCAAAAAGCCTCATCAATTCTGTCAAATTCCTCAAAATAAACAAGTTTTACAGGCAACCTTTTCTTCGTGTGATTAGCACCTTCCCCCAACTGATGTTGTTGCAATCTTAACTCCAGATTGTTGGTACTGCCGGTGTAATAACTTCCATCGGCACATTCCAGTATATACATAAATCCTTTCATCTTATTATTATTCTTTTAACGTTGCAGCGGTGGTTTCGGGAGCCTCAACCACCGCGGAAACGGTGCCTGAGGCTCTCGAAGGCACCGACACTCAGGCTCCCGAAGGCACAGCCTTTAATTTCTTCATATCAATCTTATGCAGCAAGAACTTCGTTTAATTCGTTGATTATGGTTTCTGTTTCATTACCAAACAGCTGCCACATCCTTCCTCTTCCACCTCGTGCATCAAAGGGCGTATAATCGAGGTCGTCAATATCAACATGAACTGAAGTTGCAATCTGGTCTTTAAGCATATACAGCCATTCCATTTGTTCCTGGGTAAACTTTGGCCCGGCGCCCTGTTGCTTTTTCCAGACCCAGTCGGCAAAATTTTTGTCAACGATTTTATCGTAAGGGGTCAACGCTGAATCAATGCCGGCAACTTTCCTGATAAGTGAGACCAGGGCCGTAAACTCGTTTTTTGGTTTGCCTGAAACATTTTCGAGCACTTCATAGGCACGCCAGACATTCAGAGGTGCAAGCAGAGGTTTTTCCTGAACAATTAATTCAACAAGGTCTTTAATCATTTTAAAGGTAAGCTCGCGCCGGCGGAAAGGCTGACCATAAAAGATTTGCAAGGCTGTTATCTCATCCTTATGCGATTCAATCCATTCCTTAAAGGCATTTATAGTTTCACCTGCCTTCTCTTTATTGTTTTTTACCCACCCTGCATTAAGCACTTCATCGGGATTAACAATATCTATTTTCTGCTCATGTGCTTTACGAACATTCTCTATAAATTCGTTCAGATTGCCGGTGAAAACCTTTGCGGCATCATTGCGTAGGATTTCAAGCTCCTTCCTGATTGCGGCTTCAATTTCGACAGGAGGTTCGCCCTGTTTTTCTTTATTCACCTTCCGTTCAATGGATTCAATTGTATCAGGATTGTAAGCGTTCAATAATGATTTGGCAACGTCTTTTAAAGAAATCCCTCCGGTTTTTTCCTCAAACTGTTTTTTCTCTTTATCAGTTATTTGTTTTTCCAGTCTTACAAGCCTGTTGGCCAGTGAAGTAAACAGGTCTTCATCTCTGGCACCCACTGTAACTGCTTCCAGAAGGTCTTTCAGCGGCACGCCGGGTTTTTTCTCAAGCGGACGGCTGTCGGTTTTCAGGCTTTTGGTAACTCCTATGGCATCAACTATAACAAAATGATCCTTGGCGACCCTGGCACAGGGTGACACTTTTTTCAAATCATCAAAATCAATAACTCTTGTACCCCGTCCTTTCATTTGCTCGAAATAGTTGCGACTTTTCACGTCGCGCATAAAAAGCAGGCATTCGAGCGGTTTAACATCGGTTCCGGTGGCAATCATATCAACGGTTACTGCAATCCGGGGGTAATAATCATTTCTGAATTGTGCCAGAATTGATTTCGGGTCTTCGTCAGTCTTATATGTGAGCTTTTTACAGAACCTGTTTTCTTCGTTGAATTCTTCCCTTACAATATTGATAATATCATCAGCATGGCTGTCGGTTTTGGCGAAGATGAGAGTCTTGGGTACTTCGAAATTGCCATTCTGGTCAAAACGGTCGGGGAAGATCTCCGGCAGCCGGTCTCTGAATGCACGAATCACTGTACGGATCTGATTAGGATTGACAATTTCTTTATCAAGCTGCCGGGCGGTATACTCTTCGTCTTCATCCTGGAGTTCGTATCTTTTTTTGCGGGTAAGTAATTCCCGGTGTTCAATGTATTGTCCCTTCCAGAGGGTTGCCCCTTGTCTCGTAATCCTGGTCTCAATCAGATATACATCATAGCCGACATTCACTCCGTCTGCAACAGCCATTTCATGTGAGTACTCAGAAACCAGATTTTGCCTGAAATATGCATAGGTCCTTGCATCGGGTGTTGCGGTCAGTCCAACCTGGAATGCATCGAAATAGTCGAGTACCTGCATCCAGAGATTATAGATGCTCCTGTGGCATTCATCGATTACGATAAAATCGAAATACTCGATGGGCAATTTTTCGTTATATTCCACCGGCGGAATTTCTTTGGGCTGCCATTTTTCGTTAGGATTCTCATCTTCGGCGCTTTCATCCAGATCCTGTCCCTTCAGAATGGCATACAGGCGCTGAATTGTGCTGATATATACATGATTATCATCAGGGATATATCTGGACTTCAGCCGATGGACACCATACAGTTCAGTAAATTTTCTGTTATCGTCATTCGGGAGATATAACATAAATTCCTGCTCGGCCTGTTCTCCAAGGTTTTTTGTATCTACGAGGAAAAGTATTTTTCCTGCATTGGTGTATTTCAGCAGGCGGTAAATAAAGGTGATGGCAGTATATGTTTTTCCGGCACCTGTTGCCATCTGAATTAATGCACGTGATCTGTTGTCTTTAAACGATTTTTCAAGATTTCTGATAGCGTTTGTCTGGCAATCTCTGAGCCCGGAGGTTGTCAATTCCGGCAAATCATGAAGTGATGCCCTGAGCGACTTAGTTTTCCTGAGCCATTCGCTCAAAGTGGCAGGTTTATGAAATGAGAAAACATTCCTGCCTCTTGGCTTTGGGTCTCTGAAGTCGGTAAAAGCAGTTACATCGCCGGTACTCAGATAAACAAAAGGCAACCGTTCATTATTCAGGTATTTCAATTTTGCGGAAGCATAATCCCGGGCCTGGTCTTCGTGCATAGTAATTCGGTGGCCCTCTTCAGCACGTTTTGCTTCAATAACCCCGACCGGCTTTCCGTCAACAAATAAAACATAGTCGGCTGGTCCTGCATCTGTCGGATATTCTCTTACTGCAACACCCTGGCCTTCATTCAGATTTATTTGTGATCTGTTCTGAATGATCCATCCGCACGCTCTTAACTGTCTGTCGATGCTGTCTCGTGCTATTTGCTCAGGGTTCTGATTCATTGCTTGGAAAAACTCAAATTTAAGAAATTAGTCTCTGTGTGTTCAATGATTTCAGCTCTTTTGCAAGCTTTGGTTGTGGGTTAGCTTGTGAGGCTTGCAAACGTGTGCAATTTGCCACTGAGGTTTAATTAAATTTTTTGCGTGCGGGCCAAATCCCGATAGAAAGCACTGAGTTTTATTGTCATTGTTAAGCTGTCAAGTGTAAAGATATTTTGTTGTTATTTACATAACAGTCATGTTATCAATGGCTTGCCCACAACATCGCTTGTATATGTCCTAACCTTACCTAATAACTTTTTCCCCGGTAGTTAGTATTCACTTTCTTGATTTTATGGAATCTGTAAATTCCATCCCTTCCTTCCATAACCACGCCCCATAAGTCTCAATAGTGAAAGCAGGTGACCTGGAATTCAATACGTCTTTGGTTAATGTTTTGAGGCGTCCGGAATCCGGTGTCCGGCGTCCGGTGTCAGGTCTCCGGTCTCCGGTCTTCAGTCTCCGGTCTTCAGTCTTCATGTGATTGGGCCTGCCGGTTACAGCCAAACGAATACCGGTTACCATTACTAAAACGTTCACTAACAAGCCTATACAAACAAACCACTTCCCCGTCAGTCACAAAAGCAATGCATAGGTAACAACAATCCATCCCGTAAATCGCCTTGTCTGACTTTCACAGAAAGCTTGGCAAACCGAAGTTAAATAATATGATTTTATGTTTCAAGGAATAGTTATTAACAATTTGTTGTTCTTAAATGTTGACTGCCAGCAATATATATGATATATTCCATATAGTTTCATAATTGAATTCATAAAAACGTGTACCAGGTCGGGCGCTGATGTAACAACCGGTTGGAAATTTCAGTGAGGAGCCAGGCATCATGGAAACAATCAGCATCAAGCCGCGTGGTCACTTTTTTCTTATGCATCTTACCGATTCGCCCGATGACTTCGGATTGTTGCTGCTTTCAAGCGACCCCCGCTGCCCGAGATAATAATCAACGGCTGTACCCGGTTTGCCTTCATCGGTGGTCCACCAGGTGGCAATGCTTCCGAGATTCCGGAAGGTGCCGTTCTCAACCCTGTATCCTGCAGGCAGACCGTTGAACCGCGATTCGTTTGTGCCAACGAACCCGTCGGCCCATCCGCTGCTGCTTTTCAGCTTGTCGCCCGCCTTGCCGGCCCCGCCGAGCTGACCTGCAAGCTGAGCCCAGTCGGCAGCATCGGGCACCGACCATCCCTTCGGCGCCAGACCACGCGGATCAGTGACAGCGAACCAGTTGTACAGCTTTCCGTATTTCTGCCCGTTCTTCGGATCATTGTTATAGTAACACCATGCCGGTTTCCCTGCTTTACCTGCCGAAACCCATTCTTCATTCGTCCTTGCTTCGGGAATCGTATCCCCGTTCCTGAAGGTGACAACATTGAGGTTGGCCGCTGCCCATATCTGCAGTCCTATTTTTATTGTTCCTTCATCCGCAGCCATTACTGCAGGCTTTGCCGCAGGAACTGAAGCAGATGGTTTCTTCTGAGACGTTGTTGTCTTTTTCTGAGCAGGAACAGTCTTTTTCTGCACCGGAGCTGATTTTGCCTGAGTCGTTGTTTTCTGCACCGGTTTTGCCGATACTTCCTGTGCAGCAAGTTCGCTGACAGGAAGGAGACAGGAACAAACAAGCATAATAGCAAATGTCCCTGTCAAGGAATTTGTAAATGTCTTTTTCACGATTTCCTCCTTTGATTAAGCTGCTATTTGGAAAACGTTCCGGACCCCGGTTTATTACAGCATTCAATCCACGTTCAACCATCCGAAACTGTTAGCCGGCCGGAACTGATTATCATACTTCCAGGAAGATTGTTCAAAGTATCTCAGAAGATTTTTAATTTGGTTTTTGACAGGGTAAAGGATGAATGGCAGGTCTGCTGGTCTGCTGGTCTGCAGGTCTGCTGGTCTGCAGGTCTGCTGGTCTGATGGTCTGATGGTCTGATGGTCTGATGGTCTGCTGGTCTGCTGGTCTGATGGTCTGCTAAACAGGTGGCAATGACGATGAATGTTGGTAAATAACCTTCCATTCATTATCGATTTTTCTGAAAATAAACGTAATCCCAAACTTATTTAGAACATACTTGTCGCCTGACATCATCGTCATTTCGAATTTGCCAATCCAACGGCCCGGCGGTTGAGGGAGTAAACGTTGGCAGCGTAAGCCCGTCCGGTTCGAGTCCTGGTACTTTAGCCACAAATCTGTCACGGCGGGCAAGCCGCCATGGCGCAATTTTTGCAAATCCCGGCGAAAGATAAAATTGTCTTGGTGGCAGGATTTGTCCAGAGCCGAAGTCACGGATTTGGCAGATGAGTGAAAAGTTCTTTGTCAAGATGAAGTTATCAAGGTGGCGAGCAAAAATTGTGACAAGTTTATTACCCCAACCGTCCGTGTTAGCTGTTGGGCTTATTTTAAAACTGTCTCGTTTGCAGAAATTGTCAAGTCAGGGCAGTTTTGTTAAAGTCCAGGTAAACGGAACTGATTTGTCCAGCTACTGGAGTTTGTCTAGATGGCCAAAATTCATTTGTCTATAACTACAATTTATCATTAATAATTTCCAAGTAAATCCGATAACTATGAGTCGAAACCTGGCTGGCAAGTGCAATAAGCTACGTTGCTGAATATATCGCTAATTTGATGCTTAATCAGCTTATTGCATTTGCCAGTAAGTTAGCTGTAGGGCAAATTTTATTATTGTCATGATTTATCGACATTTTCTGCTTTAGCCGCCAGTCTCGTTGAGTGGCAGGGACGGGCTGGAAACCTCTTTTGCTACTCATGGCTTGTGCGAAGGCCAGTAGGGGGTAGCAAATGGGGTTGACAGCGAAGGGATGCTGCTAGTGGCTTAGCCATAATATTAATTTACTATTATATAATAAGTAATTTATATTGAGGCTTTTGCAAATTTCTCCAGAAGTACTGTACTTGGATGATTTGAAAGTGATACAAGTTTGTTGACTATAGCAATTGGAAGGAGTGAGTTATCGTACATATCACA
>JAAYUS010000042.1 GCA_012517605.1 Bacteroidales bacterium
TCACAAAGGCGGATATCATAGGGATACTGAAGGAGTGGCTGCCGAATTTTGAGCACATTGAGAAGGGAAAGGGGCTGGACTCGAAGATGTGAGGAGATGAGGAACGAGGGGCGAATTGGAGAGGGAGCGATGGAGAGAGGGGGCGAGGGGGCGAGGGAGCGATGGGGCGAGGGAGCGACTGGGCGACTGGGCGAGGGGGCGATGGACACAGGACACAAGACTCAAACCTAACGCCGGATGCCGCACGCCGCACACCGCATGCCCGATGCCAGACGCCGCACGCCTGATACCGGATGCCGAATGCCTGATACCGCACGCCGGACGCCACACGCCCGATGCCGCACGCCGGATTCCGTTCCCCAGCCTCGTAGAGGCGGCATGTTTGTAGAAAGAGACGAATCCCCCCCCTGCCCTGACGGCGCCGGACCGGAATATTTATTGAGACCCCGGAAATCGTTTTCCGGCGCTATCGGAGACGGGATGTCTGAGAGGGAGCGACTGGGCGAGGGAGCGAGGGGGCGAGGGGGCGAAAGGGCGAAAGAGCGACGGGGCGAGGGAGCAAAAAAGGGATGTGAAATTGTGGAGAAAATAAGAACAAATAAAGAATTGCGAGTTTATCAGCTTTCGTTTGAGGCCGGGATGTCAATTTACAGGTTGTCTAAATCGTTCCCGAAAGAAGAAATGTATTCACTTACTGACCAGATAAGAAGATCATCCAGATCTGCATCTGGGAATATAGCAGAGGCTTTTAGAAAACGAAAATATACTAAATCATTTATCTCAAAATTAACTGATGCCGAAGGTGAAGCAGCCGAAACGCAGGTATGGCTTGATTATGCGCTGGAATGTGGTTATATTGATAAAACTGACCATTCCGTGCTGTACGACAAATATGACCATATTTTATCCATGATCGTAAATATGAGTAACAACCCATCCAACTGTACAATCTGAAACAATGTCGCCCAATCGCTCCCTCGCCCTGTCGCAGAGTCGCCCAGTCGCCCCGTCGCCCAGTCGCCCCATCTGACCAAATGAATAGCAATGTATAAACATTTCATAAAACGCTTCCTCGATTTCGTCCTGTCACTTGCAGCAATTATAATCTTGTTGCCCCTCCTGTTACCCATCATGATAGGCCTTCTATTGACAGGCGAACATTACATATTCTACTTCCAGGAAAGGATCGGCCTGAAAAACAGGAAGTTCATGATGTGGAAGTTTGCAACGATGCTTAAGGCAAGTCCCAGCCTGCCGGGGGGATTGTACACCACAAGAAAGGATCCCAGATTAATGCCTCTGGGCGGATTCTTAAGAAAGACAAAAATAAACGAGATCCCGCAACTGGTCAATATTCTGAAGGGCGATATGAGTATTGTGGGACCGAGGCCGCTTGTGGACAAGACATTCGAACCTTATCCCGATCATGTAAAAGCAAGGGTCTACGATGTAAGACCCGGACTTACAGGCATAGGATCAATAGTTTTCAGGGATGAGGAAAAGCTTCTTTCCGAAACAAAACTTGACAAAGCTGAATATTATGCAAACTATATATCTCCCTACAAGGGAGAGCTAGAACTCTGGTACCAGAGCCATCAGTCGTTTCGTACTGATTGCCTTATAGTCTTTTTGACTGTCTGGGTTGTAATTTTCCCGCAGTCAAAGCTTGTTTACCGTCTTTTCCGTGACCTTCCCTCAAGGCCGGACCATCTTAAATAAAATTGTTCAAATGTTTAGAAAAAAACAAACTAAATTGAACAATGTATTAAATTTAGAATTATTTTAGTCCCCGAATTATCAGCTAATTCCTGTTCCCATGAACAATATAATACTGAATGACTGGCTCGCAATTGTGGTTGCATTTAGCAGCGCACTGCTGATTACATGGTATTATGTTCCAAAGATAATAATTGTCGTAAAGCGAAGGCATCTCGAGGATAAACCCGAAAGGCACAAGATACACAGGTCGGATGTACCCACCCTCGGCGGTATAGGAATTTTCGCAGGGTTCATTTTCGGATATCTTGTCACAGTGAACGGGAATGTTCAGGGCCTCTCCTATTTCACTGCAGCCGCCCTGCTGCTGTTCTTTGTTGGTGTCAAGGATTATCTTGTTTACCTCCATCCCAAAAAGAAATTTATCGGTGAACTGGTATCGGCGGTTATTGTTATATTGTTCACAAACCTACGGATAACACATCTTCACGGATTTATGGGCGCCACCGATATATCATTCATCAACTCATTCATTATAACGCTCCTGCTTTTTATAATTATTATAAATGCGATTAATTTCATTGATGGTATCGACGGACTTGCAGCATCAATAGGCATAATCTCTTCAATAGTTTTCGGAGTTTTTTTCTGGAAGTCGGGTGACCGTGGATATGCCGTAATGTCTGCTGCCTTTGCCGGTGCGCTGATTGCCTTTATAAGGTTTAACCTGTCGCATGATCCAGGCAAAAAGATATTCATGGGTGATACCGGATCGCTTATCCTGGGATTTACGATTACGGTTTTCACAATTCATTTTAATGAGCTTATTGCCAACGGAAAGCCTTTTATCAGGTTCCATTCAGCTCCGGCCTTTTCAATTGCCGTTCTGATTCTTCCTCTTTTCGATACATTGAGAGTCATAATACTTCGCATTTACAATAAGCAGCAAGTTTTTGTTGCCGATCACCGCCATATCCATCA
The DNA here is from genome assembly GCA_012517605.1 of Bacteroidales bacterium. Lineage (GTDB taxonomy): Bacteria > Bacteroidota > Bacteroidia > Bacteroidales > VadinHA17 > LD21. The sequence goes on from JAAYUS010000042.1 coordinate 2,698, forward strand.
TCTTATGCTCAGGGCCGGGTTCAGTCACAGGCAGGCCACAATGTGGCTGTCCCTGTTCAATATTTCAATGATAGGTGTTGCCTTTCTGCTTGATCCTGTAGGGATTTTCCCGCTCACAATGATACTTCTTGCACTCTGCCTTACCGCCACATGGTTCGTGTGCAGGGCGGTGAAAAGGAGAGAGACCAGGGAAGTGAAGCCTGCCGAAACGGGGGCTCTGGTATCGGATCTCTGCATTGAAAACCTGATTAAAGATCCGGAAAGACCTGTAAGAACAAAGATCCCAGCTGAAGAGGCGTTGGTTGAACATTAGCCTCCGCAGTTGTTCACGACTATTAATAGGATTTCCCGATAAGGTATAAGCACAGCAAATCTGTTGTTTCTTAATCCTGTGAAAATACATTTCCCGTTAAAGGATGTTATCATCAAAGAGGTCACCACTGCAAGGAAGGTAGATGATCCGGTATATGCCGACGGATTCTGGCAGATGAACCAGAACGAATTTTCAATGCAGGTTGAAGGAGTGGGAAGTTACTATGCCTGCAACGGCAATGAAGTGGAATACGCCCCTCTCCCATCGGCAACACCTGAATCGGTAGAGCTCTATCTTAACGGATCGGTTTACGGTGCCGTCCTGCATCAGAGAAAGATCCTCCCGCTTCACGGAAGCTGTTTCATTGAACAGGGAATGGGTGTAATGCTCTGCGGGGATTCAGGTTCTGGCAAATCTTCATTGACAACAGCATTCTGCATGAACGGAGCTGAATTTCTTACAGATGACGTTACACCTATTGTTTTTGATAACAATAAACCTTTTATTTTATCATTTTCAGACAGGATTAAACTTTGGAAGCATACCCTTGAA